>CAZPZZ010000015.1:11024-45646 GCA_964591245.1 uncultured Vicinamibacteraceae bacterium | reverse complement strand
CGACGTCGCAGCGCACCACCCCGCGCACGCGCGTGAGTCGGATGGTCCAATAGCTCGCCGATTCGTAGGGCAAACGCGTCCGCATCCCCTACAGAGGCATAGACCCCATGCTCACCGAGCAGCTCACGGTTGACGGGCGTATCTGACGCAACAACCGGCAAGCCACAGGCCATGTAATTGAGTAATTTCCCGTTCGCCTCAGTCAAGGAGCGTTTTGGTGATATGGCCACGGTTCCCAGACCAAGCCAGCGCGACGCCTCAGCATATGGAATCCGTCCCGGAAACGTCATGACCTCGCCGAGCCCGCGCGCAACGGCCGTCGCGCGATACCGTTCTTCATTGGGATACCCCATGACGAGCAAATGCACGTCCGCTCGCTCACGAGCCAGTCGAGCAGCAATCTCCACCAGCAGATCGACCCCCTGGTAGTCGGTCAAGACCCCGAGGAACACGACGACCCGCTTGTCGCCAAGGGAAAGCTGATCGCGTAGGAGTTGATCAGACGGTTGTGGCTGGAAGGTATCGAGGTCAACACCATCCGGGAGCGCCGATAGCCGCGCCCTCGGAGCGCCCTGCTCCTCGAGTAGGGCCAGACCGTGGCCAGAACTCGTCAAGATATGGTCTGGCTGCCGAACCAGCCACCGCTCGACCCGTCCGAGTCCACCTGCCAGCAGCCCAGCGGCAGACAATACCTCCTGGTCGACCATCTCTGCCACCAAACTCCCCTGGAGGTCCGCGATCAGGGGTATCCGGTGCCACCATCGAAGTAACACGCCGATCGCAATGCCTTCATGGAGATGCGCATGAATCAGATCTGGGCGAAACCGACGCACGGCCAGCTCAGCGGTCACAAACAGGCTGGCATCGAGTATAGGCCGTCCTGGACTGAAGCCCAGTGGTCCGGCTTCGATCCCCGCGACCGAGCGAGCCCGAAGAATTTCTAGGTCTGGGAGATCTCGCCCGGTGGGGTAGGTCACGATCGCGCAGCGTACGCCGCGCCCCGCTAGCGACCGTACCTCTTCATAGATCCGCACATGGCATCCGCGGTCGCCAAAAAAGGGCGTCGGAGCCAATACCAGCACCCGTAGTCCTGATTCCGCACTCTCATGTGTCACGGTATCCACACCTGAACCATCAGGACTCTCCAACCGAAAACCGTGCCTCGATTCCTCGGAGTTCCTCATCCATACGGGCTCGACTCCAACGCAAACTCGACGCCATGAGGGCCGTACATCTTTGCAAACAGTCACCGCCGGGCTTCCCGATCGTACCAAGACCGGTACGACGGAATACGACATCCTCCAACGTCACCGCCATCTCTTCCTCCACCGCGAATAACACCTCCGCTCCAGTGGTCTCCCGATCCGGGGCTAAAGGCGTCAGCAAGTCCTTGTCCTCACCCCCCGTACCAGCCGTGACCACCGCATCAATTTCCGTACCGTAGTGCCGTACAAGATGCTCCGCGGTCGCAGGTGCGAGGGAACCGGCGAGACGGCGCACCGCGTCTGTCGTAAACCGTTCCAGGTCCTGGATGGCCCCACCAACGAGCGGTTCATCGCGGGTGCGACAGCGACTCGTCGGACGTCCAAGTCGCTGGCAAATAGCCGTGACCGCGCGTTCAGCCACCCTTCGAGCTGTCGTGTATTTCGCCCCAAGAACCGAGATGACGCCCTCCATCCCGCCCGCACCACCATGATCAATAATCTGGTAATCACCCGTTCCCTGGTAGACCTCCGCACTGACGGCATGCGCGGTCAACGGATAGAGACCAGCGAAGGCGTGCAACACGTCACCCCGAGTCAAACCAACGCCTGGTAATGCCTTGTTTACATCACCCAACAAATCGGCAATGTCGTCCTCAGTTGGCTCAATGACATCAAGTGAACCAACATGAGGACGATCGCTCGTCCCGATCAAGGAACGCCCTCTCCACGGAATTACAAACAGGTGCCTCCCGCCACGATCCAGCAGAGTGCTAGCACGTCGTGAAGTGGGCAAGGCCAGAGCAAAATGGTCCGAAACCGGTCGCGTCACCAGATGGGCCCCTCGGGAGAACCCTCGGACGGGAGCTGCCAAGCGGCCGACCTTCAGCCGTTGGTTCAGCGTAACCAACCACGGACCAGCGGCATTCACCACGAGCCGCCCGCGCACGTCGAATCGCTCTCCGTTCAGCCTATCGATAACGGTGACGCCTTCGACCCGGCTCCGGCGCTGCAGCACTCCGTGCGCAGCAGTGTAATTGGCCACGACGGCCCCCGACGAGACCGCAGTCTTCAAGAAGGCCAAAGTCATGCGCTCGCTGCTATGGAGATGCGACTCGTAGAGCAGTTGCGCCCCCGTCACGTCATCTCGCTTCCCGAGCGCCGGCACTAAACGAGAGAGTTCACTCCCGGAATAGAACCTGGCCGACGGCATACGCTTCGATGGGTCAAGCACCGTGCGATCGGCCCCACGGGTGATCCCCTGGTACAGCCACATCGCGCTGCGAAGTGCCAACTCTCCCCGCAGGACGCTTCGCTGTGTTGGTACAAGGAAAGGCACCCAATGCATCAGATGCGGGGCGATACGGTGAAAACACGCGCGCTCTATGGCCGATTCACGAATCTTGTCCACACGGCCCTGTTGCAGGTAGCGAATCCCCCCGTGCAGCAACTTCGACGATGCCGATGAGGTCGCGCCACCAAAATCCCCCTGTTCGACTAATGCGACCGATAGCCCCCGAAGCGCTGCGTCATGCGCCACACACGCTCCGGTGATGCCACCTCCAATGACGACAACATCGAACATCGTATCGACGAGCCTAGCTGGCTGCCGGATCATCGCAGCTCTCGCGAGTCACACGCGCTCATCGTCGTCTGTTTCAGGCGGAAGCGCCTGGAACAAGCCTGGGCGCCGCTGGCGTACTTTATCCAACCGATCTGCCTCGTGAAATCGTGGCCAAAATTCTTCTGATACCGGAAGTTGTGGCAACCGCGGTGCCCGAGCCACCTCTTGAACAGCGCCGAGCAATTTGCCCTTGAAGTCCTGAGCCAGCAAACGAGCCAGCGCCGCATCCTGCCCGCGAACGATTTCATCCCCCAGCGCCGTATCAGTCAACACCGTGTTGAGGATTGAAGCAACATGACGCGGGTCCTTCGATTCATAGAGCACACCGGCCCCGTCCATCGTCATCGGCACGGCCGCCGCAGCATACGCTACGACCGGAATCCGTTTGTAGAACGCTTCGATTAGCGGCACGCAGAATCCCTCGTGCTCACTGGCCGAAAGAAATAGATCAGCGATGTCATAGAGCGCCGTCAGCATGGCGTTGGACACATGTCCAAGGAAATGCACATCCGGCACCCCCAATGATGCGATGAGGTCGTACAGCAACGTCTGATACGACTCAAAACCACTTGCGGATCCCACGAAGAGCAGCCTGGCGTTCGACTGATACTTGAGCCGCAAGGCATGGTAAAACTTTATGACGTCCTCAATACGCTTACTCGGAATCACACGCCCCACGAAAAGCAGGTTGATTCGCCCGTCATCGAATTCTTCAACCAGACTGCGATCCGGCCGCTCGCTGAGGTGGGCAAAGCTTGGGACAACGGGTAATACCCTTGTCTTCCTGAAGCCCACGGCCTCGAGTTCCTGTCGATTGAACTCGGAATCCCCGAGTGCAAGGTGACACCGGTCGACGAAGGCACCCAATTCACGACGCCCGGTATAACAGGCCGCCGCGAGACCGGGATGCGTATCCACGAAAAACTCAGCTGGCGTGATGTTGTGGTACACGAGGATCATCCGGTCCGGCAGGGCGTACGCAACCCGCGATGGTACCGAACCAATAGAGAAATGATGCAGGAGCACGTTATCGGCGTGTGAAATTTCGGCTAAGTCACTCCAGTGGCGACAGACGCCAGAGAGACGCTCATCAGAGCTCTCGGCAAAAATTTCCGAGTTATAGCCGGCCTCTCGCAACACCGCGCGAATACCGATCACTTCATTGCCAATCGCGTCACCATAGGCGAGACTGGCCAGGACCTGATGCACGGCGAAACGAGCAGAAGACCGCAATGCGTTCATGTCAAACGTTTCCGCCGGATATGCGGGCGGGCGACCAACAACCTGTGATGAGCGGGAGAAAGCTACAACCACCCCGGGGTCGACACCGCTAGGCGCCGCCACACGACCGGAATCGCTCGGTATTGTACCCGTTTACAGACATGGCTCGAATCCGGCTCGACACACTACTGCATGAACGCCGTCTCGTCCCGTCCCGCGCCCGCGGACGGGCCCTCGTCATCGCAGGCCACGTGCACGTCGAAGGAGAAAAAGTCACCAAGGCCGGCACCCTGATCCAATCCGATGCCGAGATCGCGATTGCGACCCCAGATCACCCCTATGTCAGCCGAGGCGGTGTCAAACTCGCTCATGCCCTGGACCAATTCCGTGTGGTTCCGGAACGCCGTACTGCACTCGATGTAGGAGCGTCAACAGGAGGCTTCACGGACGTGCTGTTACGCCGGGGGGCACGATCCGTCGTCGCACTCGATGTGGGGCACGGCCAGCTTGATTGGCGCCTCCGACAAGACCCCCGTGTCGTCGTGCTCGAGCGGGTCCACATCAGTACCGCCACCCCGGAAGAACTTTCGACGCCTACTTCACGCTTCGACATCATCACCGTCGACGTGTCGTTCATTTCCATTCGTCACTTCATCGCCAGACTACCGGGTCTACTTGCACCCCAGGGCGACCTCTTGACACTGGTAAAACCGCAATTCGAAGCTGGGCGTGCCGACGTGGGGCGCGGTGGCCTTGTCACGAGCGCCGAGATTCACAACCGCGTGATCAACGACGTAACTGTGGCCGCGACTGAGGTAGGATTGAGACGAGTGGCCATGACCCCCTCGCCTATCACCGGAGCGCGCGGAAACAGAGAATTCTTTCTGCATCTCCGGTCCGCGTCATGAGCGCACATCGGCAAAGCCATCTCAATGCACGGAATCCGTCATGATCGAAACACCAACTCGAAGCAAACAGTGCGCCGCGAACACGCGCGGTCGTGAACGAACAACCTGGCATTCCGTGTCGTCGCTCCGATTCCACCGGCGTCCACCGCATCATCCCCTCCAGCGCTGATGGCTGTCTGCCCACCCACATCCCGACCGATCACTCGCGTCGGCATCATTGCCAAGAGCAGCCTCGCTGCTGCGGCACCGCTGGTCCGTGATGTTGTTGCCTGGCTGAAAGCGCGCTCACTCACGGCGGTTGTCGAACAGGAAACCGCCGCGCTCTCGGGGCTCCAGACCGAGACCACCATCGATTCGGCACAGCTTCCGACCGTGTCGGATCTCATCCTCGTCCTGGGGGGAGACGGTACGTTGCTTGGGGTTGCACGGCAAATTGCCGCCACGAAAGAGAATCCGCCCATTCTTGCAGTCAACTTCGGCAGCCTGGGATTTCTGACGGAAATTACACTTCCCGAACTCTTCGACGCACTGGACTCAGCCGTCGAGGGTGCAGCGGGCGTCGACGAGAGACGTATGCTGCAATCTCAGACAATCCGTAACAAACGGACACTAACCACGTGCTTGGCGCTCAACGACGTCGTCATCACAAAGAGTGCGCTTTCCGGCATTCTCGACTTGTCCGTCTCGGTGGGCGAGCAGTTTGTGGCTCGCTTCCGCGCCGACGGCCTCATCGTCGCGAGCCCCACGGGGTCGACAGCCTACAACCTCTCGGCTGGCGGTCCCATCGTGCATCCACTGGTCAATGCATTCGTGCTGACACCGATCGCGCCACATATGCTGACCAACCGTCCCGTGGTACTGCCGGACAACTCGGCGATTCGAATCGAACCTGAGCTCGGCGACACCGACGCCAAGGCTTACGCGAGTTTCGACGGGCAGACCGGTTTCCAACTCCAAGCTGGCGACGCCGTCGTCGTCAAGGCGTTGGAACGACCGCTACGTATCATTCGAGCCACTGCACGCCCCTACTTTGCGGTGCTCCGGGAAAAACTACGCTGGGCAGAACGATAACGGCCCAGCGCCTCCCTCACCGACTAAGGCCGCACCCCGCTGATTGGCGGATGATGCAGAATTTGAATGGTGTTGCCATCGGGATCGCTCAGATACAGCGACCGGGCACCGTCACGATGGGTACGCGGTGCGGCCTTGAGTCGAATCGCCTGCGCTTCTAGATAGGCGGCCCATTGGTCAACATCATCGGCGTGGCGAACGAGCAGTCCGAGATGATCTAACCCATCCTTCACCGGCTGGGTGAGGGTCTTCGCCTGCCCGCGATGGAGGGCGAGATTGTCGGTTCCTGAGGTGAGGTAGACGTTGTCAGTATCAGGCTCCCACTCGATCTTGAATCCAAGCCGTTCGATGTAAAACTCCCTCATCTCCTCGTACCGGTGGGTGAACAACGCGATATGGCGCAGCCCCAGGTGCGTCGGTCTGTTCATCTTTTCAGTCTACCAACCCGCTAGGGAACGAGAGTAGCGAGCTGCTAGAATTTGCTCATGGCAACACGGTCGGCGGCCCAGGGACAGTGCACACTGTGCGGGGCAAAGGAGGTCTCTGAGCCACGTGGCGACGCTCGCTATTGTCGTGACTGCTGGGACAAGAAGATCGCGGTCGAAGAGGTCGTTGCCCGTGAATTTGCACTCAAACGCTATATCCGCGCGCACAGCGCGGAAAAATACCTCGTCTATCACTCTACGTTGAAGCGGCCGTGCGGCCAGCTCATCGTGGTCGATGATGGCTACGACCTGTTTCTAACACTCGTGCTGTACCCCTCGTTCACATGGGACGAGGCCGCATACCATCTTGAGGGAGATCCGGACGGAAGGGCCTTTGCGGAGATTCTGGTCGATGTCGTCGCGGCTGAAGTCATTGAGCCGTGGGGTGGAGGGAAGTGGCACCTGGAAATATTTCGGTCCAGTCACACCGAACCAGAGGATTGGAACGGCGAGCTGTAACCTACAGTATTGAGCTTTGGCATAACCCGCCATATAATGCTCGGTCTATCAATTGCATTCGTTCATGAGAGGTGCTCTCGTGCACGGGTCGACTTTCGGAGGGCTGGTTAATGAAACGGTTGAATCTAACGGCGCTGTTCGGTTGTCTCGTGCTCGTTGCCGTCGCGGTCGGATGTGGCGGTGGAGAAGCGGAGGAACCGGAAATCGTGATCATTCCAGCTGCAGAGATCGAGCTGCGCTCGGCGCTGGAGAATGTCTCGGAATCGGAGTTGGTTGCCACCGTCAGGGGCCCCGGCCAGATCGGCTATCTGCAGCCGGTCACCAGACGAGATGGAAGCGAGATGGTCACCACGTTCCGGATCGAGAACCGTACTGACGGTGCCCTGGCGGGGTTTAAAGTTGACGAATTCTGGTACGACCGCGCTGGCGACACCGTGAGCGGCGGCTCATTCCGGCTACAGAAGCCGTTACTCGAAGGCCAGATCGTCGAGGTAGAACTCAGAATCCCGAGAAACAGCCGGATGTCGCGCAGTAATTACGAATTCAGCCACAAGAACGGCGTCATCGAGGCGACGGTAGCGGAAGAAATGGATGAACCGACCCCTCTCGAGGAGGAGGAAGGTGAAGAGGGCGAGGAAGAAGACACAGAGGCCTAAATCCACGCCAGTTTTCGACGAATTCAAGGGTGCCGCGTGTGCAAACGTCTACGTGGCACCCTTTTTTCGTGTACGCCCTAGGACGTGGAACCGAGCAAATACAGATTGCCCCGACCATTACGCGGCCCCCGGCGTCCTAATTTGTAGAACGGGACAAACTTCGCAATGGACCGCACGATGACTCGGGAAGAACGGACTGAGAACAATTGCGCTGCTATACTGCAGTCCATGACGCTGGATATCGCCGCCGTCCAGCAGGCCCTTCGCGATGATGGACTTGACGGCTGGCTCTTGTACGACTTCCACGGCTCCAATCCGATTTCCCGGCGAGTTGCTGGCCTCAGCACCGCAGCGAAGCTCACAACCCGTCGTTGGTATTATCTGATTCCGTCAGACGGTCCCGCGCGCGGCCTTGTGCACACCATTGAACGTGACCGCCTCGACCATCTTCCTGGCGAAAAAACCGAATATGCTCAATACGAAGAGTTTCAGGCCGGTCTCCGATCACTCGTGAAGACTGGTGCAACTCTGGCCATGGAGTACTCGCCGAACTGCGCGATTCCGTACATTTCCCGGATTGATGGCGGGACGATCGACGTGGTACGCGCCCTCGGTGCGGAGATTCGCTCGTCAGGGGACTTGATCCAGCGGTTTGAAGCAGTCTGGGATGAAGCCGCGCTGGCTACTCACCAAACAGCCGCACAAGCCCTGTATTCCATTAAGGATCAGGCCTTCGCACTGGTACGTGAACGGATCCGTAGCCATACCCCGGTAACCGAGTTCGAAGTACAAGACGCCATGAGCGGATGGTTCGAAGATGCCGAACTGATCAGCGATTCACGTCCAGTCGTGGCCGCTCAAGAAAATGCCGGAGACCCCCATTACTTGCCGACACAGCCCCGGCACCGAATCATCGACTCAGACGAAATACTGCTCTTGGACCTGTGGGGTAAATTGACAACACCTGGAGCCGTATACGCAGACATAACCTGGATGGGCTTCACAGGGACGAGCGTGCCCCCCCGCTACGCCGACGCCTTCGACGTGATTCGGCAAGGACGTGACGCTGCCGTCGCATTCGTGCAGGACGGAGTGCAACAGGGCCGTTCTCTTCACGGATGGCAAGTCGATCGAACAGCGCGGCAATTGATCGACACAGCGGGTTTCGGAGACCAATTCGTACACCGGACAGGACACAGCCTTGGTGAAGCCGTACACGGCAACGGTGTGAACCTCGACGATTTCGAGACTCACGACGAACGCCGGCTACTTCCAGGAACCGCGGTCACCGTCGAGCCGGGGATCTACTTCGACGACTTTGGTCTCCGGACGGAGATCAATTTGCACGTGGGTTCCGACACGGCAACTGTAACTGGCCCCAGGCAGGATGCAATCCTGTTATTAGGATAGGGTAGGCAAGGTGTGGAGGAGCAGGATGGGTAAACGTAGAAACACGCTATTTTCAGGGGTTTTGATCGCCGTGATCTCAATGGTGGTCGGTCTCGTCATCGCGGGACGCCTCGACATGGTGTCGCGCTCTGTCGCACAGACCTCGAGCGGGTCCCAGGCCGGAGGGGCAGGAACCTCAGGCCTTACGGTCCTGCCCGAGATGAACAGTGCACCGATCACGGGTCAGTTGACCGCAACTACCTTTCGGGACATTGCCGAAGCGCAAAGCCCCATGGTGGTCAACATCCGCACCGAGACCCGCAGCAGCCAGGGGGGGGAATCGAACCGATTTTTCGGCGACGACGATTTGTTCAGACGCTTCTTCGGCGACCCACCTGAGGAACGGGGGGAACGGGATCGTAATAGCGATCGAACTACGGTCGCCGCTGGCACTGGCTTTGTGATTGATCGAGAAGGGTACATCCTGACCAACAATCATGTTGTTCAGGATGCGACAAAAATCGAAGTGTCCTTCTTCGGTGACGACGACGAAACCTATGAAGCCCGCATCGTCGGCCGGGATCGTCTCACCGATAGTGCCCTGATCGAACTCATCGAACGGCCGGACTATGAACTTCCAGAAGCGAGCTTCGGTGACTCCGATCAGATGCGCTCAGGCGATTGGGTCATGGCGATTGGGAATCCCTTCAACCTTGGCCACACGGTAACCGTCGGCGTAGTAAGCGCCGTCGGTCGACCGTTCGAACAAGTTCGAGGAAGGTCGCAACCAGTCATTCAAACCGACGCAGCCATCAATCCCGGTAACTCCGGAGGGCCATTGTTGAATCTCCGCGGCGACGTCATCGGTATCAACACTGCCATCGTCAGTGATCGGCCCAGCAACTTGGGGATTGGCTTCGCCGTGCCAATCAACGTTGTTCGAGAACTACTACCTCAGCTACGCACCGGTCGCGTCACCAGGGGGGTCATTGGCGTATCTATCCTGGCCGTCACGAACGATGACTATGAGGATCTTGGACTCGACGAACGTATGGGCGCGATCGTCTCCACCATCGCTCCCGATGGACCGGCGGACAATTCTGACCTCGAGCTGGGCGACGTAATCGTGAGTTTCGACGGCGAACGAGTGGCAGATTTGGAAGACTTGCAACAGAAGGTCGTCGACACGCGACCGGGTGATGTCGTGGAGCTAGGCGTGTACCGCGATGGCATGCCCACGACGCTGCCTATCACCATCGGCGAGCTTGACCTTGAGAATCAGGGTCAAGTAGCGGAGGCCGAGATCGAAGTCGAAGACCTTAGCACAGGGTTCGGCATGAACCTCCAGGATCTGACCACGGAGGTTTCTCGACAGCTCGAACTTCCCGCGGGCACGACTGGCGCGATCGTGAGTGGAGTCGATCCTGGAGGTGCCGCTCAGCAGGGAGGCATCCGCCCCGGCGACGTCATCACTGCCGTCAACCGTTCGCCCGTCGGGTCCGCCACGGAAGCGATTCAAGAACTGAATCAAGTTGAGGCTGGGCGCACTGCATTCCTCCTGATTCTTCGCGGCGAATCGCAAGTATTCCTCCGTATTCGTAAGGAGTAGCTCCGTCGTTCCAGCGCCATGTCCACGAACCTTCGGGCCCTCATCACGCAGCGGATCCGTAGCGAGGGTCCCCTCACGGTGGCGGCATTCATGGACATGGCGCTCTACCACCCCAGCCTCGGCTACTACACGCGCGCGCCCAGAAAAACCGGCCGCGAGGGAGATTTCTTTACCAGCGTCGACGTGGGTCCCCAGTTCGGTTCCCTGCTTGCGATTCAACTTGCGGAAATGCATCGCCTGCTGGCCGCAACCGGAGAACCCGGATTCGAACTAGTCGAGATCGGTGCGGGCAATGGACAGCTGGCCCGAGACATCCTCGATGCCGCCTCCAGTGACCACGCCGAGTTCTATGCGTCCACGCAGTTGACACTTGTCGAGACGAGCCCCGCCGCACGCGACGTACAACGCACGACACTCGGACAGCATGCCAAACACCTCGTCGCCCAGTCGCCGACGCCCCCGCAAGAGATCTCCGGCGTCATTCTTGCTAATGAACTCCTCGACGCACTCCCGACTCACGTCGTCACCATGACGTCGAACGGCCTCGCCGAGATCTTCGTAGGACTCGACGACAACCAACTCGTTGAACGTCTCGCTGCACCATCAACAGAGCGCCTGGCGCACTATCTTGATCACGTGAACGTGCAGCCCGCGGTCGGCTGGCGCGGCGAAGTAAATCTCGCCGCGGTTGATTGGATCCGGGACGTCACACAGCGGCTCACTCGTGGGTTTCTCCTGTTGATTGACTACGGACACTCTGCCGATAAGCTCTATGCCGGACATCACGCCAGCGGCACACTCACCACCTTTCGTCAACATCTGATCAACACCACCACAGCCGACCCTGAGCAGCCTGGCGGACCGGCGTGGCTAGCGCACCCGGGGGAACAAGACATCACAGCCCACGTCGATCTCACATCGGTCAAAAACACGGCTCTTCACGCGGGGCTTGACCTCCTAGGAGAAGTCGACCAAACACGATTTCTTCTGGGTTTGGGGGCGCTGGACACCCCATTGTCCGGCCACGACACCCGTGCCGGCTTGCGCCATCGGCTGGCATTGAAAAGCCTTTTGGTTCCCGGTGGACTGGGTACAAGTCACACAGTCATGCTTTTTGGTAAAGGTGTGGGACGCCCAGCATTGCGTGGGGCGTCATTTGATCCAACCTCGGCAGCAGAGTCAGCGAGAGCCGATCTCAGCCCCCCCGCCACGGGAAAACTACGCCCCGGACAGGTTCACTAGATTTTCTTGGACAATGACCGAACGTGAGGTCAAACTACGGTATGAAAGCCCAGCAATTGCGCGACACGACGTGATGAAAGCTGGTGCGATTCCTCTACATCCACGACGACTTCAAAACGACTACCTGCTCGATCGCGAAGCCACCCCGCTGCGGGTCCGCAAGTGCGCGCTGCGGGTCCGTTTCGACGGCGACGACAGCATCCTCACGTTCAAAGGCCCGCCGCAACCCGGAAGAACAAAGGTGCGAGAGGAACTCGAAACCAGCGTGGCCGATGGCGAGTTGCTTCTGACACTATTCCAGCGCCTGGGCTATCACGTATGGTTTCGATATCAGAAGTATCGAGAAGAATTTCGCCTCGGGAATCTCGTAATCACCATTGACGAATCCCCGATCGGTACATTCGTCGAACTGGAAGGAGCTGAATCGGAGATTCTTGACATGGCCGACGCACTGGGCCGGCCAGCGTCTACGTTCGTCCTCGATTCCTATTTCGCTCTATTCCTGGAACACCGCAAAGCTACCGGGAGTACCGCGAGTCACATGCTCTTCGAAACACCATGACCAACGTCCTCCCTCCAGCGCTTATTCTCGCGGCCGGATTAGGCACAAGACTGCGTCCATTGACGTATTCCAGAGCCAAGGCCGCCGTCCCCGTGGCAGGCATCCCGCTCATCCGCCGCCAGGTCACGAAGTTGACCGCAGCGGGAATTCGTGAGGTTGTGGTCAACCTGCATCATCGACCGGAGACCATAGCTGCGGTTCTGGGTGATGGGCACACGCAGGGCTGCCGGATTCGATACTCCTGGGAACGTGAAGTCCTGGGTTCAGCTGGTGGCCCGCGACACGCTCTTCCATTGCTGGATTCACAATTTTTCCTCGTGAACGGTGACACCCTCACCAACGTCGACCTGAACGGTTTGTGGAACACGCATGTTTCCCGTGGCGCACGTGTGACTCTGGCCGTTACAACGCACCCCGCACCGGACCGCTACGGGGGAATCGTGGCCAATACCGATGGCTGGGTTACAGGAGTCACTCGCGCCGGGGAGCAACGCAACGCACTCCATTTCGTCGGCGTGCAGGCAGCGAATAGCGACGTCTTCGAGCCACTTCCAGACGGAGTCTCCGCTGCGTCGATCGGTGGCGTGTACGATGAGTTACTGACCAACGGACACCAAATCGCGGTCCATCATGTCAGCGGCGATTTTCACGATATCGGGACCCCGGCCGACTATCTGACGACAAACCATAAAATCGCCGCCACAGAAGGCATGACCAACCAACCATTCGGCTCCGGCACGGACGTGCATCCCGGCGCCAAGATTCAAGGTTCAATCCTATGGAACAACGTGTCCGTCGACACTGGATGCGTACTGACCGAGTGCATCGTCACTGATGGTGTTCAGATCCCGGCTGGGACCCACCTGTCTCGTCAGGTCGTTGTCCTCCCACCACCCGACAGAGTCATGAGTAAAATCAACATACCAGATAGCCAAAAACTCGGAGACTTTCTGATGGTACCCATCGAGGCGACAATCCACCGCCCACAGTGAAAGATTTATCCCTTGGTCGATCCACAGTCACAACCATGATGACGTCCGAAACGCAGGCCGGGCTACCGTCAAGTGACGACGACGTCTCACGTCGCATCACGGAATACCTCGAGCGAATTGACCTCTCTCCCGAATCCACTACGGTGGAGCGATTGCACGGAGACGCATCGAGCCGCTGTTACGCGCGTATACGCCCAGAAGGTCATCGCTCCTTCGTCCTCGCCATCCACGCCACACCATTTCACCCCGAACAACTGGTACAGCTCACCGTTGCGAAGATCTTCGAACAGCGCGGAATTCCAGTACCCCAAGTAACCCACCATGCCGGCGACCTCGGGATACTGGCTTTGGACGACCTCGGCGATGACACGCTTCAGCAGTGGCTCACGGTCCCCAGCCACAACCCCGTCCCCTTATATCAGCAGGCCATCGATTATCTCGCGCGACTCCAGTTGCACTCGGGGCATCAGCCCGCCGATGGCCCACCCTTCACGCTTGCCTTCGATACGGAAAAGCTCTCCTGGGAGCTTGAGTTCTTTCAGTCTGAATTTCTGGGCGCCTATCGTCAACGAAGAATCCCGCCAACCGAGGAAGAAGCTCTTCGACAGGAATTGGCGCCAATCGTTGCGGAATTAGCTGCCGAACCACGGGTGCTCTGCCACCGCGATTACCACAGCCGGAATCTCATGGTGCAACCCGGGCGTCTGGTCGTGATCGACTTCCAAGACGCCCGCATGGGCCCAAACACCTATGATCTGGTCTCACTGCTTCGCGATTGCTACGTCGACACGACACCCGTTTTTGTAGACGCGATGATTGCCTATTTCCTCCGGGTCGTACCCGGAGCACAGTCGGCCGACTACCGCCGCCGTTTCGACCTTATGTCGGTACAACGTCACCTCAAAGCATTGGGCACCTTCGGCCACCAGATCAGTCGACTACATCGAAACGAATTCGCCGCACCGATTCCACGGACGCTTCGTTACCTGCGGGAAACGCTCCACGCGTATCCCCGCTTCGCACGACTCCTCGAGATTCTGACCCCACACCTGCCCGAAATCGCCTGAATTCTCCGACTTCGAGGACAATGGACAAAGTTAACCTATCTCCAACTAGGCCTGACGAGAGAAAATGACAGAGATACGAAAACGCGGCGCCTTGAGATACCTGGGGCGACTCGGTCGAGAGATTGCAACAGCATCGCCACCGCAAGAAGAACCATGAAACGTAATCGGCTCCGCGACGTGCTGAAATCGCTCCCTCCGGACAGTCCTGTTACCGTTTGCGGATGGGTCCGCACCAAGCGTATTTCCAAGCATTTCGCCTTTCTCGTGATTAGCGACGGTTCGACGCAAGCCACGCTCCAGCTCATCATCAATCAGGACACACCCGCGTTTGAATCGCTTGAGCAAGTATTGACGGGGACAGCAATCCGAGCGCAGGGAATGAGCCAGGCATCACCGGGGGCCGGGCAGCAGATCGAAGTCCAAGTAGCAGAGTTGGATGTGTTGGGCGACGCTCCGCCGGACTACCCTCTGCAGAAGAAAGGACACGGGCTCGAATTTCTTCGCGATCTTGGCCATCTTCGGCCTAGGACCAATACGTTTGGAGCAGTATTCCGCGTGCGGAACGCCCTGTCGATGGCCGTGCACGAATTCTTCCAGGAACGAGGATTCGTGTGGGCTCACACGCCCATCATCACAGGCTCTGACGCCGAAGGAGCCGGGGAGATGTTCAGGGTCGAGACCAAGACAGGGCCAGCGGGCGCGTTCTTCGGCCGACCTGCCCATCTCACAGTAAGTGGCCAGCTCGAGGCAGAATTCATGGCCCTGGCGTTGGGCGACGTCTACTCCTTCGGCCCGACATTCCGCGCGGAAAACTCTAATACCTCAAGGCACCTTTCCGAGTTCTGGATGATTGAGCCAGAAATGGCGTTCACCGATCTGGAGGACAACGCTGATCTGGCAGAAGATTTCTTGAAGGCCATGTGCACAGCAGCACTCGAACGCTGCGAAGCGGAACTTGCGTTCTTCGAGACGCATTACAAGGCGATATCCATCGCCGAGCTAAGCCGAATCCCCGAAACGCCATTCGCCCGCATCTCGTACACGGAGGCGTCCGGTCACCTGGATGCCGCAGGATCGACCTTCAAGATTCCTCACCGGTGGGGCGACGATCTGGCCTCTGAGCACGAACGGTATCTCACGGACCACGTCGTCGGGGGACCCGTTATCGTCATGAACTACCCCCGCACGCTCAAACCGTTCTACATGCGCGTGAACGACGACGGCAAAACCGTTGCAGCCATGGATGTCCTCGCTCCCCGCATCGGCGAGATCATCGGCGGAAGCCAACGAGAGGAACGCCTCGACATGCTCGACCGCCGAATGGACGAGCTGAACATCGACCGACACGAGCTAGGGTGGTATCGAGACCTACGCCGCTACGGCAGCGTCGAGCACGCCGGCTTTGGCCTCGGCTTCGAACGCCTCATTCAATACGTCACTGGTATGACCAACATTCGAGACGTCATTCCCTGCCCTCGAGCGCCCGGAACGATCGATTTCTGATGGATGGGTCAGGCGAACCAGGCAAGCCGTCATTTCTCCATCGCTCAGTCATGATATAGTTTTACGGTTACGTTCGCGGTTTTGTAAACAAGTGGGCGTTTGGGCCCACTTTTTGTTTTTCGGGACTTGTCATCGTGGCGCTTTCCGAGGCCGGAACAGACCGGATACTTGCGATTCGTACAATCGCAGAACGTGTGGCGCACAGCCATGGACTGGAGCTCTTCGATCTCCAGTTTCGTCGTGAATCCATTGGCTGGGTCTTGCGCATAATCATCGATCGCCTACCTTCTGAGCAGGTGTCAGAGCATGGCGAACACGAGGAAAGCGTCACGGTCACGGATTGCCAAGCCGTAAGCGTGGACGTGAGCGCGATACTCGACGTGGAGACGTCGCTCGAGCAAAAGTACACGCTCGAAGTTTCGTCGCCTGGGCTTGACCGCCCATTACGAGGTCTAGCGGATTTTGTCCGATTCGTCGGGCGCCGGGTCAGGATCGTCACTTCAGACCCGATCGACGGTCAGCGATTTGTATCTGGCCGGATCGTGGCGATAGACGATCAGACGATCGTAGTAGAAGACGGTAAATCGAAATACCGGGTACCCGAGAAGACGGTGACCCGAGCGAGGCTCGAAGTGGAGATCTAGCCTCATCGTTCAGATGGCGCATCACATCGTCTCACGGGAATCTCATGAACAACGCGCTACAGCAGACCATTGAGGCGCTTGCCAAGGAGAAAGGCATCGAGGCGGACATCATCATTACCGCCATCGAAGATGCCGTCCTAACGGCGTCTAGGAAATACTACAAGTCGGACGAAAATCTCCGTACGAAATTCAATCCGGAAACCGGCCAGGTCGAGCTGTTTGCCGTACGACAAATTGTCTCGGAAGTAACCAATCCAGCGACCGAGATCGCCATCGTCGAGGCTCAAGAGCTTTATGGAGACGAAGCCGAGCCCGGCATGGAAATCGAATTTCCAAAGCCAACTGACGTACTGGGACGAATCGCAGCGCAAACCGCGAAGCAGGTTATCTTCCAGAAGGTCCGTGAGGCCGAGCGCGAAAATGTATTCGACGAGTACGGCCAGCGGATTGGCGAGGTCGTCAATGGCCTCGTCAAGCGCTTCGAAAACGGCGACATTATCGTGGAAATCGGACACGTCGAAGCCCTCCTGTCGCGACGGGAACAATCCCGGGCCGAGAATTACACGACCGGCGATCGCGTGAGAGCAGTCATCAAAGACGTCAACAAGAACACCAAGGGGCCTCAGATCCTCCTCTCGCGTACGGATCCGGTCCTACTAATCAAACTCTTCGAGCAAGAGGTCCCAGAAATCTACGACGGCACGGTCGTCATCCGTGGTGCAGTCCGTGAGGCGGGCGATCGCGCCAAGGTCGCCGTCGCGTCGCGTGAACGAGAGATAGACCCCGTGGGAGCCTGCGTCGGCATGAAGGGCACGCGCGTGCAGGCAATCATCAGGGAACTCCGTGGCGAAAAGATCGATATCGTCGAATGGTCTGACGATGCCACAAGCTTTGTGACCAACGCAATCAGCCCTGCCCGCGTGCAACGCGTCTCGGTGGTCGACGAAGTGGAGCGAGTTATCGAAGTCGTCGTCGAGGAGCGGCAGCTCTCGCTAGCTATCGGGAAGAAAGGCCAGAACGTACGCCTGGCTGCCAAGCTCGCCGGCTGGAAAATCGACATCAAGAGTGAAGAAGAGAAGCGGCGTGAGGTCGAGGCGCAGTTCGACGAACTCGGCGCGGATCCGGCCCCCCTGTCGGTACCTGGACTCGATCAGGAAATGGTCGAAAAGTTGAATGCAGCCGGTATCGAAACCGTCGAACGAATGATTTCTGCGACCTCGACCGAACTCAGCGATGTGCTTGGTATCTCCGAAGGAGCAGCCGAGGCGCTTCGTCAAGACGCCGAGGCAGCGACTATGGCCGCCGGTGGCGCCGTCGGTAGCGGGATGACCGAAGCAATTCCTCAGGAGGGAATAGAGCCCCCCACTGCTTGGCCAGCAGAAGTCCCAGATAGCGAATCTAGTCCAGCCGTGGCGCCAGAAGAGGGAGATCCCGGGGAAGATACGGTGACTCCAGCACCCGAGAAAGCTACGGACACCTCTGATGCGGATTAGGGACATGACTGGTACCAGTCGCTCTCGAAGTGGTCAGTGGGTCGAAGAATGGATACTCGTTCGTGTCGGTCGAAAAGCCGGATTCTTGGAACGCCGCGTAACACCGGGACGGAATTCGGCGCGTAGCTCGCTCATTGGTTTGAAGTCGTTCTAAATACGCGTAAGACAAAGGACACACGTTGGCAACGATTCGGATCTACAAGGTCGCTGAAGTGCTCGGGCTCCCGAGTCACGAGGTCATCGACCTTCTTAAGCGCGAACATGGCATCGAGGTCAGGAGTGCCTCGAGCACCATCGAGGAAATTGTCGCAAGGCAGTTCGCCGAGCGTATCGCGCGCGATCGCGATCTGAATCTACCCACAGGCCGCCTGTTCTCAAAAGCGACGCCTTCACCCGCTAAAGGGCGTACCAGTGGAAAGTCCGCAACGCCGCCAGCTCCGTCAATGCGCCCCCGCCTCGGCCCCCCGCGGCTCGACACGGCCCCCACGGACACTCCAGTCGCCGAGCCAGGCGATATGGTAGACCCGGAAACCACAGCCGTTGACGAGTCAGTACCGGAGGCCACAGAACCTATAACTGAGCCGATCAGCCAGGACACTGATCACGGGCCAAAACCAACGATCGTGATCGAAGAAGCAAGGTCGGTCACACCAGTCGCACCAAAAGCCCCCACGGACGCAGAGGGTGAAACAGAGCCTGCATCGCCACCTGCCTCCCCCGAGACAATCGCGCCCGCTCTTTCCGTCAGGACTGAAGAGACGCAGCCGCAGACAACCAGCGACGAAATACCGCTGCCAACGGAGTCGATGCTCGAGACCACCGCAATCACCCGGGAGACCGAAGAACCGGTCACTCCTCCGGACCCCGACTTGTCGTCAACCGAATCGGCGACCGAGACTCCGTCAGGTATTCCAGTGGCGGCCGAAGCGGACACCGTTACCGCTACCGCCGATAGCCCAACGACCGACACGGTATCCGAGTCTCCTCCAACGCCGACCGTAGCCGAAGCGGCGTCGACCACTCCGGCAATCAAAGCTCCACCGGCCGATACAACACCGGCCGCACCGCCTCCTGACACCAAACCCGTGGTGGCCGCGCAAGCCGACAAGCCGTCGCCAGGACCAGGTAGGAGCATGGCGGCAGCACCGACTGAGAGTACCCCTAAGGCGTTCACGCCGACGGGACGAGTCGCGCCCTCGAAATTCAAACTCAGAGTCGAAGACAAACCGCCGCCATTGACGCCACTCAAGCCGACAACCACCGTTCCGATTCGGCCCATTGGCCCGACGGTAACCCAACCGGCGAGTAGTGCTCGGCCACCAGCCCGACCACGTCCCGGCTCTCGTCCTATTGGCCCTGCACCAACGAGACCAAACGCAGCGCTCGGCGGACCACGGCCTCTGCCCTCTCAACCCTCGCGTAGCCCGGGAGCGCGCCAGGCCACACCGGCCGTCGGCTACCGTCCATCTTATCGTCCGCCACCGCGCCCTCCAGGCGGGCGGAAGCGGCGTCCACCACGGCCATCCACGCCGTACACCCCGGCACCACCGCCACCGATCACCCGTACGATCTCCCTGGCGGAGGGAATGACGGTCAAAGATTTGGCCGACAAGCTTGAGCTGCGGGCGAAAGACGTGTTGAAGAAGCTCATCGAACGCCGGATGATGATGACCATCAACACGACACTGGATACCGAAACTGCGACGATGGTCGCGCGGGAGTTCGGCGCCGACGTCGAGATGCGTTCGTTTGAAGAGGAGATGCTCCAGGTCGAATCGACGGCCGCGCAGGAAGACGACCTGACGTCGCGGGCCCCTGTGGTGACCGTGATGGGTCACGTCGACCACGGCAAAACGTCCCTTCTGGATGCCATCCGAAAAGCCCGCGTGGCCGAACGCGAGGCGGGTGGCATCACGCAACACATTGGCGCCTACTCAGTCGAGCTCAAGCAACGGCGCATTGTCTTTCTCGACACGCCTGGCCATGAGGCCTTTACCCTGATGCGAGCGCGCGGGGCGCGCGTCACCGACATCGTGATACTGGTCGTAGCAGCAGACGATGGGGTCATGCCCCAAACCCGGGAGGCAATCGACCATGCCAAGGCGGCCAAGGTCCCGCTCATTGTCGCGATAAACAAGATCGACAAATCCAACGCCAACCCGGAACGTGTCAAGACGGAGCTGTCGGAGCTCGAACTCACCCCTGAAGACTGGGGAGGACAGACCGTTACCGTAGAAGTCTCGGCGAAAGAGCAGACAAATCTCGATTTACTGCTTGAGATGATCCTGCTCGTGACGGATCTCGGCGAACTAAAAGCCAACCCGAAGCGCAGCGCCAGCGGTACAGTACTCGAAGCCAAGATCGACCGCGGTCGTGGGCCAGTAGCCACCGTTTTGGTCAAGGACGGCACGCTCCGCATCGGCGACAACTTCATCGCCGGGCCAATCGTCGGGAAGGTCCGCGCTCTTATTGATGACCGAGGAGAACAGCAGAAAGAAATCGGTCCATCCAGCCCCGTTGAGGTACTCGGACTGACTGGACTCCCGCAGCCCGGTGACACTTTTCAGGCAGTCGCAGATGCCGCCAAAGCACGACAAATAGCCCTGCTGAGGCAGGGTCAGGCCAAGGAGAAGACTCTTGGTGAAAAGGGTGGCCGCTTAACCCTCGAATCGTTACAAGAACAGATTGCCGAGGGCGGCGCAAAGGAACTGCCGATCATAGTCAAGGCCGACGTCCAGGGCTCCGCCGAAGTCCTTGCCGACGCGCTCAGCAAGCTTGGAGACGAACGCGTCAAGGTGCGACTCATTAGCAGCGGCGCTGGAGCCGTTAATGAGGGAGACGTTGTCTTCGCCGCCGCCTCGAACGCGGTCATCGTCGGCTTCAATGTACGACCCGATCGAAACGCTGCTGCCATGGCAGAACGTGAGCAGATTGACATCCGCCTCCACCGCGTGATTTACGACGTGACGGAGGAAATCAAGAAAGCCATGGCCGGACTCCTCGATCCAACTGTCAAGGAAATCCAGATTGGTTCTGCCGCAGTCCGAGACGTCTTCAAGGTGCCGAAGTTCGGCGCCGCGGCAGGCTGCATGGTGGCCGAAGGCAAGATCACGCGGACCGGCGAGACCCAGGCCCGCCTGCTCCGAGACAATGTCGTCATCCACGAGGGCCGAATCGGTTCCTTGCGGAGGTTCAAGGACGACGTGAGCGAGGTCAAGAACGGCCTTGAGTGCGGAATCGCGTTCGAGCGCTATGCCGATATCAAAGTCGGCGATGTGATCGAAGTCTTCACGGTCGAAAAGGTCGCGGCCACAGTCTGATCGTACGACCTCATTCCGGTCTGCCCGTGTCCACCACCATCGGACTACTTTCCCTTGAGTTGTATCTAGCTGGGGCACGTTCGCTCAAGGACAAGCGCGCCGTTCTCCGACGACTAAAAGACCGCTTGAAACGTCAAAATATTGCCATCGCCGAGGTGGCTCATCACGAACTGCGCCAGCGCGCCGAACTCGCGGTCGTCACTGTCGGTGTTGATCAAGACATCGCCGAACGCACATTCGACACCGTCGTCGCCGAGGTGGACCGGCTCGAACCCGGACTCCTCCTTAGAAGCGATCGGGAGTGGCTCACATGAACGTTCGAGCTGAGCGCCTGGGAGAACAAATACGGGCCGAGCTGAGCCTTCTGCTCCAACGCTCCGTGCGCGACCCAGCCCTAAGCCTGGTCACTGTGACCCACGTACGGATGACGCGCGATTTACAGCATGCCCGGGTGTACTTTACGACCCTTGGAGACACGTCGAACAGGCGGCAAGTCAACAAAGGCTTGCGACGCGCAGGCGCGTTTCTCCGCGGTCAACTAGGTCGGCGATTGAGTGTACGATTCGTGCCGGAACTGACCTTCGTATATGACGAATCGGCCGAGCGCGAAGAACGGATCGCGCAGGTACTCGAAGACTTGGGACTCAACACGACGCCCACCGCCCAGGAGTCCGACACCGATGCCTCCGACCCCGAAGACAACATTACCTCATGAGCTCAGCCGTATTTGTGAGTTGCTCCGAGCCGCGCCAAGCGTGCTTCTGACTTCCCATGCGCGCCCAGATGGGGATTCACTCGGATCCCAACTGGCATTGGGCGAAGCGTTAACGCAGCTCGGCAAGCAGGTACGTATCGTCAACAGCGATCCCGCCCCCCCTCTCTATGCATTTCTCCCACATCTCTCGAGCATTGAGGTGACGTCGTCAATTACCCCGTGGCCAGGCCAAGTGGTCGTGCTCGAGTGCAGCGAGCTTGGCCGTACAGGCGTGACGGGACTCGAGTCCGGTACAGTCCTTAACATTGACCATCATCTGGGAAATTCTCGATATGGAGTGGTCAACTGGATTGACGAATCGGCTTGCGCCTGCGCCGAACTTGTGGTCGAGCTGATAGAGGCACTCGGCATCACACTGACGCCGGAGATGGCCACTAACGCATATGTCGCTATCCTCACAGATACCGGGTCATTCCGTCACGCCAACATCACGGCTCGTACGTTCGACATCTGTCGTCGAATTGCCGCGACCGGAGTAAATCCGGCGCAACTGGCTGCGACGGTCTACAACAACGGGACGATGGGACACTTACGGATTACGGGGCGGCTCCTGGACCGGATGGTGCTCGAGCACGACGGCCGCATTGCCGTCCTCTCACTCGACGAAAGCATTCTGGACGAGACCGGGTGCGATGCCAACGACCTGGAAGGGGTTGCCAACCTCCCCTTGGCTGCACGTGACGTCAAGGCCGTCATATTCTTGCGGCACACAGAGAACGGTCTGCGGGTCAGTTTGCGCTCAAAGGATAATATCGACGTACGACAGGTCGCGACTTCCTTCGGCGGAGGAGGTCATCGAAACGCCGCAGGTTTGACTATCGAAGATCCCGCATCTAACGCTCGACAACAGCTCGTCGCTAGCGTCGCGGCGACTCTTCCAGACGATAGAGCGTGACTGGACCAGCATTGCCATCGTCCACCAGTGGTGTCCTCGTCGTGGACAAACCCGCTGGACTCACATCACATGATGTCGTAGCTAGCGTACGGCGCGCGTTAGGCATAAAACGCGTGGGACACCTCGGCACGCTCGATCCATTGGCAACTGGGGTGCTGCCGCTCGTGGTCGGCAAAGCTACTCGCTTAGCACCACTCTACGCAGGCGCGACAAAACAATACGACGCCGTGATCAGATTGGGCTTCTCTACCGACACCTGCGATGTCACCGGCACCGTGCTGCCTCAAGAAACACCAGCCACAGACAAACTCCCGTCAAGAAACGCCATCGTGGAAACCGTTACCAAGTTCGAAGGGACCTATCCGCAGAAGCCGCCAAATGTGTCGGCAAAAAAGATCGGCGGAGTCCGAGCCTACGAACTGGTTCGCAAGAAACGTCCAGTGAAGCTCTCTGCGGTCACCGTTACGGTGGACTCCCTCGCATTGCTCTCTATCAAGGGAAACTCCGTGAGATGTCGAGTAGCCGCTTCAAGCGGCTTTTATGTCCGGTCCCTAGCTCGCGATCTCGGCGCCACGCTTGGATGCGGTGGGTGTCTCGAAACTCTGCGTCGAGAACGACACGGAGAATTTGGACTCGCTCAAGCCATTCCCTTGGCCCAGATTGTCGGGAATGTCGCAAATGTAGAGAAATTCATCATTCCCCCTGAGCAACTACTTCCCAGGATTCCAGCCGCTGTCGTCAGCCGACAGAACGCCGAGCGAGTGCGCCATGGCAACTTTGTTCGCGCGACAGACATCCTCTCACTCGATACAATCAAGAGAAGTGAGACGCCTCGGCTAGCTGAATCTACGACCCGGCCGCTAGTACGTCTCCTGGACGAAACGGGTTCCCTACTTGCCATCAGTGAGCAAAGTGGAGACGGGACGTTTTACCCCAAGATCGTGTTGCCTACGGCACGGCCATGAACGGCAGCTGTGTCGCCTGAAGCGGCACGTATTTGCGGAATTAAGGCAGCTAGTGTACTATTGCTCGGTTGCGTAAGATAAGAAATGATAGCTGGGGATGATGATCGAACTCTTGACCATCGACTGCTCGACCTTCTCGTACCGGTCGTGTCTTGACGTTTCGTGGGGGCGATAAGCGGTGGCGTTGCACAAGGATCAGAAGACCGAACTCATCGGTTCCTATCAGGTACATCAGTCGGACACCGGCTCACCGGAAGTTCAGGTCGCCCTGCTCAGTGAGCGGATCAGTTATCTGACTGAGCACTTCAAGGTGCACGCCAAAGACCATCATTCGCGTCGCGGCTTGCTGAAGCTTGTGGGGCAACGCCGAAGACTCCTTGACTACCTCAAAGACAAGGATTCGGAGCGATACGCCGATCTAATTCGTCGGTTGGGGCTACGAAAGTAGGTCATAGATCCCGACCTCGTTCCTGTTTCTTTTCCTTCCCCGTCGCGTCCGATCGCTGGGCGCCACGCCAGAGATAGAATCCATGAGCCACTCTGGCGGAAAACACGCCGTTCGGGTCGTTCTGGAGAACAACCTATGAATACAGGTGAAGTGATCGTTGGCGGCAAGCCACTCAGTCTCGAAACGGGCAAGCTGGCCAAGCAAGCCAACGGCTCAGTTATCGTGAGGTACGGTGACACGATGGTGCTTGTCACCGCGTGTTATTCCCCCCAGGAGCGGGAAGGCATCGATTTTCTGCCGCTAACCGTCGACTATCGGGAGAACACCTACGCTTCGGGGCGAATTCCTGGTGGTTTCTTTAAACGCGAAGGAAAACCCCCTGAAAAAGAGGTCTTGACCAGCCGCCTCATTGACCGCCCCATTCGTCCGCTGTTCCCAGAAGGCTGGCGACGGGAAACACAGGTGGTCGCCTTCGTCATTTCAGCGGATACCGAGAACGATTCAGACGTCCTAGCACTCACCGGTGCGTCCGCTGCTCTGAGCCTCTCCGAGATCCCGTTCGCCAGCACAATCGCAGCGGTTCGCGTAGGTCTCCTCGATGGCGAGTTCGTAATTAATCCGACCTACGAGCAACGACGCGGCGGACGCCTGGACCTGGTTGTGGCAGGGAGCAAAGAAGCCTTGGTGATGGTGGAAGCAGGCGCCCAGGAGGTATCCGAAGAGGAGATGCTTGGCGCCTTGAACGCGGGACATGACGCAATCCGCCAGATCATCGCAGGAATCGACGAACTCGCGGCGAAGGCGGGTAAAACGAAGTTGACGATCGAGGCCTCGGTGCCTGACGCAACTGTCGCTCGAGAGGTAGAGGAGCAGCTTTCAACACCTCTCGCCGAGGCGATGCGAATCCGCGACAAGATTGAGAATTATACGGCCGTCGATCGTGTCCTCGAAGAATACCTCACGACACTCCCCGAAGATGAATCGCAACGCCGAGCCGACAGCAAAACAGTCTTCAAGAGCCTCAAAGAGAAGATACTCCGGGACGAAGTGCTGGAAAAGGGGCACCGCCTCGACGGAAGAGCATTCGACGAAATCAGACCAATTTCAGGGGACGTGGGCCTACTACCACGCGCTCACGGCTCCGCCGTCTTCACCCGAGGAGAGACGCAAGCACTCGTAACAGCCACTCTCGGCACGGCCGATGACAAGCAGAAGATCGAGATGGTCGACGGCGAGATCTTCCGCCGCTTCATGCTGCACTATAACTTCCCACCCTTCTCCGTCGGCGAGGTCAAGTTTTTGCGAGGGCCAGGTCGTCGCGAGATTGGTCATGGGAACCTTGCAGAACGGAGCTTGCTACCGGTTATTCCCAGCGAGGAAACCTTCCCCTACACGGTCCGCGTCGTCTCAGATATTCTTGAGTCAAACGGATCGTCATCCATGGCCTCGGTCTGCGGAGGGACGCTCTCCATGATGGACGCCGGTGTGCCGCTCAAGGCCCCTGTGGCCGGCGTGGCGATGGGCTTGATCATGGACGAGGCAACCGGTCGACATGCAGTACTCAGTGACATCGCTGGCGCCGAAGATCACTATGGCGACATGGATTTCAAGGTGGCGGGTACTAGCACGGGAATTACGGCGTTACAGATGGACATCAAGGTCAGTGGGATCACTACTGACATTATGCGCCAGGCGCTAGAACAAGCTCGCACTGGTCGCCTGCATATCCTGGAACGCATGGCCGCCACGCTAGAGGATCCCCGCTCAAACATCTCCTCCTATGCACCCCGGATCGTGAGCATCCAGATTCCGGTAGACAAGATTCGTGACGTGATCGGTCCGGGCGGAAAGATGATTCGCAGCATCATCGAGCGCACTGGAGTAAAGATCGACGTCGAAGACGACGGACGAATCAACGTTGCGTCAAGCGACGATGCCTCGGCTCAGAAAGCTCTTTCAATCATCGAAGAACTGACGGCAACCCCAGAGCTGAACAAGTCGTATCTGGGCACTGTGCAGCGCATCACTGATTTCGGAGCATTTGTCGAGGTACTCCCTGGCGTTGACGGACTCCTCCATGTTTCAGAGATCGCACACTACCGTGTCAAGGACGTGCGGGATGAACTACAGGAGGGTGAACAGGTCCTGGTTAAGGTGATCAATGTCGATCCATCTGGCAAGATTCGACTCAGCCGTAAAGCATTGCTGGAAAAACCGGGACCCAATCAGGACTCTGCCAATCAGACTGAAGGACAACCGACGAAGTCCTAGCTACCTACCCGTCGGAAGACGAGCGTAGGCCAAACGCCGATGCAGAGGTGGATGTGAGCAGTACAACAACTCCACCAACCGGGATGGCCGTTCCTCTGCCAGGTTTTGCTCTCCCAGGCGACGCAGACTAGAGATAAGCGCACTCCGTTTGCCGGTGGTCTCAAGGGCAAACATGTCGGCCCGTCGTTCCTGGTAGCGTGAGAGCGCGTGTCCGAGCGGAGCGACGGACATGGTGACCCCTCCGACCACGAGCGCCAGAAGCGGGAGTGCCGCCAGATCGTCCAGACCGGAGATTCCAAACAAACCCGCCAAATGAACCGAGGACCAGTCTGCCGCCAATAAGGCGAGAAACACCACCGTCAGCTCATAGGTCATCAACTGCCATATGTCACAGTGCACATGATGGCCCAGCTCATGTGCAAGCACGACTTCAATCTCGTCATCTGAGTAGTCGGCCAGCAACGTGTCCGATACAAGGATGCGGCGAGTCGGCCCCAGCCCGACGAGCGTCGCACGCGCTTTCGGCGAGAAATTGCCGATGACGTACTCCTCGATGGGCAAAGCTGTTACACCCGCCTGCCTCGCAACCAAACCAAGCTGCTCACGGAGTGACGGGCGAGAAACCGGCTTGACCCGGTAGAGACTCGGTATCAGGTAGACAGGAGCCAGGTAGGTCAGACCAATCATGGCCGCTACGAACACGAGACCACAGAGCACCCACCAACGCTCTGGCCACACCGCTAGCGCCCCCCGGAAGACGCAGGTCACCGCAACCACAACGAGTGCGTTCAACCCGAGCGTGGTCCCGTGGTTGCCCACCCACCGAAAGATCTGGATCCTGGACTGCGTATACCGGCGCTCGAGCACGAAGCCCTGGAAGAAACGAATCGGTAACAACACCGCTTCCAACAGCGCCCACACACAGGCAGCGTACGCTGGCCACGCCAGCCACACCCCCGGAAAACCTGAGGCTGACAAGAACTCGGTCAGCGCAGCGGCGAGATGCGCCGCCCCCCCGGAGATCAAGAGCGCCGTCAGCCCAACGGCACTACTGACCACCGTGAGTGCGCTCATGCGGCGGCGCAATCGGTGATACCGGGTGGCCTTGCCTTCGTTCACGCTTTGGGGAGTTCGGTTAGGTGTGACCGAGTTGAACAGAAATAAGCTTCGACACACCTGGCTCTTCCATCGTCACCCCGTAGAGCCGATCAGCAATCTCCATGGTCTTGCGATTATGCGTCACCAAAATAAACTGTGTGTCCGATTGCATCCCGCGCAGCATCTCTATAAACCGGCCGATATTCGCCTCATCCAGAGGTGCATCGATCTCGTCCAACATACAGAACGGACTCGGCTTGTACTTAAAGATCGCAAACATGAGCGCCATTGCCGAGAGCGCCTTCTCACCACCAGACAGCAGTTGAATACTCTGGAGGCGCTTTCCTGGCGGCTGGGCGATGATATCGATCCCGCTCTCAAGAAGGTCCGTCTCGTCGAGTAGCTCAAGGCCCGCGCGTCCACCACCAAACAAGGTTGCGAACGTGTCTTGAAAATGGGCATTGATCGCGTCAAATGCTTCGCGAAAGCGTTCCCGTGTCGTCTTGTTGATTCTCGCAATGGCAGCGCCTGTCGCGCTGATCGATTCCACTAGGTCCTGACGTTGACTGGTGAGAAATTCGTATCGCTCGTCCAGATCATCGAATTCCTCGATCGCCATCATATTTACGGGGCCAAGCCGGTCGATCTTACCCTTGAGTGCGCTCACCATCTGTTCGACCGTGGCATTATCCAGTTCAGACAGCGGACGCGGAGCAACATCGACAGCACTCGCACTTCCAACATCTGGCCCAGACGCACTACCGGAATCTTGCTCGTCCGTGTCCGTTGAGTCCTCTACAGCCTCGAGGTCCTCCGAAACCTCCCCCTCGGTCGAAATCGCTTCACTCGCTTCTGTCGTGGATAACAGCGCGGAGTCCAGGACCATCTCCCCCTCGCGCTCAAGCTTCACGAGTTGCTCCGCCACCTCTTCAAGTGTCACCTGCAAAGCATCGCGACACAGCTCCCCCAGATGGCTCAGGTCTCGTTCAGCATTCGCACGAACAATGTCAAGGCGAGCTACGACCTCACGCGCTTCGTCAAGTCCGGTCCGGACGGCTTGCCCCTCCCGATCCTGTATCTCTAGTTGATCTCGTAACGTCACGACCCGCTCATCGACAGTCCGAACCTCTTCCCTGCGAACCGTCAGCTCGGTCGCACCGGAATCGAGTTGTTGGGTCACCTCCGCCACCGAGCTAATCAGTGCTTCACGGCTGGTCTCGGCGCGCTCTCGCCCAGCGCTTCGACGCTCAAGTCGTCCATCAAGTTCCTGACTCGCAAGCTTCAGTCGCAATGCGCTCGACTCAAGCGCTGCTGCCCGCTCGACCAAGGCGGCATGTCCGGCTTTAGCCTCCGCCACATCAAGACCCTGAGTATCGATGGCCTCCCGTGCGTCGAGCACGCGTCGCTGCGCCACCGTGAACCTGTCATCAGCAGCTGTTTGCTCTCGTTCCAGGCGTTCGATCGATGCCTCGGCTTCGGCCCGACGAGCCGCGACAGCCTCCCGCTCCTCCTCCACAGTTCGGCGCTCGGTGCCGATAACTTCCTCTTTGCGAGCCAATCGCTCCTCGTCCTGAATGACCGCGGCCCGCTGTAGTTCGTGCCCAACCATCGACTTCTCGTGCTGCTGCAACTCTCCTTGGAGTTCGAGGAAACGGTGCTCCTGGTCCCTGATAGCGCTCTCTCGCCCAGCCAGTTCCGCCGTGAGCCCCTCGACCTCCTTCTGCTCGGAGTCAATACGGACCTTCAGTTCCTTGACTTCACGCTTCGTCGCCAGGATACCGAGCCCTTCACCCTGCATCCCACCATCCACAAGCGACATCCCGCGGAACACGTCACCAACCGGAGTGGCAATTGGCGCTGTCGTCTCTGCAGCCGCCCGAGCAGCCGTCTCTAAGTCAGGTGCGAGCCACCGGCCCGCCAGGACCGCACTGACCGCGGCTTCCCCAGCCCCCGAAACTCGGACCACGTTAATCAGTGGCTCCAGACCAGGAAACGGGTCATCGGACGTCCCAACCAGGGGTTGTTCTTCCGCAATCAGAAAACCAGCCCGCCCGACCCCATGGTCGCGGACAAAAGCTAAACCGTTCTCAGCGTCACCGCGTGTGGGTACGACAACATACTGCAACAAATCGCCAAGGCATGCCTCAACCGCGCGTTCCCGCCCCGGCTCAACCTCAAGGTGGTCGGCAACCGAACCGAGGTGGTTCACACCAGGCTCTTCCTGAGACAGGAGCAGCCTCGCCGCGTCCGAGTAATCGGCCCGGCTCTTCTCCAAATCACGAAGTGAAGTCAGCCGACCAGACAGGCTCGCCAGCTGCCGCTCCCTCTCTCGCAGATCGCTGGCGTGCGAATCTCGCTGCTCTCGCTGCACCCGCAAATCCGTCTCGCTTTCAGCACAAACTGCCTGGTCACGACTGATCGCCTCGCGAGTGTCTCGTTCCGCCGCCTCGGCAGCATCACGGGTCGTAGCCAGCGCCTTCCTCTCGACAACCAGATCGGCCGCCTCGGCGTCCAACTTCGCCAAGGATTCACCGAGCCGTGTCTGACCGGCCACGGCATGTTCAACAGCATGCCTGAGCGCGGTAGCCGCATTGATCGCGGCGAACACCTCGCTCCTCGCCGCCTCGACATCCCCCTCAAGGCCGTCCAAACCACGCTGCGCTTCAGCCAAGACTTGCACCTTGACCTCTACACTTTGTCCCACCTCGTCCCGCTCATTCCCGCAGCGCTCGGCCTCGGCTTCCTGCGCGACCAACTCCGTCCGGGCCGGCTCACGCTTGGCCTGAAGATCCGCGACTTCCCGCTCCAGTTCCTGAATGGTCTGCCCTACCGTCTCAATCTGCTGGCTTTCGAACGTAATCTGCTGCTGACGGCGCTCGACCTCCAACTCAAGCGCATGCGCTGTGTCCCGTGACCGTGTCGCCGCGTTCTCCGCCTCGGCCAGCTCGATCTGGTGCCGCTCACGATCACCTTCAACACGAGCTACATCCGCGGCGCTGAGCCGCTCACGCTCCCGAGCCTCATCGAGCCGACTCATCGCCGACGCGATAATTTCTGTCAACCCCTGGTGACGCCGACCAAACCCAACCGTTTCCCAACGCCTCAATTCTTCGCGCAACCGACGATAACGCCGTGCTTTCGCGGCCTGCCGCTTGAGTGCTCGACGCTGTTTCTCAACTTCGTAGACAATGTCGTCGACGCGCGTGAGGTTTTGCTGTGCCGCGTCAAGCTTCAGCTCAGCCGAGCGACGCCGGCTCTTGTACTTCGTCACGCCGGCCGCCTCCTCCAGTAACTGGCGGCGTTCTGCGGGACGAGCTCCTAAAATCTGACCGATCTTGCCCTGCTCAATAACTGCGTATGCCTTGACCCCAACTCCGGAGTCCATCAACAGATCCTGAATGTCGCGCAGGCGACAGACACGCCCGTCGATAAGGTATTCGCTTTCTCCGGAACGGTAGAGCCGGCGGCCGACCTCGACATCTCTGGTGATCAGCGGCAGTAGACTGTCTATGTCTGCGTCATCGGTAGGAGTGACAGCACCATTCCCATGTTCATCTGACGTCGCGGAACGAACCACCTCAGGACCAAGGTCAACCGCACCGACCGTCCCCGGCGCCGCGTTTACCTGAGCCAAATACAACGTCACCTCGGCGGTTCCGATCGGCTTACGCCCATCGCTCCCGCTGAAAATGACATCCTCCATCCGCTCGCCTCGAAGGCTCTTTGCGCTTTGCTCGCCAAGGACCCACGTGATGGCGTCGATGACGTTGCTCTTGCCGCAGCCATTGGGACCGACTATTGCGGTCACACCATCATCGAAAACGAGATCGGATCGTTCTGGGAAGCTTTTGAACCCCGAAATCTTAAGATTCTGCAGACGCATGGATACTTTCTCACTCGCTGGGAAGGACGTGCGCCGTACACAAGAACAGCCGCGTAGTCAGAGGCGTATCACACCCCCTCACTTAGCGGCTGGGAACGCTGTGAAAGAAGAAATTCGGCCGAAAACGAGCGAACCAGGAGCAGTGTAGCAAGGGTCTGCCAGGCAGGCAAGGGCTTTACACCGTCTGATCGAAGCCGCCTTGCGGTCAGTCCTGGCCTGCCGCTACCGCTGCCCCGCGAGAAACGCGCAGCAGGCGCTCGGCCTCTGGAAAAAGCGTAACAGCAAACTGAGCCTGTGGATCCCTCGCCGTCAGATTTCGCCTGGCCTCCTCGACACTAAACAAGGCAAGATCTATTTCGTGGTGAATCATGGCCTCGATGAAATTCAGATCGGTACTAAACGCCTCTTCGTCGATGGTGACCCCCCTCGACTCTATCTGTGACCGAAACAGGGCCATCATGGCATCGTCGATTTGAAACCCCGGGGCTAGCCGTTGGCGGACATTACCCTGGTCCTGAATTCGCGTATCGCCGACGGCGGAGAACTGTTCTGCAAAGGTGGCGAACTCCTGTCGCACCGCCAACAATCGCCCGAACGAAGTCGGATCAAATCCCTCAATGGGACCCGCAATGAAGTAATCGGGCTCGATACCGCCCCCACCGTAGACCTCTCGGCCGCCGTCGGTTAATCTCCGTTCACTAATGTCGTGCTCCCGCGGCTTCTGCTCACGGAGTGAGTACGTCAAATACTCGTCGAAGGTCGCATCCCAGGGTCGTTGAATGATGCGCCCACTGGGCGTGTGGTACCGAGCCGTTGTCAACGCCAGACCCGCTTCCTGGCTCACACGATAGATAGATTGCACCAATGCTTTACCGAACGTCGTCTCACCGACGATGACCCCCCGGTCATGGTCCTGGATCGCTCCAGACACGATCTCCGACGCACTTGCGCTGTTGCGATTGACGAGAATCACCAAGGGAATATCAGCATGGTCGCCTTCTTCCCGAGCGTGATAGTCCTGATCAGAATTTTGCACGCGACCACGCGTGTATACAATCAAATCTCCCTTGGGCAGAAATTCGTTGGATACCCGAATCGCCTGATCAAGTGGCCCCCCAGGATTACCGCGTAGATCGAGAATCAGACGTTCCATCCCGAGCGTGTCGAGCTTGTCCAGAGATTCTCTCAACTCCTGAGAGCTCGTCTCGGAAAAGTCACGTAAGCGCACATAACCAATGGTTTCGTCAACCATGAAAGCGCCCAAAACCGTGCGAATCTGGATCTCATCTCGCTCAACTTCAAGATCGATTAACTCTTCGTAACCACGACGCCGGATGGACACGACAACCGTACTGCCTTTCGGCCCACGAAGCTTCTTGACCGCTTCATCACTGGTGATGCCACCGGCATCTTCCCCAGAGATTCGGGCAATGACATCGCCTCTGCGGATCCCTCGCCGATACGCGGGCGATCCCTCAAAGAGGTTCATGACAGTGATATAGCCATCGACAACGTTGATAGTGATACCTAATCCGTAATAGCGACCCTCTTGGCGTTCACGCAGTTGAGCGTAGGAACGGGGATCCATGAAGCTCGAATGAGGATCGAGTGTCTGGAGCATACCGCCGGTCGCCCGGTAGACCAGCTGCTCGGAATCGACCTCGCCGACGTAGGTCGTTTCAATCGCAGCCAGAGCCGTCGCAAATACTTCGTATTGTTCATCGAGGCTGTCCTGACCAGCGAGCACACGCCCACCGAAGACCCCACCCAGCAGGCCCGATACAACCACGACCGCCACCGCCAGCGCCAGCGTTCCGGAACCACGCGTTTCGCTCATGACTACGATGCTACCAGATACGGATGCTTGCCGGACAGGGTTTCGCGGGACTCACTTCCGCAGCAACACTTCGACAACAACAAACGAATCAACAAGACCCTATATATGCAACAATTTATGAGGATCAACGTGAACTCAATCACTTGACCGGGCCCCAACCGGGTTCCTATAATGGGGAATGTGAGAGATGAACACGTGATTACCTTCTCACTACGCACAAGATTACGATAGCGACTCACGACGAACGACCGGCGTACGGCAAGCGCCGGGACATGGTGCGCGAGTACATAACTCAGGTTCGCCGAGAAAGAGAATAAGGAGCCGCCGCCATGTTTGGTTCGATCGGGACAATGGAGCTGGTCGTTATCCTGGTGATCGCGCTGATCGTGTTCGGCCCGCGAAAACTACCAGAGCTCGGAAAGTCACTAGGAAAAAGCCTAGGCGAATTCAAGCGGGCGTCAAACGATCTCCGAAACACGCTCGAGGAAGAAATTCACGTTGAAGAACAGGCTGAACGCCAAACAGTCCAATCGACAAAGCCGGCTCCGGAGAAGCCAAGTGAACCGGAAACACCTGTCACGCAGAATCAGCCCGCGGCAGACTCAACAACCAATTCGCACGCCACAGAAAGTGCAGCAACCTCTCCTGATGGCGCCCAGCCCGACTCAACCGGCAGTGTCTAATTCGCCTACTTTCCTTCACTGACCGAGATTGCACATGCCCGCGTTGCCCGACCCACAGGGAACCGGCTCAGACCGCCCCGACACGCCGGAAACTGAAGCGGAGTCGGTTGAGGTCTCGGAGTCGACAGAGACGGCGCCACAGGAAACAGACACCGCGACACAGCAAGAACACGAAACGGACGCGGAAGAAGAGGAAGAGGCACTACAAGAAATTGAACCAATGCCACGGGAAGCCGCGGAAGGCAGTCGTTATCCTAAACTCAAGAAGGCAAATACAGGTCGTCTCAAGGATGCACCACTCAAAGGGCATATCGTCACGC
>CAZPZZ010000015.1:1996-11014 GCA_964591245.1 uncultured Vicinamibacteraceae bacterium | reverse complement strand
AACCTGCTCAGCCCCCCCCGCCACTCCGGAAACTGACGCGCAGTCTGCTTTTGTGTCCTAGTCGTCATAGACGGCGCCACCGGTAACCGGCTCACCCCCCCCCGACACACCGGAAACTGAAACGGAGTCGGTTGGAGTCTCCGAGTCGACAAAGACGGCGCCACCGGAAACTGAAACCGAGTCACTGCAAGTCATCGAATCGGACACGGAAGAAGAGGAAGAAGACTTTGACGGCTCGGGAGGACGAATGTCCTTCCTTGACCACCTTGACGAACTCCGCAAGCGGTTGATCGTGTCTGTCAGCTCCGTCTTCGTCGGTTTCCTCGCTGCGTTCGCCGCCATTGTCCCCATAACGGCGTTCGTCATGCGCCCCCTCCGGGCCACACTGCCAGATGGCGGGGAGTTCATTTACACCGAGCCGACAGAAGCATTCTTCCTCTACATAAAAGTTGCAGCGCTGGTCGGATTAATTCTCGCCATCCCGGTCGTGCTCTTCCAGTTTTGGCTCTTTGTTGCCCCTGGCCTGTACGCGCATGAAAAGAAGTTTGCGATTCCGTTCGTCACTTTGTCGACCTTGTTCTTCGTCGGTGGGTGCCTATTCTCCCACTACCTACTCTTTCCCGTCGCCTGGGCCTTTCTTGGTGGGTTCACCACCGACTACATGACATTCATGCCGAGAATCCAGCCGACCTTTGCGCTGTATGTACGGCTGACACTCGCTTGCGGCGTCGTGTTCCAGATGCCCAGTCTGGTCTTCTTCCTTGCTCGAGTTGGCGTCGTCACCGCTCCATTTTTGATTAAGAATACCAAGTACGCGATTCTCATCATCTTCATCGTCGCGGCCGTTCTGACACCGACCGGAGATCCGGCAACGTTGACGTTGATGGCTGCCCCCATGATCGCCCTTTACGGTCTCAGCATCATCATCGCCTGGCTGGTCTCCCCAAAACGGAACCCAACAGAAGAACAGATGTAGACCAGTTCCAGGTCTAACCCCGAATAGATCTTGCTGGTCACGTTTCGTTGACTTGAATCGATCTCAGGGGGTATCCTTCCTCTGGCGGCGTGTAGCTGCGTTTTTGTTATTTGGAGGAAAAATAAGCGATGAGACGATTCCTGGGCCAAGCGTGTCTGATCGCATGCATCTGGCTACTAGCCGGTCAGGTGATAACCGCACAGGATGACGAGATCGAGACCAGGCCTGGATCCACGACTTGGCTTGGGGACACCGGTCTTTGGTTCGTTCCGAGCGGGGAAATTCTGCCTGATGGCAAGTGGTCGATCAGCGGCTATCGTGCCAATTTTGATCGAGAACAGGGCCTGTCGGACATCAGCCATTTCATCGGAACGGCCGCAGTCGGCATCAACGACCGTGTTGAGGTCTTTGGTTCCCTCAGGGTCGACACACGAATTCGTCGGGTGATTCGTCCCCTGTTCAACCCGAATGATCCCACGAATGGCGGCGTGCTTCACGAGTACCCGCAGGTGACTGACTTCTGGAACGATGACCACCTGGGCGACTTGCTCCTTGGCGCCAAGTTCAACCTTCTCTCCGAGCACCGGCAACAACCTCTCGCGGTGGCGCTCCGGGGAACGGTCAAGGCGCCCACCGGCAATGAAGCCCACGGCAAGAGCACCGGCAAGCCGGACTTCATGGTCGATTTCATCATCAGCAAGGACATTCAGGAACGCGTAGAACTCTCTGGGTTCGGCGGATTCCTTGTACGCGGCAAACCGAATGGTGTAAGCGCGCTAGGCCCAGCTCTACGGTGGGGATTTGGTGCCGGTTTTCCCTCCGGGGGACCAGTCAAGGTGTTTACGGAGCTTCACGGAAATGTGGCACTCGAAGACAATTTCGTCCTCAACTCGGCATTACGTGGAGTCGACAACACGTTGTCACCATTGACGACTCCCATTAGCTCACCCATCGACTTTACGCTCGGTATGATGTGGCAGTCAGCTAGTGGCACATTCATCGGAGCCGGGTTCAACTACGCGATCAACCAGGACAAGGGCGTGCTCGGCACGACCGGTAATGTCCTTGGCTTCCAGCTTCGACTTGGTCATCATCCCGGCACACGCCGGTACGTGCCACCGCCACCACCGCCACCGCCGCCAGCGGCTAACCGCCCACCCACCGTGACCGCTCAGTGTGATCCGTGTGAGGTCATGCCGAACGGTGCGTCAACGGTCACGGCCTCGGCTGACGATCCAGACGGCGACCCACTCACGTATCGTTGGGCCGCACCAACCGGTACGCTGGCGGCCCCGGACCAGATGGCGACCACGTGGACTGCCCCAACCCAAGACGGTCCGGTTCCAGTCACGGTCACAGTTGAAGATGGTCAGGGTGGAGCGGCGTCTGATACGGTGACGATTCAGGTTGTTGCGCCGCCGCCGCCGCCGCCCAGAGAGTACGCATTCGAAGACGTGCACTTCGACTTCGACCGGTACACGCTGCGCCCTGGCGCAACACGTATCCTTGACGAGGCGGTCGCCGCAATGAGTGAAGATGCCGGTCTAAGCCTCACGATTCAGGGACATACGTGTAACATCGGTACGTCCGAGTACAACCAAGCGCTCGGGGAGCGTCGAGCCACAGCTGTACGTGAATACCTCTCCAGCCGTGGTATTGACGGTGGCCGTCTCCAGTCGATTACGTTCGGTGAGGAACAGCCTCTACACGACAACGCTCGTGAAGAAACGCGGCGACTCAACCGTCGGGCTGCCCTGGTAGTTCGGTTGCAATAGGGCCTGGCGCAGCGTGGTGGCTTGATGTACATGTACACACACCCGGCCACCACGCTTCCGCCCTCCCTCTACAGAGCGTAGGAAACCCCAGTCGCATCTGGGGAGTGAGGCATAGCGTGCCTCGCTGGTGACGAAGCACGCCGGCACGTGGCAGGAAACGTTTCCTAATAAGACTTAGCGAAATACGCGTCGACCCGTCCTGGCTCGCCACAGTGAATACAGGCGCCTGAAGCAGGGGACTCTTCAATGGGCAAATTACGGATGGTCGCCTGAGTTGCGGTCTTGATCTGCGCTTCACAGTCGGCCGATCCACACCAGGGGGCGATTACAAAACCAGGTCGCCCCTCAAGAACCTGATCAAACTCGCTCCGCGTTGTCGTGCGGTGCGTGTGCGCATCACGGAATTCCACCGCCCGCTTAAAGAGCGCCTGTTGGATTTCAGCCAAGAGCCGCTGAACGTGGTCCGCCAGTCCAGCCATGGGAGCTGAAACTTTCTCGCGGTCCTGCCGTCGCACGAGCATGACCTGTTCGCTCTTCACGTCTCTCGGGCCTATCTCGAGCCGTAACGGCACTCCCCGCATCTCCCATTCGGCATACTTCCAACCTGGTGAGTGTTCTTCGCGATCGTCGAGCATCACCCTGATGCCTGCGTTCATGAGCTCAGTCTTGATTCGCTCCGCATGAGGCAATACGGTCTCTCTCCAGTTACCCCGAGGAATCGGCACCATGACAACCTGATACGGGGCAATGCGAGGCGGTAGAATCAGCCCACTATCGTCGCCATGGATCATGATGACTCCCCCAATGAGACGCGTCGTCACTCCCCATGATGTTTGCCAGCCATATTGGACTGTCTTGTCACGGCCCTGGAATGTAATGTCAAAAACCTTGGCGAAGTTCTGGCCAAGGTTGTGTGACGTCCCTGCCTGCAAGGCACGACCGTCGCCCATCAACGCCTCGATAGAGTAGGTTTTCGCAGCTCCAGCAAATTTCTCACTATCAGTTTTTCTGCCCTCTAGCACAGGCATGGCAAGTTCTGTCTCTGCGAAATCCTTATAGACTCCCAGCATCTTGAGAGTCTCTTCCTGAGCTTCGGCCTCGGTCTCATGCACGGTGTGGCCCTCTTGCCAAAGGAACTCAGTTGTCCGAAGAAACAGCCGCGTCACCTTCTCCCATCGAACAACATTCGCCCACTGGTTGATGAGAACAGGTAAGTCGCGCCAGGATTGGATCCACTTCGAATACATCGTGCCGATGATCGCTTCAGACGTCGGGCGTACCACCAGGCGTTCCTCCAGCCGCTCTTCACCACCGTGAGTTACCCAGGCCACCTCTGGAGCAAAGCCCTCGACGTGAGCCGCTTCCTTCTTGAGCAACCCTTCTGGAATAAACATCGGGAAATAAGCATTGACATGCCCGGTCTCCTTGATGCGACGGTCGAGCGCTTGCTGCATCAACTCCCAGATGGCATAACCATAGGGTCGGATCACCATGCTGCCTTTAACTGGTGAGTAATCAGCCAGTTCAGCTCGGCGGATGACATCCGTGTACCAGCGAGAAAAATCCTGAGACCGAGGAGTGATCTCCGTCACAAGTGCAGCGTCCTTATCCGACATCAGTAAGAAGACCTCCGACCAAAACTGTTATCCTACATTACGTGAGGGACGCTCAGAACACGATACCGACCAGAGTGGCATTACTCCCTCGTCCCCAAACAAGAACCCACACCCATTGCACATGAAGCCCACGCGCATCAACGTCACTAGCGCTGCCCGAACCTATCCCATCTTCGTCGCTCATGGTCTCGTGAATGAGATGGAACGCTGGCTCTCCGCGGCTGGCGTCGGATCTCGCCGATTCCTGGTCTCCAGTCCGACGGTCTGGGCACAGCACGGGGAAACGATTTCCACGGCCTTACCGAATACAGAGCACCTTCTGATTCCCGATGGCGAGCAGTCAAAAACACTCAACACGGTCACCCAGATCTACGACGCATTGATCGAACACGAAGCCGACCGGCAATCCACTCTAATTGCAGTCGGAGGTGGGGTCTTGGGAGATACGGCGGGCTTCGCTGCCGCGACGTATCTGCGAGGAGTTGATCTGGTCCACATCCCCACGACGCTACTAGCCCAGGTCGACAGTTCGGTAGGGGGCAAAGTCGGAGTCAACCATACCCTCGGCAAGAATCTGATCGGGGCATTTCATGCGCCTGTCGCCGTAATCGCCGACCAGCACCTCCTGGACACTCTCCCTCGCCGCGAACTACGAGCCGGCCTTTACGAGGTGATCAAGTACGGAGTGATCGCCAGCCGCCCCCTGTTCGAACTCTTGATAAAAAAACTACCACAGATCTTCGCTCGTGATCCTGAGGTAATGTCAGAAATCGTGGCCGCTTCCTGTCAGATCAAAGCGGATGTCGTCGCCGATGACGAACGAGAGTCTGGACGGCGACGAATCCTCAATTTCGGCCACACCGCGGGTCACGCGCTCGAGGCCATTACTGCATATCGACGGCTCAGGCACGGGGAAGCCGTCGCTTATGGCATGCTCGTAGCGGCACACATCGGCGCCGCCCGTGGTCTCCTTGACGCAGACGACCACAAATGCCTAACCGATCTGATCAGCCGCATGGGTCCGTTGCCGTCAGTAACTGACGTCTCTCCTTCGGATGTAGTCAATGCCATGCGACGAGATAAGAAGGTGGTGTCCGGCCGCCTCCATGTTGTTCTCCCACAGGGACTCGGCAACACGATTATCGTGAATGATGTAACCGACCGGGAAGTCCTGGAAGGGCTCGAAGCGATCGGTATCAGCCGGTAGCCTTTCGGCCAGAACTACCCAAGTTTGATCTCGTATTCCTGAGTCTTCTCCATCAACGCCTGAGGGTTAAGCTGGAGAATCTTGGCAGCAACGCCGATATTGCTGTCAGCGTCGTCCAGAGCTTGCCTGATTTTCCGCTTTTCTACCTGAACCACGGCGTAACTCGTGACCTCCTCCAGGCCTCCTTTCAGATCGATCAAATTCCACGGATCTTCCGCTCGCTCCGCAATTGGTACCCCCATGCTCAGATGGAGATGCTGCGGACCAATTTCCGTCCCGTCGCACATTATGACTGCTCGTTCGACACAATTCTGGAGTTCGCGTACATTTCCGGGCCAGCTGTACTCGGCAAGGCGTTCCTCTGCCGCAGGCGAAAAAGCCAACGGCGCCTTCTTGAGATCCCTGCAGAACCGCTCAACGAAGTAACGCGTAAGTAGCGGCACGTCGCTCATCCGCTCCCGAAGGGGCGGAATCTGAAGAGGAAAGACCGAAAGCCTAAAGAACAAGTCATCTCGGAATAGCCCAGCTGCCACTTGCGTACGTAGATCGCGGTTCGTTGCCGCCACCAATCGCACGTTGACCTGGAGAGCTCGCGTACCGCCGACCCGTTCGAACGACAAAGTTTCAACAGCCCTCAAGATTTTCGCCTGCAAGCTGATCGGAAGATCCCCAACCTCATCGAGAAATAGCGTCCCCCCATGCGCCATCTCGAATTTCCCCGGTTTGCGGGTAATTGCACCGGTGAAAGCGCCTTTCTCGTGCCCAAAGAGCTCTGATTCAAGTAGGTTCTCAGGGATAGCGGCGCAGTTGATAGCCACAAATGGCTCGACAGCACGCTGACTGAACGCGTGCAACATGCGTGCAAACAGCTCTTTCCCCGTCCCGCTCTCACCTTCGAGCAATACCGTGGCATCCGTCTTGGCGGCCCGCTCAAGACCAGTAAGTACCTGGAGCAAGGCCGAGTCACGCCCAATGATGTGCGGCACACCTTGTTTGGCCGCCAGCTCTTCCTTCAATAAGAGGTTCTCGGTGACGATCCGTCGTCGTTCGACGGCCCTGTTCACAAGCAATATGAGGTGCTCAGGATCGACCGGCTTGGCTAGAAAGTCGAGTGCCCCTACTATCATCGCCACGCCCGCGTCTTCACCCCCGCCAAACGCCGTCAAGACAACAACTGGCAGATCGGGATCGAGCTCTTTTGCCGCCCGCAGTACCCCCAACCCATCCCCCGTAGGTAGCCGCAGGTCGGTCAGGACAACTGCCGGACGCCAGGCCCTCATAATCTTCACCGCAGCCGGCTCATCCGGTGACTCATCAACAACATGTCCAGCAGTTTCAAGCGCATGACGGAGCATCGTCCGAAGCGACGCCTTGTCTTCAACGATCAAGACACGTGCATTGGCCATCTTCAAATGAGCGCTCACGGAATGCCAGTGTAGCAGAGGGGCAAGAACACCTGACCGCGCCAAACAAACGGGAAAACCGGCAAAGAAAACGGGTGCTAACGGACGACCTGCCACGATACGACACACACCGACTCAAATTCCCTCATGATGGTCGCCTGTACAGCCCGGCGCACGCCAAACGGGCCAAATGCAGCGGCTCGAATGACTATCTGGGCATTCATGTCGACGTAAGGATCACCGTCCTCGTCACCAATATCGTCCCGCACCCACGCAACCACGTAGGTCAACCGATCCAAAGCCGGGTCTTCAATGAGATCTGACCACCACCCCCAAGAAAACAGCCGCCACCTGAGACCTCCTCCTCTGAAACGGGTATCAAGCTGCCGCTGAAGCGTTCGTGTCTCGCCAACCACATCAAACACACCTCCCGCGGGGAGCGTCACCTTCTCGACTGTCGCTCGGAATTCAGAGAGTTCACTACCAACTAGCACGCCATCCCATCCCGCGATCTCTGTTAGCTCCGCCGTAACACTCGAGAGCATTCCATCTGCAGCATACGCTGCCAACACGCTGCGGTGATGATTCCGTCCGACGGCCTCCTCCGTTAGCAGAATCGACACGAGTACCCCAGACAAACCCGCCACAAGCGCGGTGACGCAAAGGGTAAGAAACAGAGCGCTGCCCCGGTTGGTGGGGGTCGACACCATAGGGTCCTCAAGCACAACACACCCTAGCGCCAAGGTTACGCGGTGCAACGGTGAACCTGACCGCAAGATCGGGAACGGTCATGCTTCCTCCAGACGCGGTTCCCGGCCGCAGAAAGAACCGTGGATCGCTCCCGCGAAGCTCAGGCTGCACCGCCTGAACCCGCAATTCGACCACGACGGCACGCACTCGCAGGAGGTCTTCGTCGAAGGGCCGGCCAACGGGCCCACACCATGGCCCATCGGCAAGCTCCCAGCGCTCAAGCGCAACTAGCGGACCAGAAGAACGGCGGCCGCCCTGACAGAGCACATCGCCTACCGAGGGTACAGCGAGCAATTTGAAGCGAAGGCTGCTTACTGCATCAACCATCGCAAAATCCCCGCCCCATCCGTCATAGCGCCTGAGTTGTGAACGTGACACATCGAAGTAGTAGTGGTGCGCCGAAACCGGCGCAATGGTAGCTCCTGCTGCAAGCGTCACGGCCGACGATTGAGAACGCTCTAACCATAGCGTTCGCCCCTCGGTAGCAGTCACGCGGAACAGGTCCCACGCCTTCCGCTCGTCAAACACGAGCACGAGATCTCTCTCCCGGTATCCGCACGTCCGTCCACATCTCATGGCTGGAGACAACTCAACAGCCACGTTGAATCCAACAATCGGTGTGAGTATCGTTGCCTCGTGGCCGGCCGTTGGGCGTACCGATACGGTTGTCAGTGCCTCAGAACGTGGCCGCAGGTGTGCATCTCCCGCAGCGCCCCGCCCAATGCGATATGGCAGAACCGCTGGTAGCACGCGGGTAAGACGACCGGGATCTACAACGACAGTCCCTCGGCCAGCATTGATGAGGTCGCGGTGTAATTGGTCAAAGCCATGCCGTACCCGTTGATGAACGTCCGCAGCCGCAGGTAGTGCGCGATTGAGTGACAACATCGGATGGCTCAAGACGTGAAGTGCACCCAAAAGCAAGAGGGTCACCGCGAGGGCTATGACCGTCTCGGCGAGCGAGAACCCATTCACCCATGAGCCGGTTGCACTTGGGCAACAGGGTTCTTGAGCCACGGCTCTCATCTCTTTCCCTCTCGGCCCCATTGCACCAACGTTTCCAACGTCGCCCCCCCTAGTGACACAGTCACCCCGCGGTCATTTGAGACACCCGTTCTCGTGGGATCGACCACCACGCGCACGACAACAACGTCAGTTTGTCTCGCCAACGTGCGAACTGACGTTACCCTCTGGTAAAGGGCCCCAGACGGAGGCTCCCCGCCCACACCCAAGCGCGCCCCCCCCCCCAACCGGGAATAGAAGGGGGGGGGGGGGGGGGGGGGACGGGGGG
>CAZPZZ010000015.1:0-1986 GCA_964591245.1 uncultured Vicinamibacteraceae bacterium | reverse complement strand
CCGTCCAGGTAGTCCACCTCGGTCTGGCCGACTTGCGGACGCAATATGCCGGTCTGACGCGCACCAATACGAAACTGCTCTATCCGGTCAGTCGCATAGATCAATGCGGACGTCCGCTGCCGGGCCAACACCAAAGACCGCGCGGATAGGCTAAAAATCGGAGCGACGCTCGTAGCAAGAAGTCCAACCAAGCCGATCGAAAGAACGACCTCGAACAACCCCAGACCCAACACCTCGACCGGATTCGCAACGTACGCCCGTGAGTCCATACTGGATGAGTATGCAACTCGCACGCCACCCGAGAAGTGAGCCCCAATTGATAGCTACCGTCACCGCGTCAACGGGGCAGCCAATTTTCGAAAAATTTCTTTTCTTACGTAGAGAGAGAGTACGCAACCTAGCAGTTGCTGCTACTCAGAGGTAGCGAGATCTCAAAGCGACTTCCGCCATCCTTTACACAATCGACAGACACGCGTCCATTGTGGGTCACGATGATCTTCTGGGTCAGGGCCAGCCCAAGTCCGGTCCCGGTCGGTTTGGTCGTGAAGAATGGCTGAAAGGCACGTTTCATCGTGTCAACATCCATTCCGGGACCGTTGTCGATCACAGAAACAATTGTCTCCCGGCGGGGACCATCATTCTTCCCCTCGATCGTCACACGAGGCAGACGATCAACCTGGCGACAGGCTTCGAGTGCATTTCGACACAAATTCATCACTGCCTGTCGTAACAGCACTTCGTCACCATCCACCGTCCCGAACGTGCCGCTCACCGTAATGACACCATGTTCGTCATCGATCTCCCGACGCAGGTCATCTGTGACCCGGCGCATGACTCCTTCAAGCACGACTGGCGCCAGAGAAAGTTCGGTTGGTCGAGCAAACGCAAGAAATCGCTCTACAACCTCACGAAGTGATGCCGTCTCCTCGCGAATACCTTTGACATAGGGACGGTAGGCCACTGGCAATTGTTCAAGATCAAACAGACGGCCATAACCATGAATGGTGGCGAGACCATTCCTGAACTCGTGCGCAATTCCTGCCGTCAGTTCGCCCACCCTGGCAAGTCCCTCTTGCAGCCGCACCCGCTCAGTAAGCTCGACAACTGCTGTATCATCGGAGAACAAACAGATAGCTCCGTGAGGCTCACCCTCCGCGTCGTACAGCGGTGAGACTGACACCCCGAAATGAGACGGAACATCACCGGCGCTGGCTCCTTCCAAGGAGATCGCACGATGTGTAATCGGTCGGGTTTCAGACAGGCACTCCGCGAGAGCCGCAACCAAAGGCGCGCACCGGGAGCCGAAGAGCTTCTGATACGGCGATCCGATGGCAACCTCTGGCAACCGTAGCAGACGCTGAGCGATTGCATTAAGGATCCTCACCTCACCCTCAACCCCGACCACAATTAGTCCGGACTGCAGGCTGGCAACAATTTCCTTGTTCAAGCGCTCGGTGGCGACAGCTCGAGCGTGCGTCGCACGCTCCCGCTCGCGCAAGCGAGAAACAGCCTGCCCCACAGCGGTTGCAAGAAATAATGTTTCGTCAGCAGCCCCCTTCATCCCTCCCTGGCGCCCAACGGCCCCAAGACGCCAGACCGCAAGCAGCAGTAGTAACATCAACATCGTTACAACGGCGGCTAGCGCAAGAAGCAATGACCCGGATTGCGCCATCGTCACTCCCCGTAATGAGAAAACATCCAGAATCGTGCCGCTAACAAATCTCGTCGCGGCACCGTCCTGCACAAACTAGAAACAGCGTGCCAATGCGTGGACGGCCAGTCAGCTATCTTGGCCTCAACGGTCAGCACCAATCGCGTCGTCGCCGCACCCAACGCATCCAGCAGGATCCCCATCGGGCAAAACTTCGCGCTAATAGAGTCCCAGATACCATGCAATCAACCCTCGACCAACGTGAGTAGTCAGCAGGGCAGCAACTGCGAGAAAAGAGCCAAACGGAAGTGCATATTTCAGATTTCCCCGGCGGG
>CAZPZZ010000014.1:33984-47243 GCA_964591245.1 uncultured Vicinamibacteraceae bacterium | reverse complement strand
TCACTGCACACACCAGACGCATTCAGAGAACAGAAAATCGTCGAAAGCCACTTTGGACCTCACGACCGATACCCCCGAGCCTCAAAAGCGGGCGTTGGCCCACGGCACGAAAACTACACATCGAGAAACCCTCATTCGCTACACTTGCCCCTAATGCGTCAACTGTTCTACGACACGATTTCCACCGCTCGAGGGACTGGTACTGTCAACTTGGTATCCCGCCACAGCCCTCGTCACGCGCCGGAACCGCACAAGCACGCTGCGTCAGTATTGACTCTCGCGGGCCTATGCCTCCTCAGCTGCGGCATCGTTCCGACCGCCCAGCTCGCCGGCCAGGAGCCAGAGGAGACGCCAGTGTGGTTTACCGGCGCCACACTCATCGTCGGAGATGGCTCAACTCCCATCAGTGGCGCCGTCTTCGTTGTCGAAAATGGCAAGTTCACCTCGGTGGGCGCAGCCGAGAATCAACCCCCTCCTGCAGGCGCGAGACTCGTCACGCTAACAGGACTAACCGTAATCCCGGCACTGATCGACGCGCACCAGCACATCGGACTCACCGATGTGCGACGAGGAAGCCACAGCCAGAGCAACTACACGCGTGAGAACCTCATCGAACACCTAGAAAGATCTGCCTATCACGGTGTCGCCGCAACGATGAGCCTGGGACTCGAAGCAGACGAAACACTGGCCTTGGAGCTACGCGCGCTGGTCCGTCCGGATACAGCACGATTTCTCACGTCAGGTCGAGGAATCGCGGCCAACCCAACCGCCGGCCCCCAGCAGGACTACCGGCTGGGAATTCCCCGCGGAGCGCAAACCGCCGCCGCGGGGCGGGCGGCCGTGCAGCAGCTCGACGCACGGGGCGTGACGATCGTGAAGATCTGGGTTGACGACCGTCGGGGCACCGTGCCCAAACTTGGGCCACCTGTCTATCGCGCAATCATCGACGAAGCGCATAGCCGAGGCATGCAGGTCGTCGCGCACATCGGCACGTCGAGTGCACTTCAAGACGCGAAAGACCTCCTCCGCGCCGGTATTGACGGATTTGCCCACACGGTCCGAGACAGAGACATCGACCCCGAGTACATGGCACTCGTCAGGAGCTATCCGGATGTCTGGACCATACCGAACCTGCCAGGCTCTCCCGTAACCTCCGAGGATCTCCCCTGGCTACGTGAGACGCTTCCAGCGTCTGCGGTCAACGCTCTCGCCCGAGACATCGCGCAACGCGGATCGGAGCCAGACGATCAATTTCAGCTACAGTGCCAGAACCTCCGGCGGAACCGCGAAGCGGAAATGGTCATTGGGATGGGCACGGACTCGGGTACCAGCGTTGCATGGACAACGCATATCGAACTACGCGATATGGTGTCGTGCGGTCTCAGCCCCATGGAAGCGATCGTCGCTGCAACCCACACCAACGCTCGTATTCTTGGCCTCGACGAACAGCTTGGTACGGTTGCCGTCGGCAAAAACGCGTCGTTTATCGTGCTCGATGGCGAACCGCTTACGGATATCAACCATACCCGCCGGATCGTCGACGTCTATCTCGACGGCAACCGAGTGGACCGAGAGAACCTCCGCACCAAGTTCATGGCTGGCACCCTTCCCTAGGCGCTTCTGCTGATGGCGCCCTTCGGAGATGACCGGACGCGCTCAGGAGACAACCGCCAAAACCCGTCCTGACCGTACTGATCCAACGACCAGATCCATCGCGCCCCTTGGTTCCCCGCACAAAAAAACCCCAGCGCGAGAGCTGTGCGCTGGGGTCTGGACATCGCGTTCGTTCGCCGTACGTCGTAATCGATGACTAGTAGCGATAATGCTCTGGCTTGTACGGCCCGTCAACCTTGACACCAATGTAGTCAGCCTGGTCTTGGGTCAGTATCGTCAGACGCACGCCGAGATGGTCGAGATGCAACCTGGCGACCTTCTCGTCCAGGTCTTTCGGCAGCATATATACCTTCTTCTCGTACTCATCTGTGTTCTTATGCAACGCAATCTGAGCCAGAACCTGATTTGTGAACGAGGCAGACATGACAAAACTAGGATGCCCGGTCGCACAACCAAGATTCAGCAGGCGTCCCTCGGCCAGTACCATCACGCTGTGTCCATCCGGAAACTGCCACTCGTCATACTGCGGCTTGATGTTGACGTGATGAATCCCCGGTATCTTCTTCAATCCCGCCATATCGATCTCGTTGTCGAAATGACCGATATTTCCGACGATCGCTTTATCTTTCATCCGGGCCATCTGGTCGGCCGTGATGATGTCCTTGTTCCCGGTCGTCGTGATAAAGATGTCGGCTCGATCAAGCATCCCCTCAAGCGTGTCAACCTCATACCCTTCCATCGCTGCCTGCAGCGCACAAATCGGGTCGATTTCGGTCACCACGACACGGCACCCTTGGCCGCGTAACGCCTGCGCACACCCCTTCCCAACTTCTCCGAAGCCGCATACGACCGCCACCTTCCCTCCGAGCATCACGTCAGTCGCTCGAGCGAGCCCATCAGGTAGCGAATGTCGACAACCATAGACGTTGTCGAACTTGCTCTTGGTGACCGAGTCGTTGACGTTGATCGCTGGAAAGAGCAGTGTGCCAGCATCTGTCATCTCGTAAAGGCGGTGCACACCCGTTGTGGTCTCTTCACTCACGCCTCGAATTGCCGGACTGATACGCTGCCAGTATTCTTTATCGCGCCCCTGGGTGTCGCGCAGCAGTTCGAGAATTACTCCCCACTCCTCGGGTTCCGTCTCCGGGTTGAACTGCGGCACCACGCCAAGGTTCTCGAACTCGTAACCCTTGTGCACCAACAAGGTGGCATCACCACCATCGTCCACAATCAACGACGGCCCTTGACCATCCGACCAGGTCAACGCCTCGCTCGTGCACCACCAGTACTCAGTTAAGGTCTCCCCTTTCCACGCGAAAACGGGAATTCCCTTCGGGTTCTCCGGCGTCCCCCCTGTCTCCGGACGCCCCACTACCACTGCCGCCGCCGCATGGTCTTGAGTCGAGAAAATATTGCAGGACACCCAGCGCACATCAGCGCCCAGATCGGCCAATGTTTCGATCAGCACCGCGGTCTGCACGGTCATGTGGAGACTCCCCATAATCCGTGCACCACCAAGTGGCAGTTTGCCCGCGTACTCGCGTCGCAAGGCCATGAGCCCCGGCATCTCCTGCTCGGCGAGTCGAATCTCATTTCTCCCGAACTCGGCCAGACTCAGATCCGCCACCTTGAACGGCTCACGGCCGGCCTGCAAAGCTCCCTCGAACGCGTGTTCCTTCTCTACTGCCGTCGGTCCCATTTATGACTCCACCTCTCGCTATCTGGATCAGACTGCACCCAGCCACGTGCTCTCACAACTCAGACTGCCTTCTCCCTAGCATGTGGTACTGGTCGCGCCCGGTTCCAAGGTCGCTCGGGCCACCCAGGATTCCTTTGCACACCGGAACATAGGCTGACACTTCCACACGAGATGTGCGGCCTTGCCCAACAGAGACTCGACAGAAGGTCTAAAAATTCTGCCGAACACCAGTACTCTTCGATTATACTGCTTGGTTTCTACTTTTTGGGCAGTTCCCCACCACCCCTTATCCAAACCCATTCAGGCTCTGGTGGGCAGTGAGCAGACGGTCGAAAACGTCCCGTCAAGAAACTCGACACGGCAGTCACAACAAGCGCCCGACTAGCGTTTCAGCGCATCAGCCAACCACGCGCCTCTACTCCATTTGCGTGATGCGGTAGAGCTTGGACTGTGTCCGAAGAATCACACTGCTATGGGCTACAGCGGGCGTCGAAAGCGTCATTTCGTTCAACGAATTCTTGTGAAGAATTTCGAAGTCTGAGCCAGCCTTGACGACAAAGGTATCCCCATCCTCACTTAGCAAGAAGATTTTCCCGTTATAAGCCCAGGGCGATGCTGTGAACCCGTTACCGATTTCAAGCCGCCGGCGCCCGTACACCTCTTCTCCTGAAACGGCATGATGCGCGGTGAGAAAACCTCGGTCGAGCAAGGTGTAGTAGATGTCACCGTAGACAAGAGCTGTGGTGCTATAGGTGCCGAGCAACGGATAGGACCAGACCACATGATCGTCCTGCGAGTACCGCCGGGTACCGGGAAACCCCTCCTGGAGACCACTCGCCACTTCTTCGTAGATCGAAATATCCCCTACGGCACCTGGCTGAATCGCATACACGGGGCGCAACGCGCCCCCTGGATAACCTGAACTGATGTAGACGAGCCCGTGGCTCGTAAACGGGGTCGGCGTCGTCAGGGGTGACATGCCACTAAGCTCCCACAACAACGTACCGCTGAGGTCGTAGGACCGGACGCGCTCCGACGCGGTAGTCACGATCTCCGTGCGCAGGTAGTTCTCCCACACGAGCGGCGTCGACCATGTACGCCCCGGTTCGTCGCGCTCAACACGCCAGACCTCCTCACCGGTCCTAGAGTCGAGGGCAACCAGGAACGACTGACTCGTGTTGTCATTCAACACATAGAGTCGATCGTCATGCAATGCAGGAGACGACGCGGTCGCCATGTCGAGCAACGTGTTGAACGTCCCGACTTCATACCGCCACAGCTCATTTCCCTCGAAGTCCAACGCGGCCAGCAACCCAATGCTTCCGAAGTACACGTAGAGCCGCTCGCCATCTGTGACCGGCGTCTCCGAGGCGTAACTATTCTTCAAATGCCGCGTGATCCCAGGCACCTGACGGTGGAGTTCCCGTGCCCAATGGATCGCACCGGTCTGGAAATCAATGTCGTAGACCATCCAGCGATGCTCCCCACTGGCTGGCACCGAGCCATTATGCTCGCCCGGGTCATACAACCCAGGAATCGGCTGGACTTCATCGTCAGCCGCGCTCACCGCACTGGTAACGAAGATGTGGTCATCCCACACGATCGGTGAACTCCACGAGAGCCCGGGTAAGTCTATTTTCCAGGCGATGTTCTCGGTCTCACTCCACCGATCGGGCAACGAAGGATCATCGGGTACATTGCCGGCATTCACCCCACGAAACTGCGGCCATTGCTGCCCGATCACCGACGGTGCACTCGCCAACCAAAGACCGACACAGATCGCACACGAGATAAAACGTCTCATGATCCTTACTCCTTGACATGCCCGAGTCCGCGCCACAGTCTAGCAGTCTGGGGCCGCACTTGGCCGCCTTCGCGCCCTGCACAACGAACGTTGTGCCACAGATTGCTAGTGGAACCCGCCCACTCCGGCTACACTACGATAGAATCGCGGGTGTACGCACCTCTTTCTCACGAGGATATGACGAACAAAATTGCGGTATTGGCGAGTATCCTGACGGTGGCCCTTGGCCTCGCACAGAATACGTACGCTCAACCTTCTGCCTCGCCGGAACATTCACAGGCTACCATCGAGGGCGTCTGTCAACGCTGCCATAACGACCGCACGCGCGCCGGCAACCTATCACTTGATCAATTTGACGTTCGCCAGGCTCATCGCGAGTCTGCAGTGGCCGAACAAATCATCCGAAAAGTGCGAGCCGGAATGATGCCACCGGCAGGAGCGTTCAGGCCCGAAGACTCTGCCCTCGACGCCCTAGCAGAAACGCTCGAAACCCATCTCGACGCGGCAAGCAAGACATCTCCTGTACCGGGCCGCACGAATTTCCAGCGCCTGAACCGCGCGGAGTACGAGCGTTCGATACGGGACCTTCTGGGGCTCGACATTCGGGCTGCAGATTACCTCCCTCCTGATACAAAGAGCGCGAATTTCGACAACATCGCCGACGTGCAAATGCTCTCCCCGACCCTGATGAACGGGTATCTGCAGGCAGCCTCGGCGATCAGCCGTCTGGCCGTGGGTGACTCATCGGCCAATCCAATAGAAGCCACCTATAAGGTCACCCGTTGGGTCTCCCAGCGCGAACAGGTGGAGGGCGCGCCGTATGGCTCACGCGGTGGAGTCTCCGTCCTGCACACCTTCCCTGCCGATGCGTCGTACGTCTTTCGCGTCTCATTCCACCACGAGACAACCGGCGAATTGTTTGGGAGTGGGAGAGGTGCGCTTCATACGCTAGAAACACCAGAGCAACTTGAGGTTTCCATCGACGGCGAACGAGTTGCCTTGCTGGACATCGCGCGGTGGATGCACGTGTCAGACCCTGGAGGAGTCAATCTCTGGACCGATCCGATCCCGGTGCCAGCGGGGTCACACCGTGTATCGGCGGCCTTCATCCGCCAGCTCGAGGGTCCGGCTCAAGATCTGATTTCACCACACGAATGGTCGCTGGCCAGCACGAGTGTCGCCAATGCGTACGGCTTCACCAGCTTGCCCCATCTGCGCGATCTCGCTATCCGCGGACCGCTCGATCCAACAGGAATCTCCGAGACGGCTACGCGGTCTCGAATCTTCCACTGCCAGCCTGACACAACGGCCGACGCTCGGCCTTGCGCACAGCAAATCATGGCACGGCTCGGGACAACCGCATATCGTCACCCCCTTACCGAAACAAATCTGAATGCCCTGATGACGCTCTACGACACCGGCGCAGCCGAGAACGGCTTCGAACACGGTGTCCGTATGGCGCTCGAGGGCTTACTCGCCAGTCCTCACTTCGTATTCCGCCTCGAGGCCGCACCGATCGACAGTGATTCAACAGCGGGCTTCGAAGTACGCGATCTCGACCTTGCGGCAAGACTTTCCTTTTTCCTCTGGGCTACCGGACCGGATGAGGAATTACGGCGCCTCGCCGCCGCGAACGAGCTTTCCACTCCACAGGTCCTGGAGACCCAAGTCCGACGAATGCTGGCCGATCCAAGAGCGGAGGCGCTCGCCACACGCTTCGCTGCACAGTGGCTTCGGCTGCCAGACCTCGACACATTGCATCCGGATGTGCGCATCTACCCTGATTTTGATGAACAACTCAAGCAGGCCATGCGAAGAGAGACAGAACTCTTCTTCGAATATCTCGTTCGGGAAGACCGCGGATTGCTGGATCTGCTCACGGCGGACTACACGTTCCTCAACGAGCGATTGGCACAACACTACGGCATCCCCGGCGTGGTCGGCACGCGTCACAGACGCATCCACTTCCCGCCCGACGAGTCGCGCCGGGGACTGTTCGGCCACGGTAGCGTGCTCGCTCTCACATCACACCCTGGCCGCACATCACCAGTACTTCGAGGCAAGTGGGTCATGGAGGTGCTCCTCGGCACTCCACCACCACCTCCGCCACCGAACATCCCTGATTTGGAAGAGACCGGGCAGGCCGCAGATGGCCGTTTACTCACAGTACGCGAACGCATGGCCATCCACCGTTCGAGTCCGAGTTGCAGTTCATGCCACCGCATGATGGACCCTATCGGACTCGCCCTCGAACACTATGACGTGACCGGTGCTCGTCGCGTCCGAGACAACGGGGCCACGATCGACTCCGCCAGCGAACTCTACGACGGCACCCCAATCAGCAGCGCGGCCGATCTGCGACGTGCATTGTTGGCGCGCCCCATCCCGCTCCTCCGTACGTTCACCGAGAATTTAATGGCGTACGCCCTGGGTCGGCGGCTAGGGTACGACGACATGCCGGCCGTGCGAGCGATCGTGCGCAATGCCGAGACACAGGACTACCGACTTTCCGCGTTCATCCTTGGAGTCATCGAAAGCCCCACCTTTCGGATGAAGGGCACGGGCTTTCCATCCACGTTTACGGACCACGTGCAATAGCAGCACACCTGCACTTGCAATAGGTGAAGGAGCAAGGCATGCCGATCGTGACCGGAAAATATCTGCAGCGCCGAACTTTCCTGCGCGGCCTGGGCACAACCGTCGCCCTGCCGTTCCTCGAAGCATTCATTCCCGCAGGGCGACGGGCACGACACGTACTCCGCGCCCAATCCCTAGACGATCCGACGCGGCTGGTCTGCATCGAAAATGTGCACGGAGCTGCCGGTAGTACGCAGTACGGTGCGTCCCGCCACCTGTGGTCTCCCGCGGCCGAAGGACAAAACTTCGATCTCGGGCCAACCGCTCTCAACCCGCTGGAACCGTTCCGCGACACGCTGACCATCGTCAGCGACACAGACGTCGCGCCGGCTGAGGCGATCACCCCACCCGAGATCGGCGGCGACCACTTCCGCTCGAGTGCCACCTTCCTGACCCAGGCGCATCCGCGTCAGACAGAAAGCTCTGACGTGCGTGCCGGAATCTCACTGGATCAACTGTACGCCCAGCGATTTGGCCAGAACACACCGATTCCCTCGATGCAACTCTGTATCGAAAACGTCGACCACGCCGGAGGCTGCGCATACGGCTACTCGTGCGTCTACACCGACACCATCAGCTGGACGTCTCCGACCGAACCACTGCCGATGATTCGCGACCCACGGCTCGCCTTTGACCAGCTTTTTGGTGCAGGAGGCACCGCCGAGGAACGCGACGCTCGACGTCGCGAACGGCGTAGTGTCCTAGATTTCATCACGGCCGAGGTAGCACAGCTCAAACGCGAACTAGACGCAGCGGACCAACGCCGGATGGACGACTATCTTGAGGATGTCCGCGAGATCGAACGGCGCATACAACGAGTCGAAACACGCAACCTGACGGGCGAAGCACGCGAGCTTCCAGGTGCGCCGGCTGGCGTTCCAGACTCGTTCGACGAGCATGTTCGACTGATGTTCGACCTGCAGGCTCTTGCCTTTCAGACCGATATGACGCGCGTCTTTTCGTTCAAGCTGTCGCGTGACGCAACCGGGAGAGTCTACCCCAATAGCGGGATCACACGTGGATTCCACCCGGTGTCCCATCACGGGGGTCGAGAACGCAACATCGAGGAATTCGCAAGACTTAATCGGTATCACGTCGGTTTACTGCCCTATTTCCTCGAGAAGCTCGAACGGCTCGAAGAGGCCGAGGGCACGCTGCTCGACAAGGCCCTCGTAATGTACGGATCGCCAATGGGCGACCCCAACGTTCACAACCACAAACGGTGTCCGCTCTTTCTCGTGGGAGGAGCAAACGGACAGCTCGCCGGAAATCTCCACCTGCGGGCCAAACCAGGCACCCCCATGGCGAACGTCATGCTCGACGTCATCCATCGCCTTGGTCTTGACGACATTCAGCAATTCGGCGACAGCACCGGGACCCTGTCCTTGTCGGCGTAATACATCCAGAGCACACCCCGGGATCAGGAAGGAATCAAGCAATGCCCGCTCGGCCAGTCATGACGTGGTTTGTGAGACCGCACTCTTTCCTTGGCATGGCATGCTCTCTCCTAATAGCCACAGGGGCCTCCGCGGCCGGCAGCGCACCACTCGCTGATGCGGCCCGTCAGGGGAACGCCGACACAATTCGGGGATTACTCTCCGATGGAGCCGATGTCAACGCGCCTCACGGCGATGGCATGACCGCTCTGCATTGGGCCGCCCGACGAGGCGACAATGTGATCGCCCAACTGCTCCTTGCCGCTGACGCCGATCCCAACCTTACGACTAGGCTGGGTGACCACACGCCCCTGCATGTCGCCAGCCGAAATGCCCAGAACGATATCGTGGAAACGCTGCTGGCGGCCGACGCGAATCCGCACGCAGTCACGACCGCTGGTGCAACGCCATTACACTTTGCCTCCGCTGCCGGCAGCTCGGCCACGATAGTGGCCCTTCTCGACAACGGCGCCGATCCCAACGCCCGGGAACCACGTTGGGGGCAAACCCCCCTCATGTTCGCCGCAGCCGCGGACCGGGTCGACGCAGTCATGGCTTTACTTGCCCGGGGTGCCGACCCGGGTATGACAGCCACCGTCGTGAACATCACCGAACGGAACGCACTCGACCGGACCGACAGTCGGCGCCACCGAGAGCGCATGTCCTCCGTGCGCACGGGGCGCCCGATAGATCCGCGCTCCAATCCTGCCTCACCACGTCGCAATACGCGTATTCCTCGTCCATCAGCCTCGTCACGAGCCGAGGCCCGCGCCGCGGAACAAGCGGCGCTCGAAGCGGATCTCTTGGAGGAACCAGAGCCACTCGGCTTCGCCGATCTCGTAAGCAGCCACGGTGGGCTGACGGCTCTGCTTCTCGCAGCCCGCGAAGGCCACACGGCAACAGCGCATGCACTCATCGAAGGCGGCGCCGATATAGATCAAAAAAGCGCGGCCGACGGGAGCAGCCCTCTGCTCATTGCCACGATCAACGGGCAATTCGATCTCGCGATGACCCTGCTAGAACGTGGGGCCGACCCGACGCTGGCCAGCGATGCCGGTGCGACGCCGCTCTACGGGGCCCTCAACATGCACTGGGCGCCAAAAGCCAGACACCCGCAGCCAACGGACTACATGCAACAACGGTCCAACTACCTCGATGTGATGAAGGCCGCCCTCGAGCACGGTGCCGACGTCAACGCCCGGCTGACCAGATCCCTCTGGTATACGACCTATAATCGCGACCTGCTTGGTGTCGATCGCACAGGGGCGACGCCGTTTTGGCGCGCAGCGTACGCTCTCGACCTCGACGCAATGAGATTGCTGCTTCAGTACGGTGCCGACGCACATCTCCCGACGGTCCGTGTCCCGAGCCGCTTTTCCCCTGTTGATCCAGACCCCTCCGGGCTGCCCCCGGTCCCCTATGGCGGGGACGCCGTACCACCACTACTCGCCGCGGCGGGCGTGGGCTATGGACAGGGCTACGCGGGAAACTCTCACCGGCACGTACCGGATGGCTGGCTCGCAGCCGCACGGTTCTTGGTTGAAGAGATGGGGGCTGACCCGCACGCTCGCGACCACAACGGGTACAACGCGATTCATCACGCCGCCGCTCGTGGCGACAACGAACTCATCCGTTATCTCGTCAGTCACGGTGTCGACGTCACCCAACTCAGCCGACGCGGCCAGACCACTATTGACATGGCCAACGGCCCGGTGCAGCGCATTCAACCCTTTCCGTCGACCATCACGCTACTCGAGAGCCTGGGCGCTCACAACAACCACCGCTGCTTGAGCTGCTAGGCGACGACCGGGGACAACAGTTCTAACCGCCCTTGGCGCGAATAGCCCGAGCTACCACACTGGGTGCTGCTAAACACCGCCAAGCGGGCACCCCCGTCGCCCCCGGCATCCAGTCTCCCGTAAACACTGTGTTGCCGCATCTACTGGGATACAATCAACGGTTTAGTGGCGTTTGCACCGATCGAAGTCACCGTCGAGATTAGCCCGCGCTCTCGGGTCGACCTCGTTGACGTCCGTCAGCGAGTGTCAGACACCCATGGAGATGTGCTCGAAACTTTTCCACAGGCGCTCTATAGCTCGTATCACACCACCGCCGGGTATCTCGATCAAAGCTTCGCTACGAGGTTGAACCGAAAGCACGACGGCCTGGGCTCGTACCTCACATTTTTCCGAAACGTATTCCCAGAGGGGGCTGGATATAAACACGACCAGCTCCACTTGCGCGAAGAACTTTCTGACGCTCAGCGGGCAGTCGAGCCTCCCAACGCCGACTCCCATCTGGCGTTCATCAGCGCGGGCCTCCGGAGTTGTGTCACGTATCGTGGCCGGCGCGACGATCCGGTGTATTTCATCGACCTCGACGGGGTCTACCAGGGACGCCCCCGCCAGCGCGTAACGACCGTACTGGGGTTCGCCACAGAACAGCCAGTGGCACAAAGTCATGTGCTGGTCCCGATGGCGCACCCTATAGATTCCATCAATTTGAAGGACCCACGCTTTGGCCTCTACGAACGGTGCGAGGAACTCATCAAACAGCACGGCGTAACCAAAGGCCGGATTCACCTTGCACTCGGATCAGCAGAAGATCAGGCAGGATTAACCGTCAATGAGTACGAAACGCTCTTGATGCGGCATGACCTCGCCGAGGTGCTGCGAGACCCCCTTCGATTCATGGCGGAAAAAAGCCGACACCTGCTCACTTCCCCACGATCGATTCCCACTCGCACTATCGACTATGCGAAGTACGACATGGTCCGTGTGTTCAACGAACTTGTCGAAGCACTCAGATTGAGCGATTCCGTCGTCGAGCAGATCATTGCGCGATTCTTCGGCGCGCCAGCCCGACATTTCCTGCGGATGAAACGTTCTGTCAGCCTGCCTGTCTCCGATCGAGAAACTCCCGGCACCGGACGCCTGGCTCAGGGCCAGTACCAAAGCCCTATCGTGGTGCAATGGCGACGCGCCGACGCGCGAGCCCGGCGGATCGATATCACGCTCACGCGGTTCCGCTAGTAAAACACCGCTTCCGAGGCCGGCACAACAGACGGATTCGACCTCACTCCCGTGCGCATCGACAGAAGGCGGCAACACTCGCAAATTGCTAGTCAAACACCGCCGAGTCGAGATCCACGCCGATCGGGCAATGGTCTGAGCCTTCGGTCCCTCTCTCGATAAACGCCTGTTTGACGAAACGCATCGCGGCGGGCGAGGCGAACACGTAGTCAATCCGCCACCCGACATTCTTCGCCCGCACGCCGAAGCGTTGACTCCACCAGGAGTAGTGCCCCTCACCCTGTTGAAACACACGAAACGTATCGATCCAGCCCGCGGCAAGCCAGCGATCCAGTTCTTCGCACTCCTCACGCAAGAATCCGGACGTCCCCCGATTCTCCTTTGGCCGAGCCAGATCGATTTCCTGGTGCGCTGTGTTGAAATCTCCCATCACGAGTACGCGATAGCCGCTTCGCCGCCAGCGCTGTACACGCTCGAAGAGCGCGCGGTACCACTCGAGCTTATACGGGACGCGGTCGTTACTACGATGCGTACCCGAGCCATTCGGGAAGTAACCATTCGCAACAATCAAACGCCCAAAGCGCGCGATTTGAAGGCGACCCTCACTGTCGAATCGCTCCTCTCCGAGCGAGGTTTCCAGTCGATCAGGCCGGCGGCGAGATAACAACCCCACTCCTGAATAGCCTTTTTTTTGCGCCGCCACGTAATGCTGATGGTATCCCTCGAGAGCGAGCACTTCCGCGGGAATTGCGCTGGCCACCGCACGCACCTCCTGTAACGCGATGATCTCCGCATCTGATCCGCTCGCCCATTGAGCAAATCCTTTACGTACCGCGGCCCGAAGGCCATTCACGTTCCACGAGTACATCCGGACTAGCTCCCTCGTGGATGAAGCCCCCTTGCTCTTCCGTACAACCACGGTTCATGTCCCCTTCATGAAGACACCTCGTCAAACCCGGGACGAGGCCCCATCTCCCTCTCTCAACGATAGCCTGGACGGTGGAAGGTGGCGAGCTTCTCTTCTGTATGTCGCCGGG
>CAZPZZ010000014.1:27091-33884 GCA_964591245.1 uncultured Vicinamibacteraceae bacterium | reverse complement strand
GCGCTAGTAATGAAATCGCTCGCCAATGAATTCTTCCAGACGATGGAAGACGGCGCACGCGCGCACCAGCAACAACAACCCGAGCGTTATAGCCTCATCGCCGAAGGCATCAAGGACGAGCTGGACCTTACCAGACAGATCGATTTAATCGAACAAATGGTGGCCCGTGGCGTCGATGCCATCGTCATCGCGCCAGCAGACTCGAGAGCACTAGTGGCCGCGGGGGCGAGAGCGATTGAAGCGGGGGTCACGGTCGTCAACATCGACAACCGGCTGGACGAGGCGACGTTGGACGAACGAGGTCTCAACATTCCATTCGTCGGCCCCGACAACCGCGGGGGAGCCCGCCAGGCAGGGGAGATACTCGGACACACACTGCGCCCCGGCGACGAAGTCGGGATCATTGAAGGAGCTCCCGGAGCATTCAATGCCATCGAACGGCGGCTTGGATTCGAGGATGCAATGCGTGACGCGGGGATGATAATCGTCGCGTCCCAGTCCGGCTACTGGGAAATGGACCGGGCCAACCAGGTGGCCTCGGCGTTGCTGCTCGCCCATCCCAATCTCAAGGCACTACTCTGTGCCAACGACAGTATGGCGTTGGGTGCCGTCGCAGCCATACGGGCCGCCGGAAAACTCGGAGACATTGCGGTCATCGGTTTCGACAATATCTCGGCGGTCCAGACACTGGTCAAAGACGGAACCGTGCTGGCCACCGTCGACCAGCACGCAGACCAAATCGCGGTGAACGGGATCGAGTACGCACTGGCCATTCTCGACGGACGGCAAGTACCCGAAGATCTGCAAACTCCTGTCACACTTGTCACCGACCCGGCACAATGACTACGGACCGTCCACTTTTCGAGGCGCATGACATTCACAAATGCTACGACGTCCCCGTCCTTTTCGGTGTCAATCTCGATATCCATGGGGGGGAATGCCACGCGCTCATCGGCGAGAATGGCGCCGGAAAGACCACTCTCGTCAAGATCATCTCTGGCCTGACCCCCGCCACGCGGGGAGATATGCGTCTGTCCGGAGAGCCCTTCCGCCCGAAGACCCGGCGCCAGGCAAGCGCCTCCGGTGTCCGCACCGTCCTGCAGGAGCTTACAGCGATCGACACGCTGACCGTCGCCGAAAGTATTTTCATCGGCACCCTCCCTCATCGCTGGGGTTGGCTCGAACGTGACACGCTGAACCGGCAGGCCCGCAGGCTTCTGGACAGCCTCGGGTTGAGCGGCCTGGATCCTCAACAACCAATCAGCGACCTCGGCATCGGCCAGCGACAAATGGTAGAAGTCGCCGGCGCTCTCAGCCAGCCTTGCCGACTGCTCGTCCTCGACGAACCGACGGCGGCGTTGACTGCGACGGACGTAGACCGGCTCTTCGGCGTGCTTGCCAAGCTTCAGGCGGCCGGCACAGCCATCCTCTATATTTCGCACCGATTAGAAGAAATCCGTCAGCTGGCAAATAGAGTGACGGTCCTACGCGACGGCGCCGATGTCACCACACAATCAACCAGTCTCCTCTCAACCGAAGAGATGATCCGGCTCATGGTTGGCCGAAGAGTGTCCGTCGCAGTAACGCGCACGAAGCTCCCCACCGGGCGACCGGCACTCCGGGTCCAGCATCTCCGCTCGGCACCAGCGGTACGCGACGTCAGCTTCGCTGTTCATTGGGGGGAAATTCTCGGATTCGCGGGACTCGTCGGCAGTGGCCGTACAGAAACGATGCGCGCCATCTATGGCGCAGACCTCTCGCAGGCGGGCGAACTCTTTCTGGAGGACAGCGATACACCAACAGCATTCCACTCGCCGCGACAGGCGGCCGAGCATGGCCTCGCATTCCTCGGTGAAGACCGTCGTCGACAGGGAATCCTCGATCGCCTGTCTGTACGCGCCAACCTCTCGCTCGTCGCCTTGAGAAACCTCGCCAACCGGATAGGCTGGCTCAACCAACCCGCTGAGCAGGAGGCCACAGGCGAATTCATCCGACGGCTGGACGTAAAGTGCACCTCTCCGGACCAACCCATCGAACGATTAAGTGGAGGAAATCAGCAGAAGGCCTTGCTCGCACGCTGGCTGATGCACGACCCGCGTATCCTCATCGTCGACGAACCGACCCGGGGTATCGATCCTGGCGCCCGCGCGGAAGTTCATCGTTTGCTCACGCAACTGGCCGACCAGGGTTGCGCCATCCTGATGGTGTCCTCCGATCTTCATGAACTCACGACGGTTGCAGACCGAATCGCTGTCCTATCAAGGGGTCGACTTGTAGACATCTTCGAGCGTCACGCATTCGGTCGTGAGCGGATCATGGCCGCTGCCTTCAGCGAGTATGGCCACCCTCCACGCCGAGCCGACGACATCTCCCACTAGGCGACATCATGCGAGAGGGAATCAGCCTGGCCGTCGTGCTCGCAGGACTCTGCCTCTGCTTTGGCCTCCTGAGTGATTCATTTCTCTCCTTCGCGTCCGTCAGCACCATCGCAAACCAATTGCCCACCGCCCTGACGTTAGCCGTAGCCATAACATTCGTTCTCGTAATTGGTGAAATTGATCTATCGGTTGGATCGGTCTTGGCGGTCAGCCAGGGAGTAATGGGAATCGCGATGGTCCAACTCGGTTGGTCGTGGCCAGTAGCCATCGGGGCAGCATTGGCCACCGGCCTCCTCGCAGGAACGATCAACGGATTCATTGTCCTGCGCTGGCAATTACCGTCCTTCATCGTCACGCTGGGAATGATGGAGGCAGCGCGTGGCGGCGCGTATCTGGTCACAGACTCGCGAACCGTTTACATCGGCACCGACATCGAATGGATTGCCGAAGTATCCTGGCTGGGCCTCTCGCCACCATTCCTCTGCGCAATGCTACTGGTCGCAATCGGACAAACGGCGCTCTCGCGAACAATCTTTGGCCGCTACGCCATCGCCATCGGTACCAACCAGGAAGCCGTTCGATTGGCCGGCATCGATACCGGCCGCATCAAGCTGAGCATCTTTGCGCTATCAGGTCTCCTGGCCGGACTGGCTGGAGTGATGCAGGTATCTCGCCTGGCGTCCGCCGACCCCAATGCTGGCATCGGATTCGAGTTGAGTGCAATTGCCGCAGCCGTTATTGGTGGCACGCGGCTGATGGGTGGTAAGGGCTCCGTGATCAACACCTTCTTCGGCGTCGTGATCATGGGCGTCCTGGCCACTGGACTGACCCAGATCGGGATCCAAGACCCGACGAAACGCCTGATCACCGGAGGGGTAATCGTCTTGGCCGTTATTGCCGACGTCTACCGTAAGCACTGGGCCGACGAACGTCATGTCACCGGATCGACCGGTGGACGGCGGTAACATGGAAGCCTTGCCGGCCTCTCACTCCGCATCGGCGCGCACGCCGCATCCTGCTTCCCCGTCATTGCTCCTTGGCCTCGTGAGCCGCCAAGGACAACACCGCATACGCCGTCGCCGCATCACTCATGAACCGCCCTCGATCAGAATCTGGTTCACGATCGCGATTGAGTGATGCCGCGTACCAGGAACCGTCGGCCCGCTGATGTTTACGAAGCCACTGCAGACCACGCACCAGCGCGGGATCATTGGCCGACACATGCGCCCGTTGAAGCGCGAGCGTGGCGAGCCCGGTGCCGTAGGCATCACTGGTTCGATCAGAACGTGTGCCATCTCGCCGCTCGAACGTGCCGAAGTCGGAAAGGCTCCAGCCTCCATCGTCTCGCTGCATCTGTTTGGTATCCTGGATAATCGCTGAACGCTGCTTCGACGCGAGCACCCCCGCCCACTCCCCCGACGCCCACAAAACCGTCAATCGATTGAAGAGGTTCTGATCATCGAGTTGAGTCCGGAGATAGGTGCGGAGTGACACCATTCCCGACGTATGCACCAATCCCTTCTGCGAGGCCAATCCGACCGCCACAGCAGCCAACGCGGCACCGTAGTACTGCGCCTTTGATGTTTCCCACGGCTCAAGCCCGAAGTCCAGCCAGGCCCATGCCCCGGCGTCCGCGCCGTCTGTTCGCTGCAATGCCCACAAATGCTCGAATGCCTGCTTTGTCGAGCCGCTGAGCCTACCTGCCTGCGCATCCCGGTTAGCGAGAATCAGCACGTTGAGAATCGCTTCGGTACCGCGACTCTCTCGGGTTTTCCCCGGCCGTACCTGCTCATCGCTGTAGAACGGCTGCATCTCATCCCACGCCAGGACTCGATGTTCTACGCTATCAAGCATTCGGCGCTCAACCACACCAGGCGCCGTGACACGGCGCAACGCAGCCCGGCCAAGTGCATACGGTGTCACCGTGTGACACGACACACAATACGTACCCTGGTCACGGGCCGCCGTCGGCCAATCCATCCACCAATTTTGTCGACCATCGAGGTAGGCAGCCGCCGCCTGCCGGTCCCAACCACCTCGAACCGGTTCTTGCCCCAGCACCGACCCCGTCCATGCGACGATCAGGCAGATCGCAAGCACACTCCAGTACCGCGCCCCCCGTATTCCGGATACTCGCGACACGGCCCTTTTGCTCACCAAAATCGTCACTGTCCCGTCGCCGCTGCAGGTGCCACATTCCCATGAGGCTGGAACGCCGCAATACCCGGTCCGGAGGCATTCCCAAGCGTGAACCACAGCGTTCCCTCTGCATCACGATCGAGCTTCGGAGTGTGCGCCTGAAGTTCCGGGAACGGGTAATACGTGAACTCTTCGTTCGTCTGGTCAAACCGGACCAACGAGTTGTAGATAGCGTTCTCAACCCAGAGATTGTCGTCGCGGTCAGGCCATACGTCGTAGGGGTTTCCGTCTTTCAGGGGCAATTGATACTCGGTGATCTCACCATTCACCGGATCTATTTTCGTGATTGCATTCCCAAAATAATGCGCTGCCCAGATCTTTCCCCTTGAATCGATGGTGGGCCGTCTGGCTGGATTCGACATCGGGTACGACGTCCATTCTGAGGTTTCCTGGTTGTACATAAAGGTGGCTGGTGTGTGCAAGCCAACGGCCCACACACGATCCTGGGCATCGACAACAATGCCATACCCACTGAAACCGGCCAGCGGTTCCCACTCAGTGAATTCTTTCGTTGACAGATTGAAACGCGCAATCTTTCCAGACGATGCGAAGTAGGTGTACCAGAAATTTCCACGCGAATCGACCCAGACACTATGTGGCCCCGCACCAGTTGTTGGCATCTGGTAACGAGTCATCGTACCGGTGAGGGGATCCAATTCGCCGAAGTGATCTCCGGTCAGCTCCACCCAGTAGACCTTGCCCCGATACTCGACGATACCGTGCGGCGTAACATTGATGTTTTGGGGGTTCTCGATCCAGTACTCGGTAGTACGGGTCGTGAAATTAGGATCACGCGTATCCACCTTCAAGATCGCATTCGAACCGTTTCCGGACACCCAGATAACCCCGGGCTCAGCGAGACTGGCAAAAACGCTATGAATACTCCCTCGCGGTGTCACCCCGTTCGACAACTCCCGCGGCGAGGCTCGGTTCAGCTCATACTGGATGTACACCGCTTCTGACAACGCACTCTCGTCACGCGTCAATGGGTCGAGTTCCAGGTCTCGTAATGTCGAACCAGGACCGAAGTTGGCCGTCAAATACTGAATGATTTCTTCTTTTTCCTGAGGGGTCACGAGATCGTCAGTCACCTGTGGCACACCCGGCGCCATATCTGCGACACGACCTTCCGGGTCAAACATCCGTCCTACTGCGTGTCGCCAGCCCGCTTCGTTCTTTCGGCCTCGCCGATGGAACCCGGCCGGCCCGTGGCATCCGAAACACGCTCGCAACATGACATCCCTCGCAGGATGAGGCGGGTAGAGCGTGTCGAAATCCACCAACTCCGCGGCTCGCTCGTCGGCCGCTCCGCCGCCGTAGTTCCGCTGGGCAGTCGCCCCACGCGCCGCGGCGCCCTGCGAAACAATGCCATCCCTCGCCGTCAAGGCCAGGTCTACGGTGCTCACAGCATTCGCCTCGACGGTTATCGTCTCGACACGGGGCTCGAAACCTGATTCAACAACTTGCACCTCATATGTGCCGGGTCGCAAATTGAAGATCTGGTAGCGGCCGTCGACGGTGTACACGGTATATGCGACGCGCCTCAGCGCGTCCCGCGCCTTGACACGAAACGCGACCACCTCACCGTCGTCTACTGTCACGTGGCCGGCAATTCCACCGGATACCGACTGAGCCGACACCGAACCACTAGCCACGACCAGCGCGACCGAGAGAACGCCAGCGACTGTTGCTACCGAAACCCGGGACCCCCACTGTGCGCTCATTTCCCCTCCCAGACCATGCAGATACGTCGAAATACGGACCGTACCATGGCGGAGCAGTGACTTCAACTGCCCCCACGCCGCGCGGACGTTGGTATGATTGACTGGTTCGCAGGCACTTGATCATGACGACACGACTATCTACCGGCGCGATCGTCCTGGCAGCGTGTGGATTCATCAGCGGCGGCCTCGCGCAAGCGGAGCCACTCGCCCCGTACGGGTCGCCGACCGAACCTACGTTCACGCAGACGCCGCCGCCCCCGACAGTCGAAAACCACCGGGCTCTTCTGGACCGCTACTGCATCACCTGCCACAGCACCAGTCTCCGCACCGGCGGTCTGAGTCTTGAGGACACAGCATATCCCTTGACCGATGTCGGAGACGCTCCTGATGTCTGGGAGCGCGTCGTTCACAAGCTTCGTGGCGATATGATGCCCCCGGCTGGTCGTCCTCGTCCGGACGGGGCGCAGTCTGAAGCATTGCGCCTCTGGCTTC
>CAZPZZ010000014.1:16815-26991 GCA_964591245.1 uncultured Vicinamibacteraceae bacterium | reverse complement strand
GACCCGACAATTCCCGCGAGCTTTACCTCACGAACGTACACGGTACCCACGACCCTCATTCAAAACGACAGAATGAGCGAGGATCTCCCCTTCGGGTCTCGGGGCGGACTCGCCGTCCGACACCAATTTCCGCTCGACGGCGACTATGTGCTTCGCATCCGACTCACACGCAGCGTTTACGAGTACATCGTCAACCTCGATGAACCCCACGACCTCGACGTCCGTTTCGACGGTGCACGGCTAGCCCGCTTTACCATCGGCGGGAACGAGCCAGGCAAACCTGCGCCAGTAAGCTTTTCTGGTACCTTCGTCGCCGCCGGCGAACGTGACTATCCAACCCAGCCATGGGACGACTACCGGACATCGGCCGACGCGGATCTTGAAATACGGTTCCAGGCCACGGCGGGTATGCGAGTCGTTGGCGTATCGTTCGTCGGGAAGTCTTGGGAGTTGGAGGGCGTGCGACAACCCCCTCTGCGCGAATACGGGGCGACCGTTACGGAAACAACCGACACATCCTCACAATCGGAAGGTCCAGGCATCGGCAGCATCTCGATTGATGGCCCGTTCACCCCTACCGGCCCAGGCGAGACACCGAGCCGACGGCGGATCTTCACCTGTCGCCCCACCGGTCGCGCCGACGAAGAGGCGTGCACGAGGCGCATCTTGAGTCAGCTGACGCGGCGGGCATATCGACGTCCCGTGACCGAGGAAGATCTTCACACGCTTGTGCCTTTCGTCGAAGCCGGACAATCGCGCGGCGGCTTCGAAGGCGGCATCCAGGCTGCGCTCGAGCGGATCTTGATCGACCCCGAGTTCTTGTTTCGGATCGAGCGAAATCCGGTAGGTACACGCCCGGGAGCGATCTATCGCCTCGATGATCTCGCACTCGCCTCTCGGCTCTCTTTTTTTCTGTGGAGCAGCATCCCGGATGACGAACTGCTCGGCCTCGCCGAACGAGGCGAGCTAGGCGATCCCCTCGTGCTGGAGCAGCAGGTCCGTCGGCTGCTTACGGACCCCCGATCAACCGCACTCGTCGACAACTTCGCCAATCAATGGCTTTCTCTGCGTAGCGTCGCGGGCCTCGTTCCCGATCCGAATCTCTTTCCAGAGTTCGACGAAAACCTCCGTCGTGCCTTCGCAGAGGAGACCAATCTGTTCATCCGGGACCAGCTGCAGGCAGACCGAAGCGTCCTCGATCTTCTCCGCGCAGACTACAGCTTTCTGAACGAACGGCTCGCAAGGCATTACGGTATCCAGGGAATCCGGGGGAGTCGACTCCGTCGCGTCACACTGGACGGCGAGCGGCGTGGCGGACTCCTCGGACACGGGAGTATTCTGGCCGTCACCTCCTACGGAAACCGCACATCTCCGGTCCTACGGGCCAAATGGCTGCTCGAGAACATGCTCGGGACACCACCGCCCCCTCCTCCAGCAGATGTTCCGGCCTTACCTGGGGAAAACGAAACAGGTACTCCGCGTTCGGTACGCGAGCGCCTCGCCCTGCATCGCCAGAACCCTGCCTGCGCGGCGTGCCACGCCCCAATGGACCCGCTGGGCTTCGCGCTGGAGAATTTCGATGCCGTCGGCCGATGGCGCACCGTCGACGCCGGGAACCTCATCGACGCCTCGGCCGTCCTCGCCGATGGTACGACCACCTTTACTGGTCCCGGCGGGCTTCGGAACGTACTGCTCGGCCGTGCCGATCAAGTTATTGAGACCATTACCGAGAAACTCCTCATCTATGCGCTCGGGCGTGGTCTGGACCCCCTCGATCGTCCCGTCGTACGGCAGATCGTACGCACGGCAAGCGCTGATGACCACCGGTGGTCATCGCTCATCCTGGGAATCGTACGCAGCGTTCCGTTCCAAATGCGAAGGTCGGAATCATGATCATCACCAAGAAAGCACTTCCCCGGCGGACCGTACTCCGTGGACTCGGTGCTACGCTCGCACTTCCCTTTCTCGACGGAATGGTGCCGGCGCTCACCGCAACGCGCCGGACAGCCGCGGCGCCTGTCCGGCGATTCGGTGTGGTCTATCTCCCGAACGGCGTGGTCATTGACCAGTGGACACCTGCCGTGGATGGCCTCGATTACGAACTCTCCCCGATACTCAAGCCATTGGCCCCGTTCCGTGATCAACTGCTTGTGCTCTCCGGACTAACCCAGAATGTCAATGGACAAACCGCCAGGAGCGGTGCGGTGCACGGCCGCTGTGCCACCAAATATCTGACGGGCGCCATTCCGCGACCATTCGGACAGGAAGGGAACGACTTTCTCGCCGACACATCCGTCGACCAACTCATCGCCCGCGAACTAGGACAAGACACACAACTGGGATCACTCGAACTCTCGCTCGAATCTGGCGACAAAGGTGCTGGAACCTGCGACGGAGGCTACAGCTGCACCTACAGCCACACCATCGCGTGGCGCGGTCCCACAACACCGTTGCCAATGGAACACAACCCACGCGTCGTCTTCGAACGAATGTTTGGCGATGGAGGCACCACCGACCCGGAGGCCCGACGCGAGCGATTCGCCACGGACCGGAGCCTACTCGATTCCGTCAACGACAAGGTCGCCTCGCTACGCCGTGGGCTCGGACCAAGCGATGCGGCAAAGCTCACCGAATACCTTGACGCCGTCCGTGATGTAGAACGGCGCATCCAGGCAGCCGAGGCTCAGAGTGAGCGTGAACTCCCTGTATTTGACCAGCCTCCTGGTGTACCTGCGACTTTTGCCGAGCATTCCCAGCTCATGTTTGACCTTCAAGTATTGGCCTATCAAAGCGACCTGACGCGCGTGATCACCTTCATGGTGGGACGCGAATTCAGTAGCCGGACCTATCCGGAGATAGGCGCTCCAGGGGGACACCATCCCCTATCCCACGAGCACAGCGACGCCAGTCTTGACCAGCTTGTCCGGATCAATACTTATCATGCGTCGCAGTTCGCCTATTACCTCGACCGCTTGCGTTCAACGCCAGATGGAGAAAGCTCGTTACTGGACCAGGTGCTCCTCTATTACGGCGCCGGGATGAGCGAAGGTGACCATCAACCCTGGAATCTCCCTCTGGTTCTGGCCGGAGGAGGGGGTGGGGGCATTACGGGAGGGCGCCATCTGCGCTTCCACGACGAGCCGCCGCTGGCCAACCTCCATCTCACGGTCCTTGAAACGCTCGGTGTACGCCGGACAGACATACATGACAGCACGGGAAGACTCCCGCTGTAAGGTTTCTAGCGCGAGATTGAGGTCATGACGCGAATCCACCCACCTCTTCTTATACGTCTCCTCGTCCTAGCCCTGACCCTGTTGGGCGGGTTCGCGACGATACGTGCGCAAGGACTCGTCCCGCCACTCATAGAGGCGGCTCGAAATCAGGACGTGGAGGCCGTACGTCACCTGCTTGAACAAGGCGTCGATCCGAGCGCCACGCAACCGGATGGCGCCACTGCCCTTCACTGGGCCATACACTGGGAAAACGAATCCCTCACCAACGTACTCATCGAAGCCGGTGCTGACGTAACCGTGGCGAACGACCTCGATATCACGCCGTTGCTGATGGCCAGCGCGACCGGCAACGGCCCGCTCATAAAACGACTTCTGGCCGCAGGGTCACCTGCCGACACCGCGTCGCCGGGGAATGAAACCGCCTTGATGCTCTCTGCCAGATCTGGCAGTCTCCAGGGCGTCGTCGCCCTACTGGACGCACAGGCGCCGGTGAATCTGTCGGAAAACACACGTAATCAGACTGCCCTGATGTGGGCCGCCGCACGGGGTCATGCCACGATTGTGAGCGCACTACTCGACCGAGGCGCAGACTTGCACGCACGATCGCGAGTCACGACGCGCGTCTTCAACATGGGCGGCAGCCGTTCCGCCGGATCTGCCTCACGCGGCATCTCACTTGAAGAGGTCACACAAGGGGGCAACACGGCCTTGCTCTTCGCCGCGCGTTCCGGGAACCGTGAGACCGCACGCGTGCTGCTCGCCGCTGGCGGCGACGTCAATGACGTGGCCGCGGACGGAAATTCCGCTCTCATCATCGCCGCGCACAGCGGGAACGCCTCGGTCGCCGACCTGCTCCTTCAGCATGGTGCCAACCCAAACGCCGCCCCCCTTGGATACACCGCACTCCATGCAGCCGTCCTGCGAGGAACCCTTCGCGACCGCAGGGTCATCACCGATGATCCAACGGCGGGGCTGCCCCTCGTCCGGACACTGTTGGCTCATGGAGCGCAACCAAACATACCTCTCGACAAAGGGACACCGGTACGCCGTTGGAGCCACGATTTCGCCCTCATGGCTCGGTGGATTGGAGCGACACCCTACTGGCTTGCCGCGAAATTCCTTGAAGTCGAGATGATGAAAGTACTGGCTGCTGGCGGTGCGAACACTTATCGCCCCAGCCGGGACGGAACAACCCCGCTGATGGCCGCTTCTGGTCTCGGCTACAGTCGAGGAGGGGGCAGCGCCTTCATCAAAGATCGGCGAGACTTCTCATCCTACAATCCCGTTGAATCGGCCGCACGCGGCTCGGAAATTCCAGTGGACGAAGAACGGCGCGCGCTTGCCACTGTCCAGACCGCCCTGGAACTCGGAGCCGATATTCACGCCGTCGACCAATCCGGAAACACCGCACTACACGCTGCGGCTTCGCATGGCATGGATACGGTTATCCAGCATCTGGTCACAGGGGGGGCTGACACTCGCGTTCTCAATGACCGTGGGCAAACTCCGCTCGCACTTGCGGTCTACTCCGACGGAATCGCCGGTGACCGCGAGACACGTGCAAGTACAGCCCTCCTTCTTGAACAGCTCGAAAGGATACATCCCCAAAGGCCCCATCGACATCCGGAAGGCCAGTCCCTCGCCAGTCCTTTACCGCCGAACATCTCCGCGGACGACCATTCGATCGTCGCAGCACTCTACGCGGACCAGTGCGCCGCCTGTCATGGCACCACCGGACGGGGCGACGGCCGGCTAGCGGCGGCGACGGCCGCCTATGGACGAGTTCCGTCGAACCTCACGGATACGGTATGGCAACACGGGGGAAGCGAGGGAGAGGTATTTCTCGCCATTCGCGACGGGTTTACCGCCGGCGAGGACGTGATCATGCCTGCCTTCCAGAATCAACTCAGCGACGAAGATATCTGGCGTCTTGTCGGCTACCTGAGGGAATTCCGGTAACCCGATTCGTCGGCGAGATACTCCTCTCCTGCCCCTGCTGTCAGGACCATGGGCGACAGCTCGTCACAGTCAGCCGTACAGGTTCCAGAGTTCGCGGCCGTCCCGCTGGCCGAGCGTTCTTACACGCCTGACAGATAAGGAAGACCACCCGTGCTGTCGCCAAACTGTTCGACCGGAAGGCCAAGCTTGTCGAGCATCGCCACATGGAGATTCGCCAACGGCGTCTCACTTGAATACCGGAGATGCCGCCCCCCCTTGAGGTGGCCTGCACTTCCACCAGCGAGCAAGATCGGGAGATCAAGGTGAAAATGTAGATTTCCGTCGCTGATTCCAGCTCCGTACAGAAACAGCGAATGATCCAGGAGCGAGCCATCACCATCAGGGGTCGATCGAAGCTTCTCCAGGAAGTAGCCGAACTGGCGAATGTGGTGCGTATTAATTTTCGCCAGCATTTCAAGGTTCACGGGATCGTTCTGATGATGCGAATACCCGTGATGACCGCCAGGCACACCAATCTCGGGGAAGGAACGCCCACTGACTTCTCGGCCAAACATGAAAGTCCCAACGCGGGTCAGATCGGTCTGATAGGCCAGCGTGAGTAAATCGAACATCAGTCGAGCGTGCTCCTCGAACGTTCCGGGGATCCCGATAGGCTGCTCAACCACTGGCACTTCGCGATCACTCTGCTCTTCCGCCCGCTGGATCCGCCGTTCGACATCTCGAACCGCATCCAAGTACTGTGTCAGCTTGAGCCGGTCGTCGGCGCCCAAACGGTGCTCCAGTTTCGCGGCCTCGTTTGTCACGAAATCGAGGATGCTGCGATCCTGACGCAGACGGGCCAGCCTCGTGAACGCATCGGTACTGTCGGCCGCACCGAACAGGCGTTCGAACACGGCTCGCGGATTGTTCTCCATCGGCAGCGGCGTGGTCGCGTTCCGCCATGAAATCGTATTTGCGTAGGCACAGCTGTACCCCTGATCGCAGGCGCCCAGTACCTCCACCGAATCGATTGCCAGTTCGAGAGAGGATAACTGCGTCAGCTTTCCCAGTTCTTGTGCCGCAATCTGATCCATCGACACGCCCGCACGAATATCGGGACCTTCCGTCTTTCTGGCGTGAACGCCGGTCAACCACGTAGCCGACGCGCGCGCGTGATCGCCGGTCCCTTCTCCGTCACGAGGAATTGCAGGCTTATCCGCCAATCCACTGAGCACGCATACCTGATCGCGGACGGGAGCCAGCGGCTCGAGGATTGGCGATAATTCAAGCGCCGCTTCCTCACCTGCTGGTGTCCAGGCCCGCATCTCCACCCCATTGGGAACATAGAAAGCCCCCAGACGACGCACCGGCTGCGCGGCAGTCGCGCGCAGCGGCGAGAGCGCCGGCACCATTCCATCAAGGAGCGGTAGGGCCACGGTCGCGCCCAATCCGCGCAACACGGTGCGTCGAGGAAGATAACGTTTGGTGACGATCATGGGGCCTCCACCACTGTCTCACCGCCATCGGCGGCTCGACGCATTTGGAACGGGACACTCCGAACAATGCCGCGAATAAGCGCCGACCAAGTATGTTCGGGGCCTGCTTCCCGGACAATACGGCGTACCGCCGGGGCATCATAGAACTCAAGGCCTCGTCCGAGTGCATACGTGAGCAGCTTTTCCGTCACGGTTCGCGTAAATTCACCCGCCCACGGATCCGCGAGCAACGCCGCACGAAACTCGGCTGGACCGGCGAAAGACGTCCCATCTGGCAACGTACCGGAAGCGTCAATCGGTCGAGCGTCGGGACCGTCGCTAGCGCGCCAGTGACCGACAGCATCAAAATTCTCTAACGCAAATCCAAGGGGGTCGATCGTCGCATGACAGCTCGCGCAGACGGGATTCGCACGATGTTGTGCCATCCGTTCGCGCATACCGGCCGGACGCACACCATCGGGAACCTCTTCCAACGCAGGCACATCGGGCGGCGGCGGAGGTGGAGGTGCCCCAAGCAAATTCTCCAAAAGCCACTTCCCCCGTAGCACTGGTGACGTACGATGCGGATAGGAGGTCACGGTCAAGAGACTCCCCTGCCCGAGCAATCCCGCCCGCCGATCATCAGGCCACTGGACGCGGCGAAAGTGATTCCCGTAAACCCTCGGGATCCCGTAATGCCTGGCCAACCGTTCATTGACAAACGTGTGGTCAGCATCGAGTAGTTCACGAACACTCCGATCCCCTCGAAGTTGACTCTGAAAAAACAGCTCGGTCTCGCGACGAAACGCATGCCGCAAGTTGTCATCAAACTCTGGAAACTCGGTCGCATTTGGCGCAACAGACGGCACATTCCGAAGGTAGAGCCACTGCCCGGCAAAGTTCGCCACCAAGGCACTCGCACGCGGATCAGCCAGCATCCGTCGCGTCTGCTCCTCGAGCACGCTCGGTCGAGCCAATTCGCCCCGGACGGCCAGATCCCGTAATTCCTCATCTGGCACACTACTCCACAGGAAGAACGACAGCCGAGAGGCCAGATCAAGATCGCTGACCCGATACGGCAACCCCGGCTCGGCGTCGGCCGGCTCTTCTTCGATGCGGAACAGGAATTGTGGCGACACAAGGATTGCCTCGAGTGCCCACCGGATGCCGTCCTCGAACCCGCCACCATCCTCGCGTCCGGCATCATAAGCGACCAGCAGTTGATCAATCTCGCGCCCGTCAACCCCACGTCGATACGCGACCGTCGTCAGCCGGGTGATGATTTCCCTGGCACAGCCTCGCTCCTCGGCCACGTCGTCAGTTACCGGCGTGCAGATGAAGATGCGGCGTCGAGCCTCCGTCGCCGCCGGTACGGAACCGTTGAAAGGACCAAGAATTTCGACACGCTCAACCGCCGGATCGTTGGGGTAGAGGGTGTAGGCAAAGCTCGTAATCGGCGGCGGTGCCGGGCGCGCATCAATAGCTAGTGACTGGTCCACGGTATTCGCAAAAGACACGCCGACCAGGCGTCGCCCAGCCTTCACCGGCAACCGCACCTCGAGGGGCCGACGCTCACCGAGCGTAAAGGCCGCCACCTCTTCACGATCCATGCGAATCTCAAGCCGGTGAGGTGAACGTGCCCGACCACGTAGGCTGATTCGAATCACGTATTCGGCATCAAGAGAAAAGTGATGGTCAATGGCGAGCCCACCGCGTGAACCGAATGGCAGATTATCGCTGACACGCGCATCCTGGGAAAGTAAAGGCGATGTCTTGTACGTGACTGTAGTCGGACGTAGTGTTGGGTCGCCAATCGCCTGCCGACTGATCTTGGCTGCCGCAAGCAAATACCGCTCGAGCAATCCCGGCGACAGCGAGAGCACGTCGGCAATGTTGTCGAAGCCATAACCGGACTCATCGGGAGGTAAAAGCTCCCGCCCATCGACGTTCAGCCCGACGAGTTCCCGCACGGCGTTCACGTACTCCGCACGATTCAGCCGATGAGCAACCGGGCGCCCGGGGTTCGGCTTGTCCGAAGCGGCGTCGTCGAGTGCCGACTCAAGATGAGCCACAAAGGCCACGTAGGTCGCCTCCTCGGGACGCGGTCTCGGGGCCGGTGGCATCATGCGCGCACGCAGTTTGGCCGCCACTTTCTCCCATAGCGCCGGCGCCTCTTCGACAGCCATCGGGTCCACGGTGTCAAGCGCCAATCCCCCGATCTGTCGCCTGGTGTTGTGGCAGGCAACGCAGTAGCGGTCGAGCACCTCACGCGGAGAGCCATCGTCCACAGCCGCCACCTGCCCCTGGATCGGGCCAGCCTGGGCCGTCGCTACCGTAGCCAGCAGCGCGAGCAACAGAGCCGTCAATGTTATTCTCACGGGCATTCTCACTCTCACTCTGGTGGCGGCTCCGCATCGTCGCCGAATGCCGTTAACCCAAACGTAAGCTGAATACCCATCTCCGAATCAGCTCCCAACCCGCGGAGTACATCGGCCGCTTCTTCATGCCGCACGAACGTGGTACAACAGACCAAATGTCCCTCCGCCAAGCGCAACGCGGTCTGCCGTGCACCATTTGCGGCATCAATATCGGCGTTCTGTGAGACCAGATACCGGATCAGGTCATTCGCATTGTGGTACGCAGCCGCATGCAACGCGGTCTCGCCATGGGCGTTCTTCGTATTGACATCGAGCCCCAGTTCCAGCAACACGGCCAGAGTCTCAATCGCCTGGGATTCGCTCCAACGATAATAGGTAATCTCCCGCGCAGCCCGCTTACCGAGCCCAGCCGCCATCATGAGTGCTGTCGTTCCATCGTCCGTAGTCGCATACGCGTCAGCGCCAGCATCGACCAGCAGTTGCACCATCGCCGCGTCGGACGACTTCGCGGCCACAAGGACCGGTGTCGATCCAATTTGCGTCAACCGACCCGAGCCTGGTGACTGAAAGACGCCGATCTCAAACGCATTCGTCAAGCGCTGCGGACGCGCCATCCTCGCGTTGGGATCCGCACCGGCGGCCAGCAACGCAAGCGCCGCTCGACGTTGCCCTGTCGCACTGGCGACATGCAGCGCGGCATAACCCGCTTCATCTGGTGTCGGGTCTGCGCCCCGAGCCAGCAACGCAACCGCCAGATCCTCATGACGCTTCGTCAACGCCAACATCACCGCGGTCACGCCATCGGGTGCACGCTCGTTCGCATCAGCGCCGGCATCAAGCAATGCGCCAACAGCCGCACCGTCCCCAACCAATACGGCGTAGAGTAGCGGCGTGAAACCACCTTCCGGTCTCGGGGGATCGCGGTCGCCATCGCGAGGCAGGTTTGCGGGATTGACGGCCTCAAACTCGCTCAGCACCCGCAGCTGACGCACGATGCCACCGGGACGCCCGTCGCGCTCATCGACGGTAGTGCGCGCGTCCACAGCAGCGCCCCGCTGGAGTAGCAGACGCGTAACAGCGAGGTGGCGCTCAGCCACAGCCCACATGAGCGCAGTCGCTCCTCGTACCGTTGCCTCATTCACCAACGCCCCA
>CAZPZZ010000014.1:0-16715 GCA_964591245.1 uncultured Vicinamibacteraceae bacterium | reverse complement strand
GCCAGAGTCCAGCAGCCGTCGTACGGTCTCCCCTTGCCCACGTTGCACCGCATCCGCCAGTTCGCTGGCCGCTCCATCTGCCACACAGACGAGCGACGCGACCGCCAGCAGCCAGCCACACGGAGACCCAAGCGAAAGCCCAGAGCGACCGCTAGTGCACGTAATTTTTTGCGTCATCGTGATGAAATCTCATTGAGATTGTAGCGAAGCATCCGGTTCCGGGCAATCGCCCTGGTGTATCGTGAGGGCATGATGGGGCAGCACGTATTGACTCGACTCGGCATCCATTCCGGTGGATTCGCTATCTTCTTCGTCTTGGCGATCATGACGGGGGAACCGGTTTCCCTGAACGCCCAGACGGGACTCCCATCCACAGCCTCCGGAGAATGGCCAACCTACGGCGGGGACCTCGCCAACACTCGATACTCCCCACTGAAGCAGATCGACGGGACCAACTTCAGCACACTCGAAGTCGCATGGCGATTCAAGACCGACAACCTGGGCCCTCAACCCGAATACAAGCTTGAGGGAACCCCGTTAATGGTCGGAGACCGGCTCTATGCCACAGGTGGCACTCGTCGGTCGATCGTAGCCGTGAGGGCCGATTCCGGCGAACTCGTCTGGGTGCACGGGGAACGTGAAGGAGCACGCGCGGCGGCAGCGCCACGCGTCCTCTCCGGTCGGGGCCTAGCCTATTGGACCGACAGCCCCGAACGAGGCGAGGAACGAATCCTCTACGTCACCATCGGGTTTCGCCTCGTCGCACTCGACGCCAAAACTGGTCAACGGGTGCCGACCTTTGGCGTGGACGGCCGTGTTGATCTGAAAACAGCCGCTGTCTACGGGGAACGACGGCGCATCGATTTGACCACTGGCGAATTGGGCACACATGCCGCCCCCGTCGTGGTCGGCGACGTCATCATTGTCGGTGGCACATTCGCTGACGCTCCTGCGCCTCGTACGCACAACAACACGAAAGGTCTCGTGCAGGCGTTCGACGTCCGAACAGGGCGGGCACTCTGGCAGTTCAACACCGTTCCGGGCCCGGGTGAATATGGTCACGACACGTGGCTCAATGATTCCTGGGGCATAAACGGGAACAACGGTGTGTGGACCCAAATCTCGGTGGATGAAGAACTCGGGCTGGTCTATCTTCCAGTCGAGACCCCGTCGAGTGACTATTACGGTGGCCATCGACCAGGAGACAACCTATTCGGCGAGAGCCTTGTAGCCGTTGATCTTCATACCGGTGAACGACGCTGGCATTTTCAGCTCGTACATCACCCCATCTGGGGCTTCGATATGGCGTGTGCGCCCATCTTGATCAACATCGTCGTCGACGGTCGAGAAATCAAAGCCATCGCACAACCAGGCAAGCAAGCGTTCCTCTACGTGCTTGACCGCGAGACCGGCGAACCGGTCTGGCCCATTGAAGAACGGTCTGTACCGCAGGGGGATGTGCCCGGAGAGTGGTACTCTCCCACCCAGCCATTCCCGACGAAACCACCCGCTTACGACCGCCAGGGCTCTTCCATCGAAGACCTTATCGACTTCACCCCGGAGTTGCGTGCCGAAGCAGAAACGCTCGTCTCGCGCTACCGGCTTGGCCCGATCTTTACCCCACCCGTTATCAGCCGTGCCCAGGGCCCCATCGCCACGCTCGGACTCGGCGCCGGGAGCGGCGGTACGAACTGGCCCGGCGGGGCCTACGATCCGGAAACCCACACAGTGTTCGTGCCCTCGCAGGCCAATTTTTACTCGTGGGAACTCATCTCTCCACCGGATCCAGATATGACTGACCTTCGCTACGTCAAGGGCACAGAGACCCGGGGCGTCGGCCATGGAGGCCTTCGTGACCTGAACATCCGCGGCCTCCCCCTGGCTAAACCACCCTATGGACAGTTGTCCGCGATCGACGTTGACCGCGGCACTCTTCAGTGGCAGGTCCCGAAAGGTGCAACACCGGACCGTGTACGACGTCACCCGGCGCTCGCCGGACTCGACATTCCACCGACGGGCGAGACCTGCTCTGGGCTCGTCGGCCTGCTGGTTACAGCCACCTTGCTCATCAGCGGCGAGTGCAGCTACCACCAGACGGCAACTGGCGAGCGGGGCGCGATGTTGCGGGCCTACGACAAGGCGACCGGAAATGAAGTCGGCGCGGTGTTCATGCCAGCCCCACAGTCTGGCTCGCCAATGACATATCTACTGGGGAAACGCCAATATCTCGTCGTCGCCATCAGCGGCGGAAGCTACTCCGGCGAATATCTGGCCTTTGCCCTACCCTCCGACGAAGGATGATTAAAGGATTGCATGTGATTTACAGACGCTCGACATCGACTTCCCCCGTCCGGATGGCGCAACAATTCTTCACGACCTGTCTCCTTGGACTGGCAGCACCGAATCTCGTCTCCGCGGATGACTGGCCTCAATGGCGCGGGCCAGACCGTCTGGCCGTCTGGCGCGAAACCGGCATCGTCAGCCAACTGCCAGACGAACTAACCATTACCTGGCGCGTCCCAATCCGGTCGGGCTACGCCGGCCCGGTCGTCGCCGACGGACGAATCTTCGTTGCCGACTGGCAAGAAGACCCTGAATCCCGCACTGTCGACGGCACGGAGCGGTTGGTCGCATTGGACGAGCAGACGGGATCGACGCTATGGACCCATGAATGGCCCACCTCCTATCGCATGCTCATGTTCTCGTACGCCGTGGGACCACGGGCCACGCCCACCGTAGATGGCAACCGCGTCTACGTCGTTGGCGCGACCGGACGACTTCTCTGTTTGAATGTCGAAAACGGCACAGTGATCTGGGAGAAAGACTACGTCAGCGATTACGGTACGAGCGTCCCAACCTGGGGCGTAGCCAGCGCGCCGCTCGTCGACGGAGACCTTCTCATCGCCATTGTGGGAGGCGAACCAGACGCGCTGGTCATGGCCTTCAACAAATACACCGGGGAGGAAATCTGGCGATCTCTGGAAGTGCGTTCAGAAATGGGGTACGGACAACCTGTTATCTACGACGCGGGTGGCGCTCGGCAATTGATCGTGTGGCATCCAACCGCCCTGACCGCCCTGGATCCAGAGACCGGCGCCGTGTACTGGAACCAACCCTGGGAGGTCCAATCGAGCGTTTCGGTTGCCACGCCGGCTCGGGGAGGCGACTTCCTCCTCGTCTCGCAGTTCTATCGCGGTTCCCTCATGATGCGATTGAACGCGGATCGCCCCGCCGCCACCAGACTCTGGCAGGGCAGCGGACGTGATGGCCTCCCGGACCAGACCGATGGCTTGCACGCGATGATCACGACCCCACTCGTTATCGGTAATTACGTTTATGGAGTGGGCAGCTACGGTGAGTTACGCGGTCTAGATGCTCGCACTGGCGAACGACTGTGGGTGAGTGGAGAGATGACACCACAGGCACGGTGGGGCGGCGCATCCCTCGTCCAGCATGAAGATCGGGTCTTCGTCCACAACGACGACGGCGAATTGATCATCGCTGAATTCACCCCCACGGGTTACATAGAACACAGCCGAACGAAGCTGCTACCTCCGACGACTCGCGCTGGCTATGGGCCCCGTCGTACATTCGACCGCGTCGTCAACTGGTCCCATCCGGCGTTCGCGAACCGGCACGTCGTGCAACGCAACGACCAGGAGATCATCCGTGCGTCATTGGCCGCTGTTGATTACGACTAGTATCACTCGCCGGGCTTCCTGCAGTCCGTAGAACACACCCGGGCTCACAGGAAGCCTTCCGGCATCCATGCTACGGTTCCGGGATGAATTTTTGAACTCGCCGGCCATCGAGGGTTTCCCCAACGAACAGATTGCCATTTGAATCGAATGCGAGATTGTGTGGAGATTCGAACTGGCCGGCCCACCGGCCCCGGCGTCCAAAACGGTCGAGGACTTCCAGGGTCGCCCGATCGAGCGCTATCACCGCATGAGCACTTCCGTCGACGATGAACATACGTTCCTGCGCCGGATCTCCAGACAACGCAATATCCCAGGGCGCAGCCCCCGCCGCCGACGCACCGACACCGGCATTCAGCAACGTCTCCGTCAGGAACGTGCCATCCCTGCGAAAAACCTGGATCCGTCGGTTGCCACGGTCGCACACGTAGACGCGTCCGTCATCGGCACCGACCACGCAATGCGGTGTACTGAACTGTCGAGGCACGCTCCCGTCAGCGCCGTTCGGTACAGGTCCATCGATGGGTCGTTCCCCATACCCTCCCCAATGCCGTCGATATTCCCCGGTCCTGGCATCAAACACGATGACCCGCCGATTCGTATAGCCATCGCTGACATACACTTCATTGGATGACGCATCCACCCAGACATCTGTTGGCTGCCCCAAGAATTCCGTGCTCGCATTCCCAAGCGTACCCTGGCCAAAATCCCCGATTTGCAGTAGGAATTCGCCGGCCGGAGTAAATTTAAGTACCAACGCATTGTCGGTGGTCGTCCGAGCGGTCGGATCGTAGGGCAAGCCCCCACCAAAACCAACCCACACGTTGTCCTCATGGTCGACGTAGATGCCATGGGTTTGCGTACCCCAGTCGTATCCCGCTCCAGGCCCTCCCCAACTGTGCACCACGCGACCTTCGTCATCAAAGGCGATCACCGGTGGCGTCGTACTCGCACCGGCTTGACTATTGGGACGATGGATAATCCAGACCCGATCTTGAGAGTCGGTCGCCACACCGACGACATTCCCAAGCAACCAATCCTCCGGCAACGGGCGTGGCCAATAGGGATCGACGGCAAAACCTGCCCCAATGGATGACACCCGGTCAGCGCGAGGCACCGGTTGGGCACCCGCGGGCGGGAGAACACCGCCGACCAGGTACACCACAAGCACCGCACCGAGACATCCCACGCGACCGCTCATGGCTCAACTCCTGACCACCGGAAAATCTGCACCTCGGTCTGTCCCTCTTGACGTTCACCCGCTCCAACCACGACAAACACGTGGCTGTCAGTTGCCGCGATGTCTCGGGCAGGAGCGTCAGTCTGAAACATTCCCATCGCTGCAGGCGCAGCCGGATTCGAGATATCGACAACACTGATCCCCGCGTCGGTATCAGCGACGAATACGTAGGACCCCACCATGGCGACGCGTGCCGCGCGTCCCGGGGTCTCGAACGTTGCCACACGCGCCGGGCTCGCTGGATCCGAAGCGTCATAGATCTGCAACTGCCCCCCCCCACCACCGGCGAGAATCCCGGAAGGTTCGCCCTCCTCGCGTTGCACTTCGATGGCCTGCGGCGTCGCGGGGGCGTGCACGATCCCGACCGGCTCCAGTGGACCAGGTGCGGAAAGATCAAATACGTAGAGGCCCGTGGGCGAATCGGTCGCATACGCCATACGCCCCGACGTCACGACGTCACGAGCATAACCATCCAGAAAGAACGACCCAGCGCCGGTCGGCGCGGCCTCATCAGAAACGTCCACCAGAACCAAGCCTTCCATGTGGTCAATCAGCACAACCCGGTCATCATAGACTGCCCCGATTTTTGTCTGGCCCAATGTTTCATGATTTCCTAGCAAGCTCGGAGCACCCGGGTCGGAGATATCGAGGATTGCTACTCCGAAAAAATTTGCGCCCACGTACACCCGATCGCCCCGCACCCTGAAACCCCAAATCTCCTCAGGAAACTCAATCCCACCAAGTTCCTGCGGAGTCCCCGGTGCAGAAACGTCCCAAATCCTGAAATTCGTTTCATGGGAGACATACGCATAGTCGCCTTGCACCCGAACATGCTCAGCCGGTCCCGGAATATTTCCCACCAACTCCAGGGCAACCGACTGCGCACTCGCCGTTCCCGCCCCGAGCAGCAACATCACCGTGAAGGACGTCATGACGCCCCTCACTTCGAACACAGTGGACCGCAACCACCGGGCTATCGTCTTCACGGTTGTCCCTCCTTGGCAAGCCGAGTGTCCCTCGACCGGATATACATCGTGCATCGCTCTAATTACACCCCTTGAACCACCTTGCACGGCCGTCGACATCGCCTTCACGAACGCGTTCGAGACATACGATAACGCCCAACCAGTGACCGATCACTACCGACTAGACAGGCCGGTGTCAAGGCACACGCTCTGCCTGGAGAAAACGTTCATTTGACAGCTCTGGCGCGAGACCAGACAATAATGACTGAAATTGTATGGACTCACGTCAGCCTCGATGAAGGAACACGCTCAATGCTGAGCTACCGGGTCACTGTTCGAGCCCTCTGTGGGTTGTCGTATCTCATCGGCATAGCGCCCCTGGCTTCAGCGCAGTCGGTACCGTCACCGGTAAACGACGCGCGCGCGCTTGTCGAACAATATTGCCTCGCCTGCCACAACAACCGACTTGAAACCGGGGGCCTGTCCCTCGAAGACGTCGACTATACCGATATCGCGGGGCACGCCGAACTCTGGGAAAACGTGGTCAAGAAGTTGCGTGCTGGTGCGATGCCCCCGCAACCACGTCCGCGCCCCGTTCCCGAAATCTATGACGGCTTCCGGTATTGGCTCGAGAGTCAGCTCGATGCCGCGGCGGCCAACAAGCTCGCCCCTGGGCGCACCGAGGCGCTGCATCGCCTGAGTCGAACAGAGTACCGTAACGTGATCCGCGACCTGCTCGGCCTCGATGTCGATGTCAGCGAACTGCTCCCCGCCGACGATACGAGTTACGGATTCGACAATGTCGCGGGCGTGCTCGGAATATCACCCACACTTCTCGATCGGTATCTAGCCGCTGGCAGAAAAATTGCCAGGCTTGCTATTGGCTCGCCCGTCCCCTCTCCTATTGCTGAGACCTTCCGGATCGCGTCTGATCTCGGACAAGACGAACATATCTCCGGTCTCCCGTTCGGAACCCGGGGTGGCGCCCTGGTTGACTTTAATTTCCCCGAAGATGCGGAATATGTCATCTCGGTGATCCCGGACGGCCCCCTGTACATCGAACCCCATCAGTTAGAAGTCACCCTGGACGGCGAGCGCATTGAACTGTTTACCGTCGGCCGTACGTTGGGTCCAGGGGAACGCCGGGGTCAATACGCTTCCGAAGCCGCGCCCCGCGAAGTCCGTCTGCGCGTGCACGCCGGCCCCCACCAAGTCGGGGTCGCATTTCTGCGCAAGAGCGCAGCGGAGCAAGAACGCGCGCGGAAGCTCTACCTCCGCCCGTTTACCGGTGAAGGATCTGGCGGCGACTCCCGTTACCAACCTTATGTAGAGCGCATCACCATCACAGGACCATTTGAGTCGAGCGGTGCCCCGCCGGCTATCGAGACACCAAGCCGCGCCCGCCTTTTTATCTGTCCATCGCCGGCAAACGGAGACGAAACTGCATCCAGAGGCTGCGCGACAGAGATTCTCACAAGACTCGCTCGCCGTGCCTATCGACGGCCGGTGAGCACTGACGACGTACAACGACTTCTGACCTTTTACGAACAAGGAGCCGCCTCCGGTGGATTCGACGGCGGCATTGAACTGGCCTTGCGTCGACTCCTGGTGAGTCCGGAATTTCTGTTCCGCGTCGAGCAGGATCCAGACGGACTGCCTGTCGGTGCGGCCTATGAAGTCAGCAACCTGGAGCTGGCATCACGACTCTCATTCTTTCTGTGGAGCAGCATTCCCGACGACGAACTCCTCGGCGTCGCCGAGCGAGGGCTCCTGCAGGATCCGCAGGTCCTCGAAGCCCAGACCCTGCGGATGCTTGCCGACCAACGCTCCGACGCACTCGTCACCAACTTCGCAGGTCAATGGCTGAGCCTGAGGAACGCCGCCGCTGTTCAGCCAGACGAGGATTTATTTCCGGACTTTGGAGAGGGCCTCAGGCAGGGATTTCGGCGCGAAACAGAACTGCTCTTCGATCACGTGCTGCGAGGGGATCAAAGTATTCTTGAACTCCTCTCGGCCGACTATACCTTCATCAACGAGCGCCTAGCCCTTCACTATGGCATTCCCAACGTACGCGGGAGCCATTTCCGCCGCGTGGCACTGGACGACCCGGCTCGCGGGGGCCTTCTGGGACACGGCAGCATCCTCACGGTGACCTCCCACGCGAACCGCACATCGCCGGTCGTGCGCGGGAAATGGGTCCTTGAGAACATCCTGGGCAATCCGCCACCTCCACCGCCACCAGACGTCCCGGCTCTGGAGGAAACGACTACCGGGCAGACGCTCACGATGCGCGAGGCCATGGAACAACATCGCGCCAATCCGGTCTGCGCCAGCTGCCACCGTATGATGGATCCACTCGGGCTCGCTCTTGAGCCGTTCGACGCCATCGGCCGTCGGCGGACCGCAAACCAGACGAAGCTCGGAATGGACTTCTCTGGAGTACTCCCGGATGGCGCCACATTCGAAGGCCCGATCGGCCTGAAAGCAGCACTACTGGCGCACCCTGACCGATTCGTGACGACCGCCACCGAAAAACTGCTCACGTACGCGCTCGGGCGCGGTCTCGAGCACTACGATGCACCAGCCGTACGTGCGATCACACGTGCGGCCGCCACCAAAGATTACCGATTAACGACACTCATACTGGGAGTTGTGAAAAGCCCCCCCTTTCGGATGAGGAGCACGCAGTCATGATCATCTCCAAGATGTCACTGCCCCGTCGCACGTTCCTTCGCGGTGTTGGCACTGCCCTGGCCCTGCCGCTTCTGGACGCAATGGTTCCGGCCGCGTCAGCACTTGCCCGCACCGCCGCACGACCGACTAAGCGCCTGGGCTTCATCTATATTCCGAACGGCGCAAATATGTCCCAGTGGACGCCGACGCACGAGGGTTCTCTGGAGCTTTCACCAGTTTTGAGCCCACTTGCTCCCGTCCAGGACCAAGTCGTCATCCCGACCGGGCTCGCGCACCGCCAAGCAGAAGCATGGGGCGACGGCAACGGAGAGCATTCCCGTGCGAGCGGAGTTTGGCTCAACGGCATTCACCCCAAACGAACCGAAGGCGCGGACGTTCGCGCCGGAACCACGGCGGACCAAATTGCCGCGGCGACACTCGGGGCGGACACACCCCTTCCGTCGCTGGAAATCTCGCTTGAAAATAGTTTTGTCGTCGGCAACTGCGACAACGGCTACAGCTGTGTCTACACGAACACGATTGCGTGGCGCTCTCCAACGACGCCAATGCCGATGGAACACAATCCGCGCGTCGTCTTCGAACGCCTGTTCGGTGAAGGCGGGACCGCCGACCAGCGGATGGCTCGCCTGCGTGAAGACCGCAGTATTCTCGATGCCGTGCGCGAGGACATGACGCGGCTGGAACAGAAACTGGGCGCGCCAGACCGTGCCCGGGTCAGCCAGTACCTCGATGCTGTGCGTGAGATCGAACGCCGCATTCAGCGCGTGGAAGCACAGGCCGACGAGGCAGAACTCCCAGAAGACCTGGCTCGGCCTGTCGGGATACCCGAATCCTTCACCGAGCATGCCAAACTTATGTTCGACCTGCAGGCCTTGGCGTTTCAGGCAGACATCACTCGCGTCTTCACCTACCTGGTTGGCCGGGAGCAAACTGCGCAGAGCTATCCGGAGGTCGGTGTCCCCGACGCACACCACTCCGTCTCACACCATCAGATGGATCCGGCAAAACTCGAACAATACGCCAAGATCAACACTTATCACGTCGCCCTGTTATCAGGCTTCCTGCAGCAGTTGCAGGCCACCCCGGATGGCGACGGCTCACTCCTCGACCACTCCCTCATTCTCTATGGTGGCGGTATCAGCGACGGCGACCAGCATTCCCATATCGACCTACCGCTCATTTTGGCCGGTGGAGGCGCGGGACAACTCAAGGGCGGACGCCACGTGCGTTACCCGACGGATACGCCGATGACAAACCTGCTGTTGACCATGCTCGACAAGGCGGGGGTCGTGCATCCCGAAGAATTTGGCGACAGCACCGGACGACTTAACCTCGAACCATTAACTGTGTAGCTTCAATGCACAACATTCCTATGTCGCGCATTTCAGCGGAGCTTTTGGTCGGCCTCCTGGTTCTGTTCCTCGGTTCATCCGCGGCGGCTCAACCGACAGAGCCTCGCCTCATCGAAGCCGTCAAGGCTGGGGACGTTGCCGCCGTGCGAGCGCTCCTTGATGACGGCACGGATGTGCAGGCCGCCGAACCGGATGGCATGACAGCCTTGCACTGGGCAGCCCATCACGATCACGAGGCCATTGCCTCCCTCCTTCTTGAGGCCGGAGGACACGTCAGCACTACAACCCGTTACGGCCTGGTGCCGCTCTCGCTTGCAGCAACGAACAGCAGTCCTCGTATGTTACGGGTGTTGCTCGACGCTGGCGCCGACCCGAACCACACGACGGGTGAGGGGGAAACCCCATTGATGACGGTGGCTCGAGTCGGCGTCGTCGATGCCATTGACGTACTGATCGAATACGGTGCCAACGTCAACGCCATCGAAGAGTGGCGGGGACAGACGGCACTGATGTGGGCAGCCTCGCAGGGGAACGCCGGCGCGGTCAGCGTCCTTCTGCAAGCCGGCGCCAACCTTCACGCGACCTCCGAAGGCGGGTTCACTCCGCTCCTCTTTGCCGCACGGGAAGGTCAATTACCCACACTCGAAGCGCTACTGGACGCCGGGGCCAACCCGGACGACACGCTCCCGAATGGCACCAGCGCCCTCGGACTTACAACCTACAACGCACAGTACGACGCCGCAGTTCAGTTGCTGAAGGCCGGAGCGAATCCGAATGCGCACGGTCAAGGATGGACCGCATTGCATCAGGTCGTCTGGACTCGCAGACCAAACCTCGGGCGTAATCCACCATTTCCGGTACCCCTCGGCCAGCTTGATGGCCTTGACATGGCCCGCATGCTCATCGCCCACGGTGCCGACCCGAATCTTCCACAAGAACGTGAGCCACGGGACGGCAACCGGAATATGCTCGATCGTGTCGGCGCGACCCCATTTCTGCTTGCAGCCAAAGCAGCTGACGTGCCCATGATGCAGCTTCTGGCGGATCTCGGAGCTGACCCGAACATCACGACCGCCAACGGCGCGACCCCCATGATGGCCGCTGCCGGGGTCGGAATCTGGAAGATCGGAGAAAACCCCGGTACAAATAGTGAAGCATTGGCGGCCGTCACACTTGCCTGGACGCTCGGCAACGACGTCAATTGGCGGGACGGAAATGGCGACACCGCGCTCCATGGCGCCGTCCATCGCGGAGCGGATAACATCGTTCGGTTCCTGCACGAGAAGGGTGCGAACCTCGATACCGTGAACGACACCGGATGGACCCCATTGTCAATCGCTCAGGGGGTGTTCTATCCCAACACGTTCAATCGTCATCCGAGTATCGTGACCCTGCTAGATGCGCTGGGGGCGGACCCCACCGCCGGAGCCAGACGACCGGTCGATCTTGCTCCCTGGGAACGGGAAGCACTCGCTTCCAACACTCCACGCCCCTAAGGCCGAAAACGAACCATTGACGCTCGTCGAGACCAGATACCACCGTCGGCGTGCGCGCTACCCTTCCGTCCGGTAAGATCAGCAACCAAAGGCACATGGACGGGCGACAAGTAACATCACCGTAGACTAGGCTAGGCTAGCCAGCCCGACAGTAGAAATGAGCACAGAACAACATACCTTTACGGCAGAAGTTCAAGAGCTGCTGAACCTGATGGTTCATTCGCTCTATTCCCAGAAAGACATCTTCCTTCGGGAGCTGATCTCCAACGGCTCTGACGCGCTCGATCGCCTCCGTGTGGAAGCGCTATCCGATTCGGGTCTCTTGCCTGCGGGCGACTTGGAAATCCGACTCGACGTTGACAAGGACACCCGAACGCTATCTATTTCGGACAACGGCATCGGCATGAGCCGTGAAGAGGTCATCCGTGACATCGGAACCATCGCCCGGTCCGGAAGCCGCGAGTTCCTCGCGGCGCTGAAGAGCAAACAGAGCACGTCAGGGACTGCCCCACAGGACGCCACCGCAGATCTGATCGGCCAGTTCGGAGTGGGCTTTTACTCCACCTTCATCGTCGCCGATCGTGTGGCCCTCATCACACGCCGTGCAGGGAGCGAAACCGCTACCCGATGGGAATCTGTCGGCGACGGCACCTACACGCTCTCCGATGCTATGCGCCCCTCCGCCGGCACCACTGTCGAGTTACACCTGAAAGCAGCCGACGAGGACGATGGCCTGCGTGACTACACGGACACCTTCGTGCTGCAGGAGATCGTCAAGCAACACTCGAATTTCGTTGCCCATCCGATTCGAATGAAGGTGGAGCGGCAAGAACCCGTCGTCGACAACACCGGAACCCCGGTCAAGGGCGTCCTACCCAAGACAGTGGTCGAAGACGAGACCTTGAATTCGATGAAGGCGATCTGGACGCGCCCGCGCAGCGAGGTCTCAGACGACGAATACCATGAGTTCTATCGACTGCTCTCACACGACTGGCAAGACCCGCTCGCAACCATTCCAGCCGCGATGGAAGGCACGTTCAACGCCAGGATTCTGCTCTTCCTCCCCGCGCAGGCTCCGTTTGATCTCTATCACCGAGAACGCGTCACAAAGGGCGTCCAGCTCTACGTGAAACGGGTCCATATTATGGACGACTGGAAGGCGCTGTTGCCGGAATGGCTGCGCTTTCTTAAAGGAGTGATTGACTGCGAGGACCTGTCGCTGAACGTATCCAGAGAGATTCTCCAACACGACCGACAGGTGAAGGCCATCCGAAACTTCGCGGTCAAGAAGGTCCTCGACGCGATCGAACGACTGGGCTCAGACGCACCGGAGAAGATGCGGGCAGTCTGGAAGGAATTTGGCGCGGTCATCAAGGAGGGGCTCGCGTCCGACGAGGAATTCCGCGACCGACTCCTCGGGCTGATCTTGTGTGCAACCACACATGGCGATGAACCGACGGCTCTTTCGGCATACGTCGAACGCATGCCAGACACCCAGGACCAGATCTACTACCTTGTGGGCAACTCACTCGACGCAGCCCGCAACTCACCCCATCTCGAGTCGTTCACCCGCAACGGGATCGAGGTCCTCTTCTTTACCGACGCCGTCGACGAATTTTGGCTGGAACGTGATCTCTCCTACCAAGACAAGAAATTTCTGTCGATTACGAAAGGCGAGATCGACCTAGAACAGGACACTTCGGAGAGCGCCCCTACTGCACAGGACGAAAACGATGGAGATCTCGCCGGCCTACTTCAAGCATTGCGCGGCCTTCTGCAAGACGAGGTCAAAGACGTCAGGGTATCCGGACGCCTGACGGACAGTCCTGCCTGTCTCGTCGGCGACAAAGAAGATCTCAGTCCGCAGCTTGAACAAATGATGCGGCAACTCGGACAGGACCCGCCAAAGACCAAGCGAATTCTCGAGATCAACCCGGATCATGAATTCATGCAGCGCCTCGTCGCCATTCATGCGGCGAACGAGAAATCCCCGCAGCTGAATACCTTTGCCCAGTTACTCCACGGGCAAGCCATTCTTGCAGAGGGGGGCACCCTACCGGACCCTGGCGCCTACAGCAAGATCGTTATGGAAGTGGCTACGCAGGCCGTCGGTGAAGCTGTGCCACCTCCGACCGATACCACTTCCCCCGCGGCCCCGAGTACCGACCCGTCATGAGTAGTCTGCGCATGCAATACAAAAAACGACTCAGCTTCGCCTTACCCTTGCTCCTGCTTGCCGCGTGTGGCGGAGGCACAGCCCCTCCCGCTGATGAGGCGGCCACACCGGTGGCCGACTCAGCCCCCCCGCCGTACCACGCCTACGTCACCAATGAAGGTTCTGGTGACCTCACCGTGATCGCCGGCGGGACGCATGAGGTCGTGGCCACAATTCCTCTCGGCAAGCGACCGCGCGGCATCAAGGTCGGCCCCGACGGAAACCGTTTATTTGTTGCATTGAGCGGCTCCCCCCCAGCCCCACCCGGAGTTGATGAAGACACCTTGCCTCCGCCAGATCGATCAGCGGATGGGATCGGCATCGTCGACATCACAGCACAACAGGTCGTCACCGTGCTCAATGCCGGCACGGACCCTGAGCAAGTCGCAGTAAGCAACGACGGGACCCGTGTCTTCGTAGCCAACGAAGATGCGTCCCTCGCAAGCATCGTCGATATCGCCACGGGCGATGTGCTTGCAGAACTGCCCGTTGGTGGTGAACCGGAGGGAGTCACCATCAGTCCAGACGGCCGCTGGGTCTACGTCACGTCTGAGAACGACAATCAGGTGTCGGTGATCGACACCGAGTCCATGGAAGTGAGCGCAGTGTTCGACGTGGGTGCACGCCCTCGCTCTTCGGCATTTTCGCCCGACAGCACACGTGCCTACGTCACCGCCGAAAACGGAGGCACCGTCTCCGTGGTCGACACCACCGACCATTCAGTGATTGCCACGGTGGAGCTCGAAGGTGAGCTGGTGCGTCCCATGGATGTCGCAGTGTCCCCTGACGGCGCGCGACTCTACGTCTCGACTGGCCGCGGACGTCTCATCATGGCCATCGACACGGACTCCCTCGACATCGTGGGTTCGGTGGAGGTTGGCGACCGTCCCTGGGGTATCGGCCTGACTGAGGACGGGAGCTATCTGTATACGGCCAACGGCCCCTCGAACGATGTATCCGTGGTGGACACAGAAACACTAGAGGTCGTCGCGACTGTCCCCGCGGGTGAGCGCCCCTGGGGAGTCGCGGTGGTTACCCGCTGAAACAAACGTGTTATTTGGAGATCAGATAGATGCGTGCATGGCAAAGATTAAGTGTGCTGGCGTCCATCGTCGGGCTGGGTTCCGTTCTGGTATTGGCCGCAGGCCAACGACCCAGTTTTACCCCTGAGCAGGAAGCGCGACTCCAGATTCGAGAAATCGCGGCGGGACTCTACGTCATTCCGGGATTCGACGGCGGGCAAACTGGCGGGAACGTGGCCGTCCGTGTCACCGGCGACGGTGTGATCATCGTCGACAATAAATTTCCCTACAGCTTTGACTTCATCACCGAACAGATAGCCAGCGTCACTGACGAGCCTATCAAGTACGTCCTCAACACACATCACCATGGCGATCACGCCGGCAGCAATGCGGACTTCATGCGCAACGCAGAGGTCATCGCCCACAAGAACGCCCGTGCCAACATCGTGCGCAACAACCAGGATGGAGCCCCACGCGTGATCTTCGCCGACGAAACCGCCGTGTTTCTCGGCGACGCCGAGGTACACGCGTATCACTTCGGTCGAGGGCACACGAATGGGGACGCCGTGATCTATTTTCCCGACCGCCGCGCCATCCATACCGGCGATCTTTTCATCTCGGGTGAACGGATCGATGGCAGCACGCTCGCGCCGTTCTGGGACTACGGGAACGGCGGCAGTGCCGTGGACTGGCCAGGCACGCTAACCAGAGTCCTCGAATTGGACTTCGACACGGTCATTCCGGGACACGGTCCGCCCTTGACGAAAGCCGACGTCCGGACCTTCCGCGATAACGTGGAAACCGTACTCGATCGAGTCCGGACAGAGATCAGTAACGGGGCGACCCGCAACAACATTGCATCCCGCGTCGACACGGAAGATCTTGGCTGGCCATTGGCACCGGTACGCATCGAAGGTGTCTTCGACGAGCTTACGGCGGAGTAGTACGCGTCCGCATCTTCAGCCGCGTCTTTTCGTCACTCCCAGGCAGGGCATACCATTCCAGGATGCCCTGCCCCTAGATTTTTAGACTATGTATCGGGAGAGTCCCTCGTCGCCCGGCTGCCCGTCGACACCGCACGCGACACGTCAACCACACTCCGGATCACTTCAAGCCATGTTCTTTCTTGAAGATTGGCCAGTCTTGCTTCCGCGCGAGAAACGCCTCTAAATCGGTGCACAGCAGAAATGGATTCGTCTGCCGTTCAAGTCCGATCGTCGAGCTCGGCCGGACCCCATAATCGTGTCCCGGCCAGAGGGTCGCCTCATCAGGAAAGGTGTCAAGCACTCGGCGCACACTCGACCACTCCGTAGCCGCATCGCTGTCGGTCGCCGTTCCGCCGACCTTACCGACAAAGATGAGATCACCCGTGAACAGGATCCGATGACAGGGCTCGTACAACACCAAATGATCTGGCGCGTGCCCTGGCACGTGTAGACATTCCAATCTCAAACCGCCAATCGGCAGGACGTCGCCATCTTTCAACGGGAGGTCTGGCTCGATCGGTCCGGCTGGGGACGCGGCCACCTTGGCTCCCGTGAGCCCGACGGCCTCTGCATTGCCCTCCGTATGGTCCGGGTGCCCGTGGGTATTGACAACATAGCAGACTTCGAGCCCCTGGTCAGTGGCGCGTGCGACAAGCTCCGCGGGGGAGTACGAGGGATCGATCAGCGCCGCCTTTCGGGTCTCGCGATCACCGAGCAAATAGCCAAAATTCCGATCTCCACCGGTACGAATCTGTTCAAAGATAAGTTGCATGAGTCACTGGACCGACAAAAGGCCACCATTTTTTACACACGCCCCAAGACTCGCAGCGCGGTTGTTCGACAGTCCACCGAGCGTAAAGACGGCCCCGTGATGTGTGGCATCTTAGCACTCAGACTCCAGTAGTTCCCGTGGCCTCCAGGATCCCGTCCCGCGACCTGGCATCCACGTGTCCACTTTCCCCGTCCATATAAGGATTCGGCGCGACCATTGCACCACCGTCAAACACTGACGTGGCTCCACTCTCAAGCGAAAACGGGCACGATCGT
>CAZPZZ010000013.1:37790-47273 GCA_964591245.1 uncultured Vicinamibacteraceae bacterium | reverse complement strand
TACGACGAGGAGAATCTCTATATCGGGGTGATGTGCTACGACTCTGAACCGGATCGAATACTCGCATCGCAGATGGCCAGAGATGGGAGCTTACGCGCCGACGATCGACTGGAAATCGTGCTGGACACCTTTCGAGATCAGAGCAATGCGTTCTATTTCTCTACCAACCCGGCCGGCGCGTTGGTTGACGGGTTGGTGTTTGCGAACGGTGAGACAAACCAGGACTGGGATGCTATTTGGATTGTGCGAACCCAGCAAACGGCGCAGGGGTGGAGCGCTGAGTTCGCGATTCCGCTGAAGTCGTTGAGTTTTCCCGGCGGCGAGACCGTGTGGGGGTTCAACATAAGCCGAACCATCCAGCGGAAACTGGAAGAGAATCGCTGGACGGGTGCGAGTTTCAGAACGCCATTTGTTCAGATCTCGGAGGCGGGCGAAATCTCGAATCTCGAGGGTCTAGCGCAGGGTGTGGGTCTCGACATTCGCCCCTTCATTGCCGGTCGTTGGTTGCATCGATCCGCCAACAATAGCGATGCCGTCGTTGGGAAACCGGGCTTGGACCTGTTCTACAACATCACGCCGAGTCTCAAGTTGTCTGTAACCGCCAATACGGATTTTGGTGAAACAGAAGTCGACGCACGCCAGATCAATCTCACGCGTTTCTCTATCTTTTTTCCGGAGAAGCGTTCCTTTTTCTTGCAGGACGCTGGCGTATTCAATTTTGCGACGACCGGAATAGATCCTCCTGGTGGTATTCCTGGCCCGGGCGCTGAAGTCTTTCCGTTTTTTAGTCGAAAGATTGGTCTGATTGCCGGACAGGAAGTGCCGATTGACTACGGCGCAAAGCTGACGGGAAAGATTGGTCGAACCGACGTCGGTGTGTTGGACGTGCGCACCAGGGACGCTGCGACCGTCACCGCCAAGAACTTGTTCGTCGGCCGTGTTAAACAAAATTTCCTCGAACAGTCGTATGTGGGTGCGATTGCTACCGCTGGAAACCCACAATTTCAAGGAACAAGTAACACGTTAGGTTTGGATCTCAGGTTGGCGACATCTGATTTCTTGGGCCGTGACCGCAATATGGTATTCAATGCCTTCGGTGTCAAAACCAACAACGAAGGTATCTCAGAAAAAAATAGTTCCTATGGATTCGGCGCGCAATATCCAAACGATAAATTCGTGGCCGAGATGCAGTGGCGAGAGATTCAGGAAAATTTCGACCCGGCCATCGGGTTCGTCCAACGCAGCAATGTACGGATGCTTCGTCTTGCGGGGAGTTTCAATCCGAGACCCAGCCGTTCGACGGGTATCCAGCAGATGTTTCATGATGTGTTTTTTACGCGTTTCGTTCGACTGGATAATGGATTGGTAGAGAGCTGGAATGTGTACGCGACGCTGGTTGACTGGCACTTTAATTCTGGCGACTCGTTGCATAGTTTGTTCGATGTGAATCCTACCTATGAGCGTTTGTTTGAACCGTTCGAAATTGCGTCAGGAGTAGTACTGCCGGTAGGGGAATACCGGTTCACACCGTGGCGGATCTTTTTCATGTCGGCCCAGAAGCGACGCTTGGAAGCGCGCATAGGGATGACCGTGGGTAATTTCTGGTCCGGCACAGCACAGATGATTCAAACGGGTCTGACCTACAAACTGCCGCCTTACTTTCTTGTTAGCTTCAACACCAACCAGACATTTGCGAGCCTGCCGCAGGGAAACTTCATTGCCAGAATCTATAGTGCGCAAATCAATTACGCGGCTTCTTCATTTTTATCGTTTTCGAATCTCATTCAGTTTGACAATCGCTCGGAGAATCTTGGTCTCCAAAGCCGTGTGCGTTGGACGCTACAGCCGGGAAATGACGTGTTCTTTGTATTCGGGCAAGGTTGGGTACAGGACTTCGAGAGGGGTTACAACTTCAGAAGACATGATTCGAAGTTTGCGACGAAACTGCAATACACCTTCCGGTTTTGACACCGGGAAAGATTTGTGCGTCGCTGGGCAGGAGGCTTCTGGTTAGTTGTCGATACAGGCAAGGTAGTGAACGAGGTGCGTGACAAGATCCCGCGCGTCGTCGTCGGCGCCGTGGATGAAGCTGGATTTGCGTCGGCGGAGGACAGGAAGTCCGATGGCATAGAGACCGGGGGCGTCGATGACACCGCCATCGTGACGAAGCCGGCCTTTCCTGTCGAGCACCGGAACGTGAAGCCAGTCATAGTTGGGACGGAAACCCGTGGCCCATACAACTGAACGGATCTCGCCGCCGGTGAGATCGAGCTCGAGACACGGTTGCGCCGGCACGCGTGTGGGTTCGAATCGCTCCGGGGGAAGGTCAGTACCCTGGCCGGTCTCGGCGGCCCAGGTGTCAAACGTGTTGAGAAGGCGATTCATCTTGAGATCGGCGAGCGAGAACTGGTTTCGAAGTCCTCCGGAAAAGAGCGCACGGTTGTTCCGAATCGTCGCCCAGCGACCGACGAGGTGGACGCCGCTATCTGCCAGGACATTGAGATCGAGGCTGGCGCGCTCTGGTGTACCGACCAACTGGGGCGAAGGAAGTTTGCGGGCGCGGTCGATGTCGTCGATCTCGTCGTAACGTTCGTTCCATATCCCGCAGGCGTCCATCCACCAGAGGCTGTCGCGTCCGCGGTAGCATCTGGGCAATCGTACATGCTCGCCAACGGAGAGCGTCACTTGTCGCCCGGAGTGTTGGATCTCGTGCGCCAGTTGCACGCCTGTAGCCGAGGCACCAACGACAAGTACGCCGCCATCCGGCAGTTGATCGGGAGCGCGGTAGGTCATCGGGGTGACGCATGTGAGCCCAGGTGGAAGCGCCGCGGCGAAGGACGGGACGACGGGCAGATTACAGGCGCCACTGGCCAAGACCACACACCGACATCGAAGGTGTCCGGTGTCGGTCTTGACCAGGTATCCGCCGTCGGCTGCTTGTACGGAGGTTACCGTGGTGTGGCTGCGAATCGGTGCGTCGGCGTCGGCGGCACATCCAGCGATAAACTGGATGACCTCGGTGCTCGTCATGAACCCGTCGGGGTCGGGGCCGTCATATTGACGGCCCGGTAAGCGGGTTTGCCAGTTTGGGGTGAGCAGCCTGAGCGAGTCCCATCGTTCGCGACGCCAGGAGTTCGCCACTTGGCCTCGCTCGAGCAGGAGGTGGTCGATCGACTCTTTGGCGAGGTAATGGCTTATGGCTAAACCGGCGTGACCGGCTCCAATGACGAGAGTCGTGACGTACTCGATGATGTTTCTCCCGCGATGTCGTCGAGCCTGGGTTGGGCGACAGAGGGCTAGAGAGGGTGCTTCGTCCGGGTTAGCCTGCCGCGCTATTGGTGCCGTGTACCTCGACGTTGACGTTGGTCGGATTGGTCACGACATCGTAGACGGCAGACCGTTTCTGGGATTGTGCCACCAGTGCCTCGATGTCCTCCTGGGAGGCATCAGCGTCGATGTTGAATGTCACCTTAATGTCGTCGTAGCCGTTCCGGACATCACTGTCGATGCCGAGGATGCCCTGAATGTCCATGGAGCCTTCCAGATTGGCTTCCACTGATCGGAGCTGAATCTCCCGGTTTTGGGCTACCGCCGCGACACCTGCCGTCAGGCAGCTGGCGAGACCGACAAGGACAAATTCGATCGGTGTGGCACCATGGTCCTCGGACGCGAAGATTTCGGGGTGGTCAGCGTCAAAGGAGAATTCAGTTTTGTGCTGTTGTTCCTCTCCCAGGCCATGAAAACCCTGGACGCTGGAGGTGCTGTGCGTGCCACTCTGCCACTTGCAGGATGCTCGCCAGTTGAATTTTGCGGCCGCAGGGGCATCTCGCAACGCTTCGCGGGCATCTAGAAGGGCTTGCACGTTGACTCCGTTGTTGACACTCATCCTACATTCTCCTCATTGGGCGTGGTTGGCGCATTAGCTTGTTACGAATAAACAGCATATATCGAGTGCGCCGAGGAGTAACGATCGGATATGGCCAGGGCGACGGTATGATCCCACCGCATGACGATGTCTAGGCAGGGTCCGTCCACGGACACGGGGTCGGTGGGGCTTGTCGAAACCCAGTATCTTGAGCTGCCTGAGCCGCTTGCCCTCGATTGCGGTCGGGAGCTGTTCCCCGTTCGGATCGCCTACGAGTCGTACGGACAGCTCGCACCCGATCGGGACAACGTGATTCTTGTTTGCCATGCGCTGAGCGGAGACGCGCATGCGGCCGGGTATGCCGGGCGACCGGAAACCCAGAGTACTCGCGATGGGTTTCGCGCCGAAGAGCGCGATGGGAGTTGGCGGCACGGGTTGGGTTGGTGGGACGGCATGATCGGTCCCGGCAAAGCGTTCGATACAGACCGTTATTGCGTCCTGAGCTCGAATTTGCTGGGAGGGTGCCGTGGTACCACTGGACCATCCTCTGTGAATCCGGCGACAGGGCGTCCATTCGGGGCTGACTTTCCTGTGATCACGGTATCGGATATGGTCCGGGCGCAACGAGCATGGCTGTCGACGCTCGGAATTGAACGACTCGTGGCGGTGGCTGGCGGTTCACTTGGTGGGATGCAGGCGCTCGAGTGGGCCGTTCGTTATCCGACTCAGGTCGAGGCAATTGTCCCTATCGCATCGACCCATGCGCTGCACCCGCAGGGGGTGGCCTGGAATGCCATCGCACGTAACGCGATCACAGCGGATCCGGATTGGCAGGGCGGGAATTATCACGACACGGGACGCGCACCCCGTGCAGGCATGGGTGTGGCCCGCATGGTCGGACACATCACGTATCTTTCGGCGTCTTCGGTGCGGGAGAAATTTGGTCGACGGTTACAGCACGGTGATGACCTTCACTATGATCTCACCCGCCCAGAATTCGAGGTCGAGGGCTATTTGCGGCATCAAGCGGACCGTTTCGTTCAACGTTTCGATGCCAACACGTATCTCTACATGTCACGGGCGTTGTCTTACTTTGATCTGGCGCGGCAGTATGGTGCTGGCGATTTACAGCGAGCGCTCCAGAGGGTTGCTGCTCGTACCTTGCTGATCGCATTCAGCTCGGATTGGCTATATCCTCCCAGCGGTTCAGAGGAGCTGGCGTCGGCGCTGCGGGCGACCGGGCGCGACGTGGAGTGGCATGTGATCGATGCCCCATATGGCCACGACTGCTTTCTGCTGGAAGAAGCGCGCCAGACACCTATGATTAAGGCATTCCTCGCGCGTGGGTTGTTCCGCGCGTCCACTGGACGTAAGCGAGAAACCTAACCGAGGAGCGGAGGGGTTGATGGAAGAACCACGGCGTTTCGGGTTCGACACACGCCAGATACACGCAGGCCAGCGGCCTGACCCGAATACCGGTGCGCGCGCTGTGCCGATTTACCAGACGGCGAGTTACGTATTTGAAGACCCGGAGTCGGCGGCAGCATATTTTAACTTGCAGGAATACGGCAATACCTACTCGCGCATCATGAATCCAACGGTCGCGGTTTTCGAAGAGCGGATCGCGAATCTCGAAGGCGGATGCGGGGCAGTGGCGTTTGCCAGTGGCATTGCGGCCCAGGCGGCAGCGCTCTTCACATTCCTCGCCCCGGGGGACCACGTCGTCTCATCGTCGGCGTTATACGGTGGTAGCGTCAACCAACTCAAACATTACCTGAGCAAGATGTCGGTGGAGTTGTCGTGGGTGGATCCAGATGATCCCGACGCGTGGCAGGCGGCGGTTCGCGAGAACACCAAGGCCTTTTACGGCGAGACCATCGGAAATCCGGGCGGGAATGTGCTCGACATCGAGCGGATCGCCGGAATTGCCCATGAACATCAGTTGCCGCTGTTGATTGACAACACGTTCGCGACTCCGTTTCTCTGTCGTCCGATGGAATGGGGAGCCGATATCGTCCTGCACTCGGCGACGAAGTTCATCGGGGGACACGGGACGAGTATTGGCGGTGTGGTGGTTGAGTCGGGGGAGTTCAACTGGTCTAACGGGCGGTTTCCCGTGGTGGCTGATCCCTCGCCGGCGTATCACGGCTTACAGTTTCACGAAACTTTTGGCACCTACGGCTATTTGATGAAGTTGCGGGCTGAGACGCTCCGGGATCTCGGTGCCGCGATGAGTCCCTTCAATGCGTTTCTTTTCCTGCAGGGTTTGGAGACACTGTCTCTGAGGATGACCCGCCACGTGGAGAACGCTCGTGCCGTCGCCAATTTTCTCGAATCGCATGCACTGACATCAAATGTGACCTATCCAGGGCTGGCCACAAGCAAATACTGTTCGCTTGTGGAGAAATATATGCCCGGCGGCGCGGGAGCGGTGTTTTCGTTCGACTGCGAGGGGGGGCGTCGTGCCGGCCAAGATTTCATTCGTGGGGTGACGCTCTGGTCTCACCTGGCGAATGTTGGCGATTCCAAGAGTCTTATCATTCACCCGGCAAGTACGACGCATCGGCAACTGAGCGATGCTGAGCTTAGCGCTGCCGGGGTCGGGCCCGGAACGATCCGTCTCTCGGTCGGCGTAGAAGATGTCGCCGACCTTATTTGGGATCTTGAGCAAGGGTTCGCCAGTGTCGCCCAGGCAACCGGGGCACGAGGGGCAGCGGCATGTTCGATCTGAGTCGATATCAAGACATCGCGACTATCCAAGATGTTCTGAATTCTGCGAAAACGGTGGCGGTCGTGGGGCTTTCCAAGACGGAATTGCGGGCGAGCTACTTCGTCGGGTTTTACCTTCGTCGTCATGGGTTTCGCGTGATCCCTGTGAATCCTCGTGAGCAAGAAATCCTCGGCGAAACGAGTTATCCGAGTTTGCGCGATATCCCGGATCGGGTCGATGTCGTCAATGTCTTTCGTACGCCGGACGCGCTTCCGGAAATTGCCGAGGAAGCGGTTGCGATCGGTGCAGGTAATCTCTGGAGTCAGTTCGGGGTGATCAATGAAGAAGGGGCGCAGATTGCCGAAGCCGGAGGATTGTCCGTAGTGATGGATAGGTGTATCAAGGTGGAGCATGCGCGATACGTGGGCCGCATGCATTGGCTCGGCTTCAATACACAGAAGATCACGTCAGTACGTGGCGGTCTACAGTAGCCGACTCCGTGTCCGTCGATCGCCATAGAGCGGATGGACCGGACGCGTCGATGGGTGGGTGGCCACACCGTTTTCATCCCACATCGTCGTTGTTGATACAGCGCAATGGACCGATAGTGAGGGGAGAGTTATTTCTGTGGATCCTCCCTGTTCCAGGCGACTCGAATGGACGGATGATGTGTACTGTTTGCCGCCACCCTTCGCATCGTTACGTGCTCACACCATTTGATACCGGAACCCCACGAACAGCGCAGACGTCAACCACGTATCACCCGGCGCAAACCTCTCGAGGTTTGCGGCATGACCACGCTTCTGATCATGGGAACCGTGCCACATATCGTGCAATTGCAGGAACGGCTGTTCGCAAGAGTTGTGGTGCGTTGAAGGTGATAGTACGTATGTAGTCGCTAGCGATGGCTCGTCTCAAGAGCATCGGAGCCAAGGACATTGTGCGAGACGATACCGGGCGTGGTCCCTCGTGAGTCGGCGAAGAGGTGAGGAATGCTGGGTGCTGAGTGAGGTATGGCCAGGGTACTGATTGCCGGCTGCGGTTACGTCGGTGCCTCGCTGGGCGAGGCATTGGCTGCACAGGGCGACGTGGTGTGGGGACTTCGGCGCCGTCGTGTGGACGTTGTTGATCCGATCCGCCCGGTCTGCGCCGATTTGAGTGAGCCGGCCTCACTGTGTGAACTCCCCGCCGATGTCGATTACGTCGTGTACGCGGTGTCGGCGGATGCATTTACTCAGGAGGCGTACCGTCGGGCGTATGTAGACGGCCTCGTCAATTTGCAGTCGGTGCTTGAAGGACGTGGCGCACGGGGTCCGTCGAGATTGCTGTATGTCTCCAGCACAGGGGTCTATGGGCAGACCGATGGAGAATCTGTTGATGAAGACTCTGCGGCGCGGCCGTTGGGTTTTTCCGGTCGTCTTCTTCTGGAAGGCGAGCGCTGTGCGCTTGGCAGTTCCATCCCAACTGTTGTTGTGCGTCTGGGGGGCATTTATGGTCCGGGCCGCACACGGTTGATCGAACGGGTCAGGGACCAGGCCGGGTGTGTGGCCGGATTCCGGCGGTACACCAATCGGATTCATCGAGATGACTGTGTTGGGGTGTTAGCGCATCTGATGCGGTTGGAGTCACCGCGGTCCCTGTACGTGGCGGTTGATGATCAGCCAGCGACCGAGCTGGAGGTCATGCGATGGCTGGCTCTTCGACTCGGTGCGCCACCCCCCGTGGAAGAGTTGGAGGAAGATAGTTCAACGCGAACGAATAAACGTTGCTCGAACCACCGTTTGCGGGATTCAGGATATCGATTTCGGTATCCAACCTATCAGACTGGTTATGAGGCGGTGTTGCGGGCTGTGTCCGCTCCGTGAGTGCGTGCGACCGATTGCGCCTCCCAGGCCTTCTTGCTATCGTCGTGCTCATGCCTGAAGAGTTGCGCAAGATCGACACGTCGGTCCTGAACAAGCTCGTTGCCCTCAATGAAGAAATCCAGGTGTTGGAGGGTTTTTGCGCGAAAGCCGAGGACCTCAAGGGTGACGTTGATCCGGCGGTATTTCAGCGAGTCATTGCGGATTACGTGCGTCGGCAGGCAGCACTGGAAGAGGACGCAAGACCACTCCGGGTTGAAGCGGCAGCTGTGTTTGAGGAGTTCGTGGTCATTCATGAGAGCTTCAAGCGTTCACGTGAGCAGGCGCTGCTTGAGAAGCAGGAACTTGAGTTCAGGTGTCGAGTCGGGGAGTTTGACGAAGAAGAATTCAGAAAGCAGCTCGGTGAAGCTGAGGCGGAGCTGGCTCGACGGAACGACGACTTCGACGCGGCTGAGGCAATGCGCCAGCGGTTCCTGGAGGTTCTCGAGGCTGAGACTGATGTCGGGACGGTTCCCGGCGCGCATACGGAGGAGCAAGATCACACCATCCTGGCATTCCCAGGTGATGAGCCTACCAATCCTGGCCTGCCCGTAGAGGAGATTGACCGCACCATTGTGGCTCGTCCTGGTGATGGAGTCGCCGATGACTTCGACCAGACGATGCTTGCGCCGGGCTCGGTCCTGATGCTCGACACCGAGGATGCAACGCCTCAGCAGTTCCCGCTGGGCGTGACGAATTACGTCGGTAGCAACAGCGATAACCAGATTTGCTTGTCGGGCCGTGGGGTCTCTCGGCGACATGCATTGATCACGGTGAGTCCGTCCGGTTTGACCATCACAGATCTTCAATCCCGGAATGGGACACAGGTCAACGGGACGCGGGTGGCAGAACAGGCGTTGGTCGACGGTGATCGCATCACGATCGGAGAGATGACCCTCGTGCTTCGGGTGGGCTGAGTTCGTCCGGTCAGGTGACCGCGTGCACGAGACGGCTTGTTGCCGACCAACGGCAGATTGTGCAGATGCGCGTAAGAAGTAGTCGTCGGC
>CAZPZZ010000013.1:22864-37690 GCA_964591245.1 uncultured Vicinamibacteraceae bacterium | reverse complement strand
CCGCAGAGGATTGGTTGATGTGGCGTCGGACGCTCAATGGTTGGGGTTACAGTCCTCTTGACCAGATCGACCGTGGCAACGTGGGGCAGCTCCAGTTGGTCTGGTCTCGCGGACTTGGGCCGGGGCTGCAGCAAGGTACCCCGTTGGTCTACGACGGCGTGATGTATATGCCGAACCCGCGGGATCTGATCCAGGCGATTGATGCGGCAACGGGGGATCTTCGTTGGGAGTACCGTCGAGACTGGCCCGATGACCTTGAGGACTACATGCTCGGGGCCTTGACGGATCTCAATCGAAACCTGGCTATTTACAACAGGCAGATTATTGACACGAGTGGGGATGACTACGTCTTTGCTCTCGATGCGGTCACCGGTGAGCTCGTCTGGGAGACTGAAATTCTCGACTATCGCGTCAACCCGGCCAATCAAAGTTCGGGTCCTATCATTGCGGAGGGTAAGGTCATCTCTGGTCGCGGCTGTACGCCACGTGGGGGGCCTAACGCTTGCGTCATCGTTGCGCACGATGCTGAGACGGGCGAGGAACTCTGGCGACGGCGGACGATTCCTGCGCCTGGCGAGCCGGGAGATGAGACCTGGGGTGAGGTGCCCTTCGAGGAGCGTAGGCACGTCGGTGCCTGGATGGTGCCGAGCTATGACCCCGACCTGGATCTTGTGTATATCGGAACGTCGGTAACATCACCGGCACCGAAGTTCATGGTTGGCGGTACTGAACTCACGCATCTCTACCACAATTCGACCTTGGCGCTCGCTGCGGACACAGGCGAGATCGCATGGTACTACCAGCATTTAAATGATAGCTGGGATCTCGATCATCCTTTTGAACGCTTGCTGGTCGACACGCCCGTGCGACCAGATCCCGCCACGGTCAGTTGGATCAATCCCAGGCTGACTCCCGGGGAGGAACGCCGGGTGATGACCGGTATTCCCGGGAAAACTGGGATTGTATACACGTTGGATCGTGCAACGGGTGAGTTCCTATGGGCCACACCGACCGTTGCGCAAAACGTCGTTGGTGGTATCGATGGTGTCACCGGAGTTGTGACCGAGAACTCGGAGGTGGTGTTCCGTCGTGAGGGGCAGGAAGTCTTTGCGTGTCCTACTCTCGTCGGTGGTAAAGATTGGGAGGCGGGCGCGTATAGCCCCCGTACGAACACGATGTACTACCCACTTCGCAATGCGTGCGCGCGGATGATGGCGATCGATAACGACTCGCTCTATCAACTGTCGGTCCGTACGCAGATTGCGCCTGGAACTGATCAGGTTGGCACCGTACAGGCGATTTCCGCCGAGACCGGTGAGCGGTTGTGGATCTATGAGCAGCGCGCCGCCACGAGTTCGCTGATGACGACTGGTGGAGACCTGATATTCGGAGGAGATTACAACGGTCGGTTCCGAGCTCTCGATGCGGAGACTGGTGAGGTGCTCTGGGAAATCAACCTCGGTTCCCCGGTGACCGGTTTTCCGGTGACCTTTTCGGTCGAGGGGCGCCAGTATGTGGCGGCCAGTACCGGCCGTTCGCTGACCTCCGGTGCCTTCAACCGGTTGACGCCGGAGTTACGCCCGAGTGCTGGGAACACGCTCTTCGTTTTTGCGTTGCCGGAATAGATGGTTGTGTTGCTCGTTGGCGTCACCGGCTTTCGTTTCCGGTGACGCCGTTGTGAGACACGACCGTGTCTGCATTGACGCTGCGTGAGCGTTTTAGCGCTCAGCGCCGGCGCGCTCCTCAGCGCGGTGACCGGACAGGATACCTTCCATGCCGATATTGCCTTCGTGACAGGCGTATTCAAAGAGTGGTTCGTTGCTCCGCTTGAGGGGAATCATGGCGGTCCAGGCTGCTGAGTAGGTGCCGGCATCGTTGACTGTGAACTCGTGTTGGAGTGTATCTGGGCCGACGCGGGTAAAACGTTCGACGAGCTGTAGTTGGGCGGCCGAGCCTCGGGTTCGCTGGTAGAGCGCCGCCGGTGACTCTGCTTGCGCCGAAAAATTCCTGGTCTCGACGACCAGCGTGTCACCGTCCCAATAGCCTCTGGCGTCGCCGTGCCACTGTCGGATGGTGTCATCGATGTGCGGGGCGTCGCGTAGCGGAATAATGCGAGCATCGTGAATCATCTCGTGCAAAATGACAACGTGATCGGGCGTCTGAAAGATCTGGTAGTAGGTGTTGTATCCAGCAAAGAGATTTGGCATACCGAAGGTGACACAGCGTTCTTGCAGCCGACGGTCGGTCCAGGATGAGGCCGGATTGGCAGCTACGTGCAGAGCGCGCGCTTCGGTGAGTTGTTGCGCGGCTGCCGTCAGCGGTGGCAGCCGTCCACTTGGCGGATCCACGACCAGTGACGTCCGATGGTCGAATTCGCGGTCAACCAGCCAGAATTGGTTGTAGTTCCCAGTTGAGGTGTCTCGTGAGGAGAATGTGTCCTCTTCACCGAGGGCGGCGGTGAACACGCTGTCCGCAAATGCAGCATCAGTTTCTCCCCCAGCAAAGAGCTCTGCATAACGCGCCCTGACCCGGGCCAGTTCCTCCTCTGTCAACTCGGCCTGGTTGCCCAGAGCCTGGGGACGTTCGAGAGGCGTGGCGGTGTTGTTCGCCCAGACTCCTTGCAGGTCAGGGTGTCCATCCGACGTGAGAGGCAAGGTCCACGGTTCGCTTTGGGCCCGGCTCGTGGCAGGCATCCAGAGCAATCCGGCGATCAGTAGGACAGACCAGGTGGCATAGAAGCGGTGCATTGTTGGGGGTTCTCCTCTCGGGGGTGGTCATGTGACGGGCAGAGGCGACGCCATCCGTCGCGTAGATCCGAGGCGTCTGGCTCAGGCGCCATCGAGTGGCCGCATTGCACGTCTAATTGCACGTCTAGGGGATGGTGTTGAGCTCACGAAGTAGATCCGCCATCCGGGTGTCACTGTAGTCGGTGAGGCTCAGCGATAGCCGGGCGGGGGCCCGGGGTCTCAGGGCGCGTTCTAGCGGTGTTTCTCCGCGTGCGTTCTCGATGTCGAGGCTGGCGCCTTGGCTGACGAGGAATTCTACGACGCTTTGGAATCCGTGGAATGCCGCAAGGTGGAGTGCGGTGTCACCGTCGCGGTTGACGGCGTTGATCTCGGCACCGAGTTCTACGGCTACCTGTATGGCGTCAATCCCGCTGTTCATGACCGGACGTTGGTCCGGATCCTGCCGCAACGCAAGCTCCATTTCGGCGGAATCCATTTCGCGTCCCCAACGGTCGGTGCCGGCTCGGCCAAATCCACGGGTCAGCATGCCGGCGGCGGCCATCAGCGGTGTTACTCCGTCGAGATGGGTTCCCAGGTCTGCACCAGAGGCGGCGAGTTCACGCATGATGTCGGCCAGCCCCAGTTTCGCGGCGAGCAGGAGCGGTGTTGCGCCAACCCATCGTAGATCCAATGTCCATAGTTTGCCCTGGCGCGCGTGGCGTGTGCCTTGTTGGAGTGACGTGTTGGGGTTGGCACCGTACGCAAGTAGGGCGCGGACCAGGTCGAGATCGCCCCGCAGTATCGCGGCGAGCAGCGGGGTATAGCCGGCGCCCGCCGAGTTGGCATCGGCCCCGTGCTGCAGGAGCAATCTGGCCAGTGTGCCATGGCCGCTGTGTGCCGCCACGACCAGTGCGCTGGTGCCGTCTGGCGCCGTGTCATTCGCCGGTGCCCCCGCGGCTAGCAGTATCTGGGCTGATCGCAGCTGGCCTTGCCGCGCTGCGAAGAGCAGGGGGGTGTAGCCGCCTTCTTCGACCACCACCACGGCACCTGGCCGCCGCGTTGCGGCAGATCGGGCGGTTACGACCGGGCGTGTCCGCGATCGGGCGTGCACATCGGCACCCGCGTCGACGAGAAGATCCACCACCGCTCCATGACCCTGTGATACCGCCCACATCAGCGCGGTTTGTTCTTCAGTGTTCTCCCGGGCCTGGAGATTTGCCCCGTGCGTCACGAGGGCCTGGGCGGCCTGGACGTTTCCGGATCGTGCCGCAGTCATGAGGAGGGTCTCGCCACTGGGGAGTACGGCATGCGGTGTCGCTCCCGCCGCGAGCAGCATCTGCACTATCACCCCGTTGCCATTCTCACAGGCGAGATAGAGTGGAGTGACGCCGAGTTCATTGACTACGTCGGGTATGGCACCGGCCTGTAATAACTGCGTTGTCGTTTTGACATCGTTCAGATACACCGCCCAGTGTAGTGCCGTGGCGCCATCGGGTTGGGGCGCGTTGATGTCAACCTGCGCATCCAACAGGCTACGAATTGTCGCCTCGTCTCGATTCCTCACCGCATCGCGGAGCTGCAGTTCGGACGACTGTGCTGACGTAACGCCGGGGCACCACAACGGTAAAGTGCCGATGAGTGCGATGACGAACGGCCGTGTGAGCCCACGCATTAGACGTCCGACAGTGCGGAGAGGGTGCCAGTGCTTACCCCGAAGTTGTCGACGTTGATTCCTAACTTGTCCATCAAGGTGACGTGCAGGTTGGACATCGGGGTCGGATCTGGATACTGAATGTGGCGTCCTCCCTGCAAGCGGCCTCCGCCTCCCCCTAAGAGCAGGATCGGCAAGTTCTCTGAAGAGTGGGAATTGCCATCACTCAAACCGCCGCCATAGAGCAGCGTCAAGTGATCAAGCAGGGAGCCATCACCGTCTGGCGTGGTGGCCAACCGCTCGAGGAAGTATGCGAGCAAGGTCGTGTGAAAGGTGTTGATCTTGGCTAGTTTTGCGAGCTTGGCCGGATCGCTCTGGTGGTGTGATGTCGGGTGGTGCGCTTCGGGCACCCCGATTTCAGGGTAGGTGCGGCCGCTGTACTCGCGGCTCACCATGAAACTGATGACTCGCGTCAGGTCGGTCTGATACGCGAGAACTTGAAGGTCGAACATGAGTTTCGCGTGTTCGCCGAATTCGGATGGGATGCCCAGTGGTGGAGCGATCTCTGGTAAAGGTTCGTGGACTTGTGCCTCGGCCTTTTCGATGCGGCGCTCGATGTCGCGCACAGCGTCGAGATATTCACTGAGTTTCCCGCGATCCCGAGTGCCAAGCTCGCGGCGGAGCTGGGCGACCTTGTCTGTGACGGCATCGAGCAAACTTCGGTTCTGTTTGATCCGGGCTAGTCGTGCCACAGGATCGGTGCCGCCAACGTCCCCGAGCAGTCGCTCAAATACTGTCCGTGGATTTGTTTCCATCGGGAGAGGAGTGGTTGCGCTGCGCCAGCTGATGGTATTGGTGTAGGCACAGGTGTACCCACCGCCGCAGGTGCCGACGTCGTTCCCTGATTCCAGGGCGAGTTCCAGCGACGCAAGTTGGGTATGTTGTCCGAATTCTCGCGCGATCAGCTGGTCCATGGACACGCCAGCCCGGAGCTCTGAGCCCTGCGTCCGCTTCGGCGGCATGCCGGTCAGAAAGCTAGTGGCACCGGTTTCATGGATGTTGTCGTGCCCTTTGTTACTGAGTCCGGAGATGACGAGGAGCTGGTCCCGAAACCGTGCAAGGGGTTGCAGGATCGGCGTCAATTCGAAGCGGGCGCCAGTGGTGGCCGGTGTCCACTGATCCATGACGATGCCATTCGGTACGTAGATGACACCGAGCCGTTGTGTCGAGATTGCCACGGTGCTGCTCGCTGCAGTCAGGGCGGGGACCATGCTGTCCAGTAAGGGCAACGCCACAGTGGCTCCAACGCCCCGGAGTACTGTGCGCCGTGGAATAGCTCTCTTTGTGATGATCATGATTCTGAGCTCCGCATCTGAAATGGCAGACTCTCGACAATTCCGAGCACGAGCGACGACCAACGATACTCGTCTCGTGACGCTTCTTGGATGATCTGGCGGATGGCCGGCATGTCGTAGTACTCCAACCCACGACCCAGCGCATATGTTGTGAGTTTCTCTGTTACGGTTCTAACAAACTGCTCGGGATTACGGAGCACGACGGCTTTGAGTCCGGCCAGGCCTTGAAACTGGGTACCATCCGGAAAGACCCCGGAGGCGTCAATGGAATCTCCCGCTTCTCCGGTCGTGCGCCATTGCCCGATTGCATCAAAGTGTTCCAGCGCGAAGCCCAGCGGGTCCATGGGCGCGTGACACGCTGCACACACCGGATTATCTCGATGCTGCTCCAGCCGTTCACGTACGGATGCGGGTCGGCCACCTTTGCCCCGATCTGGCAATGCCGGCACATCCGGAGGTGGTGGTGGAGGGGGCGCTCCGAGAATACGGTCCAGAAGCCAGTGTCCTCGCAGGACGGGAGAAGTCCGTGTCGGATAGGAGGTGACGGTGAGAATGCTGCCCTGTCCGAGGAGTCCACCTCGCGAGCCGTCATCGACGGTCACTCGGCGAAATCGACTGCCGTAGACATTTGAAATTCCATAGTGCTCGGCAAGACGCTCATTGACGAACGTCTCGTTGGTTCGGATGAGATCCAGAATGCTGTGATCTTCGCGGATCTGGCTTTCAACAAAAAGCTCTGTTTCGCGCTGAAAGGCTTCACGCAAGCTGTCGTCGAAGTTTGGGAACAATTCCGGCGTCGGACCGACGTTTGCCAAGGTTCCGAGGGCCAGCCACTGCATGGCGAAGCCATCCACCAGCGCTTTGGCGCGCCTGTCCGCAAGCATACGGCGCACCTGTCGCTCGAGCGTCTCTGGGGTGCTGAGTACTCCACGCTCTGCGAGGTCGAGTAATTCATCGTCGGGAATACTGCTCCAGAGAAAGAATGATAGGCGTGAGGCCAGCTCGAGATTGCCAATGCGGTATGTCGCTGCGGCAGGGGTATCTGGTTCGCGCTCGATCCGAAAGAGAAATTCTGGATCGACGAGGATACTTTCGAGACTTCGCTGGATACCGGTTTCAAAACCACCGGCCTCATGCCCGGCCTCGTAGAACGGCAGGAGTGTGGCTATATCTGCCGGCGTTACCGGTCGGCGAAACGCACGGCGAGCCAGTGTCGCCAGGATCTCTCTGGCGCAGAGCTCGGCCTCCATTCCACGCGTTGGGTGACAGGAAAATAGACGCTCCCGACTCGGTGTGTTGCCCGGGCCGACCGCGTTGAAGGGGCCCGAGATGCTGACCTGATCGACCGCCGCCTCTGGAGCCTCCGAGGTGGAACTCCAGCGTTCGGCAATCGCCAGCACTTTACCGGTGGCCCGTGGTTGGGCCACACCATCCCGTTCGGATCGTGCCTGGATGAATGAGACACCGACGACCTGCGGGCCAGCCGAAACGGGAAGACGAACCTTCAGGTGGTCGTCAGCATGCAATGCGTACTCTTCCCATGCTCGGTCACCCAGGACGGCACCTGCGAAGGTCCGGGGCGGCGGGGTTCCAGGTGCTCCCCCGACCCTAAACATGGCAACGCGCTCGCCGCCTACGCGGACCTCCAGTTGTTGCTCGTTCTGGAGCCCACGGACGTAGTCGTAGAGCTGCCGCTGAAGCCTGATGGTGATCTCGTACTCGGCATCGAGTGGAAAATCATGCCGGATGGCGGTACCTCCCCGTGAGCCAAAAGGCAGGTCTTCACTCATGCGGTGATCTTGAAACCGCATCTTGGGAACGGCGTAGACCTCGGTCGTGGGCTCGATCGTGGGGTCGCCAATCGCCAGACGGCCGATCTTTCGCGCGGCAAAGATGTAGCGGTCGAGCAAGGCAGGAGAGACCGACAGGATGTCCGCCATGTTGTCGAATCCCAGATCAGAATTATCGGGTGGCAAGAGCGTGTCGGTATTCACGTCCAGCGCGAGGAGTTCCTGTACCGCGTTGGCATATTCTCGGCGGTTGAGGCGGTGAACTGTCGTGCGACCGGCCGTCGGATTCATCGTGATGGCTCGGTCGAGCGATGTTTCCAGCATCGAGGCGAGTGCCGTGTAGGTGGTTCGATCTGGTCGTGGACGTCCCACCGGCGGCATGGTTCCGGTGCGCAATTTGCGCACGACTTTTTCCCATGTCTCGGCGTGGTCCCCGACGCGCGCGATGTCCAATGCGTCTAATGACAGACCCGCAGTCTGTAGGTTGGCGTTGTGGCATGTGACGCAGTAGCGGCGGAGAACCGTCTGTGCGTCCTCGGAGGCCATTTCCTCCTTCGCAGGTGCGGGGGGGCGTGCTGTAGAGTGCGCCCTGGAGTCTTGTTGAGCTGCGGCGTGGAGCGGATCACCACCCCAGATCGCCAACGATCCGATCGCGAGAACACACACGGCCAATGCCATCGGCATTGTCGCGTAATCGCGGTTCATAGGCATCATCTCTCCCGGCGGAGCCTTGTCCGGAGGTCGACAATCAACAACACGGAGTACGGTAATTCTACTACCCGGTTGGGCAAATACCTACGTGCTTCCATACAGGGTGCGATTTGTCGTTGCACCGGCGTCGTGGAGCGATGTTGTCGTGTGTGATCTGAGTCACGGAGTTTCTGTGCGGTGCGGCATGGTGTGTCCTTAGTGGTGGCACCTACACTGGCAACATCGACCGCGGATGACCCGCGGGCACACTCAGACCAAGGAATAGAGACAATGATGACCCGAGAGTTGATGACCGAAGAGCAGCACACTGATGACGCGGCCATGGCGGACGCGCAACTGGACGCGGTAGTGGGCGGAGTCGAATTCGACTTGTCCATGATTATCGAGGGTCGGCTTACACCTGTGGCCTTTCCGGGTGTCCAGGAAGTCAGTGGCGTCGAGATGTCCATTACGGGCGAATTTGGGATGCCCGCCTACGGTGAGCATGTGCTGTACTGAACCTCATGAGGGCTCGTCCCCTCCCAGCGAGCCGTATGCCTGACCGCAGTCGCGAATCTTGCGAACTGCCTCTCGCCGAGACAGTGCCGTGCGGATTGCAGGGGGGGGACAAGCCGGGTCCGAAACGTGAATCGGCAGACGGTGTGTGAGGCGGCGGTGGACGGTCGTCTACTCTCGCGGTGTGGTGACCATCACGGCCAGGATCATGAATCCTTCGCTGAGCCGGCGACGGGTTTCGCGTTCAGCGTCGGCGCGAGTTGTGGCCACGATCGGATATCCACAGGAGATGTTGGCGCGAAGACAGCTTTGAAGCACCGACTGAATGAATGTTTCTACCCGGGGGGCGTCGGGTCGTTCTTCTCCCAGTGATGTTGCCAGATCGAAAGGGCCCAGGAAGATTGCCCCGACTCCGGGCACAGCCAAGATTTCATCAAGCCGTTCGATTCCGGCTTGCGATTCGACCTGGAGCAGCGCGACCAACCGACCATTGGGGTTGAGTGGCCAGAGGTCGGCGTGTGTGCGGTATTCGCGGTCGCCCATGCCCCAGGAGGCTGGTGCACGGCCTACGTCGGCGTCCCGTTGGCCGACCGGTGTGGTTGCCGACGTGGGAAGAGCCTCTGTGAAACGCATCGTGCCCACCGCCATGAGGGCCTGTTCCGGCGTTTCAATGTCTGGAAACATGATGCCGGAGACCCCCAGGTCCAGGACCTGGTCGACGACGGACGCCGGTGCGTCTCGATTGTTCCGGGGAATCCGGACGATCGGGGTCAGGCCGGGCGTGCTGGCCTCATTGCGGAGCGAGATCAGTGCCCGCGCCAGGTCTTCGAAATTCAGCGGCCGATACTGATAATCAATGACCACGAAGTCGAGACCGTTTTTAGGGGTATCGCCGAACGTACCGATGGCTGGCACTCCTTGCTGCAGGCGCGTCACCATCCGATGAGGCGTGTCGCGTTCCTGTGCGCTCGCCGGCCATGCGAGGCAAAGCGTAAGTAGCAGGAGTCCGGACCGAATTCCCATCCGAACACTACGCATTGTCGTTGCGCAGAGGTTGGCGAATGCGCGTGGTCATGACGTCTGAGCCTTTGCGATTCTAGAGAAACGGTGTGTATGCCGCTCGCTCGCTCGAGTCATCAGCGCCACAGGAATTCGACGCGTACGATGCTGCCTGCGGGGGCATCTGGTCCTGGCGTTTCGAGGGTATAGCTGAATCCCGTCTCTGGAATGTCGGCGCCCCCGAATGGGAGGTGAGGGCTCTGGTAACGATTTGGCCGTGCGTCGGTGAATTCGCGGACCGGCGCAAAGGGTGTCGCCGACTGTCGAGTCATGACGCCGTCTTGCGCGCGATAGAGTTCGATTCCATTGGAGAATTCGGCCAGCGCGAAGGGGGCGTCTGCCGAATGAAGACCACGCAAGACCCGGTCGTAGAGTCGGTATTCGGTGTTGCCGTTTCGAATGCGGAGGTCGAAGAGGCTGTTGGCGGATTTACGTGACCGGCGTTCAGGACCTGGAAGAAACTCATTGATGAGGGTGTAGCCGTACATCAAGGTACGGTCGTTCCAGCTGAGGTGTTCTATTGGAGGGCGACCGTCTACCAAGTACTCGGTGCAGCGTCTGACATCTTCCGATGCGACATCGGCGGAGTAGTAGTCGGGGCGCCGCTGGAAGCACATGGTATCGACGAAGCCATCCCGCAAGAGCGATTGCGCCGTGTCATCGAACGCCCAGTGCGTCCAGGCGTCGGTGGTCTGGTAATACCGATCGGGGAGTGCGGGCAGCGAAAATTCCTGCGGGGTGGAATCGACGACAAGGAGAAAGCCCCGTCCCGGTCCGGTTTCGGCTGGCTCGTTTTGGCTCCAGAGATACTCGCCGTTGTAGTACCACATCACGACTCCGGGACGGTAGTTGACGTTAAACGCCGACATCGTTCCGTCTTGATCCGGGAAAAACATGAAGCCGGGGTGCGAGAGCGCCTGGTCGTAGTTCTTGACTGCATCGAGTGCGCGGTAGGGATCTCGGTACTCCAGCAAATAGAAATGGGGTACAGCGAGATGGTGTTGACCGGATGAGAGGGTGAATCCCTGTGCTGTCCAGCCGTCGAGGTCCGCACCTTCGAAGTCTTCGTGGAAGGCGATGGCCGGAATCTGGATGTTGTCGAGGAGGGCCCCATCTTCTACGGCTGCCATATCGGTGAAATAGGTGAATCGTACCGTGACCTCCCGCCCCCGATACTCACTCAAGTCGAAGCGGGCCGTGACCCATTGTGCGGCCTCACAGGGATCGGTCTCGGCGCTACCCACCCGGTCTTCGGCCAGTGTGCGTTCGAGGCTGGGATCACAGTTAGGAGCGATCTCTACCTTCCCATCACCGTCGAGGTCTCCGCTTCGTCCGGTGAAGCCGGGTAGGGATCCTTCCCCTTCGTGACCTTTACCACTTGGCATCACGCTCCGTGTATCGCCAACATCATCTTTGTCGACCGGCAAGATGCGTTGGAATGGTTCGTTGGGTCCTGCGACCTCGACGTAGAGATAGTCCCACTCGGCTTCGATCACGAACCAGGAGTCGAGGTGTAGCAGTATGGGTTCGTTTGTCGGTACGTCTCGGAGATCGAATGACCGGGCGAGGGTTCGATTCATGCTATTGCCCTGTCCCGAGTAGGCAGCTTGTGTCCCTTGCGCTGAGCCCAGCGGTCCCATCTCGATGTCACGGAACTTGGGTGGGAGAACAACCATTGCGGCTTCACAGAGTCCTTCGTTCGCGGTATATCCGGTCTTGCCGCTCCAGTCATTCATCATCTTCAAGTGGAGGGAACCGCTGGGCTCACCGCCCCACCCGTTGGGTCGGATGACGCACGGTTCGAGCCAGCCGAGGACGGTGCGCGACCAGGCACTCAATTCTTGCGGCTCCGGTGATGCCGTGCTTGACATCGCCTCCCAGGCCGCCGTGGAGTTGTTGGTTGCGCGTGCGTAGATGTCCGGGAGTCCCAGGGAATGACCAAATTCGTGGATGAATGTGGAAGGTTCCGTGTACTCGGACTGCATGTTGTAATCCAGCACCCACATGCCGTTGCCGATGTCGAGCCCACCCTGCACATTCATCCGGCCATTCACCACTGGTCCGCTGTCCAGGTTCTGGCTTAGCGCGAAGCGGTGGGGCCAGATGCGATCTGCGCAGGCGCGCTCGGCCTCGTCCAGAGCGAAGAAAGCATCGGTGGGGGCGTTGGTGGTGAGCTTCTCGTTGAGTTTGTACAGTCCATGGCACGAAGATTGGCCCTTGCCGGCAACGATGAGAATGAAGTGATCCAGGTAGCCATCTGGCTCGTCCCGGTTCCCATCGTCGTCGAAGTCTTGTGGGTCCCACAGGTCGTAATCGCGCCACGGAAAATCGGGACGCGTGCTGTAGGCGGCTTGGAGGGCGTCGTGCACGAGTTCCGTGACACGCTCGTCGTTACGCCAGCTTCCGTCAGAGTTCTGGATGGGACGGCCGTAGTGGTGAAGCGGGTGCTCAAGTTCGACGACAGGGAAAATATCGCCGGTGACGTTGTAGCGCCCGCGCGACTGGTGTCGGTAGTAGTGAGACAGCGTGCCAGGCGCAGGATTCTCGGGACCTCCCGCAAAGAGCAGTTCTTGAAAATAGGTACGATTTCGGTCGTCTTGGGCGGGGTCTCCGGCAAAGCGGTCGTAACCTGTGTCGGCGAAACGTACCGGGACAATCAGCAGCCGGTGCGGCCTGTCGGCGGGCGCGCGTACGGGCTTGATGGAGTCGCTCTGTATCTGCGGATGCCCGAGCTGATCGAAGCGAAATTGAGCAAGAGCTTCGACCATGCTGCGGCCAGATTCCTGATTCGGAGGGGCGACAGGTGTCTGTGCACCCGCAATGCCCGCCGTGATAAACCACATGGTTACAAACCAAGCTTTGACTTGCATGGTCACCTCATAGCCGAGTCATGCACTGTTCCGATCGCGATGATGACACGCTACCACACGGCGACACCGATGTTGCCCTCACCGGTCGTCTCGCACAGAATCATGTCAGTACCAAGTTGGAGGTTCAGACGATGATCCGTTGCACTGCTCAGATTCTTACCCTGGTCTTCTTGACTTCTACAGCGAACGCTGCGCAATCCCTTCGTTCCATGACTGCTCTCGACCTGGTGTCGATGGACCGTGTTTCCGATCCCCAGCCCTCGCCAGACGGTCGGCGGGTGGCGTTTGTCGTCAGCTCGCTTGACGTCGACGCGGACCGGCGGCGGACCGACATCTGGGTGGTGGATCGTTCGGGGGGGATCCCCCAGCAGCTCACCACCCATACCGCCGGTGATTTCTCTCCGCGCTGGACGCCTGACGGCGAATCCCTCTACTTCCTTTCCACCCGGTCCGGTTCGTCCCAAGTGTGGCGTCTCGATGCAGTGGGGGGAGAGGCGACACCGGTTACCGAGCTCCCTCTCGACGTGGCGAATCTCACGCTTTCCCCGGATGGTACGCACCTCGCTGTCTCCATGGAGGTGTTCGTGGAGTGCGACACCTTGGACTGTACTGTTGAGCGTCTCCAGGCACAGGCGAGTGCACAAGCGAGTGGACGATTGTTCGATCGCGTCTTCGTTCGTCACTGGGATACCTGGGAAGACGGTCGACGTTCGCATATCTTCGTGATGCCGCTTGAGGGCGGTCCACCTGTAGATGTGATGTCCAGGGTTGATGGGGATTCCCCGTCGGTTCCTTTCGGTGGCGCCGAAGAATTTGCGTTTACCCCTGACGGTACGGGCATCGTATTCACCGCGCGGGTTGTCGACGAGGGAGAACCGTGGTCGACGAATTTTGACTTGTGGCTGGCGTCGGTGCTTGGTGTGACACCGCCGCGAAATCTCACGAAAGACAACGAGGCCTGGGATACGGCCCCGGCATTCTCGCCCGATGGTCGGACACTGGCCTACCTGGCCATGGAACGCCCTGGCTTTGAGGCGGATAGGCTGCGTGTCATGGTGCGTCGGTGGCCGGATGGCCCGGTCCGGGTCTTGACGCCCAATTGGGATCGATCGCCGGGCGGTTTGGTGTGGGCGCCGGACGGCGCCACACTCTGGGCGACCGCTCAGAACCGGGGACATGTCTCGTTGTTTGCGATCGACGTCAGCAGCGGAGAGGTGACGACGGTGCTCGATGATCTGGGTTATATCAGTGCCCCGTCGTTCGCGGGTGACCGCCTCGTCTTTGGACTCGACCATTTATCGCTACCGGTCGAGCTTTTCACGGCACGCCCCGACGGCAGCGATCTTCAGCAGATTACGCAGGTAAACGCGGACCGGCTGGCTACGCTGGACCTGGGAGATCACGAGCAGTTCAGTTTCACCGGAGCTGAGGGGGACAGGGTCTACGCGCATGTGGTCAAGCCGGTCAACTTCGATCCTTCACGAACGTATCCGGTGGCGTTCTTGATTCATGGCGGACCGCAGGGGTCATTCGGCAATCATTTCCATTACCGCTGGAACCCCCAGAGCTATGCGGCCGCTGGTTACGCGGCAGTGATGATCGATTTTCATGGTTCGGTGGGGTACGGACAAGCGTTCACCGATGCCATCACTGGTGATTGGGGCGGGAAGCCGCTCGAGGATCTGCAAGCAGGGCTCGCCGCCACACTGAAACGGTATCCCTGGATGTCCGGCGAGGATGTTTGCGCGCTTGGTGCTTCCTACGGTGGGTACATGGTGAACTGGATTGCCGGAAATTGGCCCGACCGCTTCAAGTGCCTGGTGAATCACGACGGCGTCTTTGACATGCGTTCGATGTATTACTCGACGGAGGAGCTGTGGTTTCCAGAGTGGGAGCATGGTGGCCCGTACTATGCCAATCCGGGCGGCCACGAGAAGCACAACCCGGCGCGGTATGTCGACAAGTGGCAGACGCCGATGTTGGTGATCCACGGACAAGAAGACCACCGCGTGCCGCTTGAACAGGGACTTTCGACCTTTAACGCCCTGCAACGCCGCGGCATTCCCAGTCAGCTTCTCTATTTCTCTGATGAGAACCACTGGGTAATACGCCCGAGTAACAGCATCCAGTGGCACGAGACGGTACTGGGTTGGCTGGACCGGTGGGCAG
>CAZPZZ010000013.1:0-22764 GCA_964591245.1 uncultured Vicinamibacteraceae bacterium | reverse complement strand
AGTAACAGCATCCAGTGGCACGAGACGGTACTGGGTTGGCTGGACCGGTGGGCAGCTCGGTAAAACAGGTGCGGTTGTTGGGCGCCACAGCGTGGTGCAGTGAGTTTTCTCAGGTTTTGCTCGTCACGCGCGTGCCATGTTTGGCGTGAGGCGATGCCTCACGAAGTAGGCCTGTGGTTCAGGTCTGTTTCGACGGCGAATCTTGGTTGCTGTGGACGAGAACCGGAGAAGATGAATCGAGGAGGGACCGATGCAACTGGTTTCAACCGAGACCATTCCCGGCCGGACGATCCTGGAGTGTTTCGGATTGGTTAGTGGTAACACAGTGCGAGCAAAACACGTGGGTCGGGACATTATGGCCGGTTTCAAGAATTTGGTGGGTGGTGAACTCACGGGGTACACGGAGTTGCTCGCCGAGTCTCGACAGGAGGCCATGTACCGCATGACTCAGCAGGCCGAGGCCATGGGGGCGAATGCCATTGTCAACGTACGTTTTGCGACGTCCTCGTTGTCCCAGGGGGCTGCAGAGTTGTATGTCTACGGTACTGCGGTCCGGATCAATTGAGGGAGGGTGGATGGAATCCTTTCTCTCTCTTGGAATCGTCTGTAGTCTGCTTGTCCTGGGCTACGTTGCCGGTCGTCGCGCGGAACGTCGCCACTACGCGAGCATACGGGATAGAGAAGCACGGTTGCTCAAGCTGATGGCGATCCCCTTGAAGAATCCGCCGCATATGCAGACAGGGACGGATTCTCGTTTGGTATGCGGGTCGGTCGTGATTTCACTGGATTATTTCAAACGCTGTCTCGCCGGTGTGCGAATGCTGTTCGGCGGGCGCGTTCGGGTCTATGAGACGCTGGTGGACCGGGCGCGCCGAGAAGCGGTTCTGCGGATGAAGGAAGAAGCCGAGAAAATGGGGGCAAGCGCGATCGTGTGTGTCCGGTTGGAGACCTCGCGCCTGGCGAGTTCTCGTGGCAATGGGAAGGGAATCGGTGGCGTGGAGGTGCTGGCGTTCGGAACGGCGATTCTCGGCGCTCATGGTTTCAGACCGACCGCATGAAGAGGAAGACTACGGATGAACACCACCATTGAGTTGTTGCAAAAGCATCGATCAATTCGCAAATTTACGGATAAACCAGTTCCAGACGCAACGGTTGAAACCATCGTGCGGACGGGCCTGTCGGCCGCGACGTCGAGTAATTTGCAGGGGATTACCGTCATTCGGGTACGAAAGTCGGTGACGCGCGAGGCGATCGCGACGCTTGCCGGTGGGCAGGCGCATGTCGCGACGGCCGGAGCGTTTCTCGTGTGGTGCGCAGATTTACATCGCAGCGCGCTGGCGTGTGAAATTGGAGGAGGCGAGTTGCAGGCGGGGATGACGGAGCACTTCATCATCGCAACCGTCGATGTCGCGCTGGCTGCGCAAAATGCCGTGGTTGCCGCCGAGTCGCTCGGCCTTGGGATTTGCTATATCGGAGGGATTCGAAACGATCCGCAGCAGGTGGCCGATCTGCTCAGGTTGCCGGAGCAGGTTTATCCCGTGTTTGGGCTCTGCCTCGGTTGGCCTGATCAGAATCCCGAATGCAAACCGCGCTTACCTCTCAGCGCCACGTTAAAAGAGGAGTTTTATGACGATTCTCTGGATCGTGACGCAATTCGCGAATACGACAAGAAAATGAATACGTACTATCTCAGCCGGACTCGAGGCAAGGTAGATAGGGTCTGGAGCGAAGATATGTCCAGGTTGCTTGGCAAGGAATCCCGCCCTCACATGCGTGAATTTCTGTCCACACGAGGATTTACGATGCGTTGAACCTGCGTGCCTGCGACCGTGTGTGTGGGAGGCGAGATCATGGCGGCCGGGGCGAAGACGCTCCCGGACCGCCATGTTGTACAGGGCACGTGGCTAGACGGGCTTTGCACTGAAGGCCTTGTACTTGTCGAGCAAGCGCACCGGTTGTTTGAAGGCATCGCGACGGAACGGGTCGGCCAGTTCCTGTGTTAGTCGCAGGTTCAGTACCGTCGGTCGGTTCGCCGCAACGGCAGCGCGGAGTGCGTCTCCAACCTGATCGGCATGGTCGACCGTGATGCCGTCTGCTCCCATGGCCCTGGCGATCTCGGCAAAATCCGGATTGACGAGGTTCGTGCCGAGAAATCGATTGTCGAAATAATCGATCTGATTCCGTTTCTCGGCGCCCCAGTGTTCGTTGTCGAAGACCACCGCGACAACAGGGATGTTTTCACGGACACAGGTCATTACCTCGGTCAGACTCATTCCCCAGGCCCCCTCGCCGACGTAGGCAATAGCCGGACGGTCTGGTCTGCCGACTTTGGCACCAATCGCGGCCGGAAATGCGTACCCGCAGTTGCCCCAGCTCATCGCGGCGAGGAAACTTTGAGGTTCGTCGAAGTGTAGATAGCTGTTCGCAACCGAACAGACGTTGCCGATGTCGGTCGATACCATCGCGTGAGCGGGCATCGCGTTACTGAGCTCTGTGAGCGCAGTGCGCGGGCTGATTTGGCCTTCCCGTGGTTCTGTTGGCAGTTGTTGAAGTTCTTCGCGCCAGGCCGTTTTTGCGGCGGCGATCTCGGTGATTCGTTCGACGTCTTTCTCCGGCGTGCCGTTCGATGCGCGGAGGTGGCTGAGTAGTTCTTTCGCAGCCAGACGCGCGTCGCCGCAGATTCCAATCGAGACCTCTTTGACCAGACCGAGTGCACGGTTGTCGGTGTCGATCTGGATGATCTTGGCGTCGGCTGGCCAGTAATCGATGCCATATTGAGGGAGCGTGCCAAACGGACCAAGGCGGCTGCCGAGCGCCAGGACCACGTCAGCTTTCGCAATCAGGCGCATGGCGGCCTTGGAGCCCTGGTAGCCGAGTGGCCCGCACGCGAGTTCGTGACTGGCCGGGAAGGCATCGTTGTGCAGGTAGCTCGTGACGACGGGGCAGGAAAGATGCTCTGCCAGCGTCTTGGTCTCTTCGATGCCTCCCGCCATCACCACGCCTCCGCCGGCGATGATCACCGGAAAGCGTGCTGCGGAGAGGGCTTCCGCCGCTGCCCGCAGCGCTTCGGGCCCCCCGGCTGCGCGCTCGATCGTTTTTGGCTCGGGAATGATGGTGTCGATCTCACCGTAGAAATGGTCGCGAGGGATGTTGAGCTGTGTCGGACCACGTTCTTGCATCGCGATTGTGAAGGCGCGGTGCGTGAGTTCGGCCATGCGTGTGGGGCCGCTCACATGGGCCTGGTATTTGGTAATCTTCGAGAAGATCGGGATCTGGTCGGTTTCCTGAAAGCCACCGAGCCCTGCCGTGAGACTGGCGGCTTCTGGCGTGATGGCGACCACCGGCGAATGCGCCCAGTAGGCAGCGGCGATGGCGGTGACGAAGTTTGTAATGCCTGGACCGTTCTGTCCGATGCAGACTCCATGACGGTCGGTCACCCGCGAATAGCCATCGGCCATATGCGCGGCGTTTTGCTCGTGGGCGACGGGAATGAATCGGATTCCGGCGAGCGGAAAGAGGTCCATCGCATCCATGTAGGCCGAGCCGACGATGCCGAACACGTCTTTGACGCCGTGGGCGGCCAGTGTCTCAACGAACGCTTCGCTTGGCGTCATCCGTAGTTTCTTGCTCATTGCTCTCCCTTCGCGCAGCTGGTCTGTTTGTGAGCAGCCGCGTGGTAGAACCGTTGGTGCGAATCGAGTTCATAACGCCGCCATGTTGTGATCAACGCACTGCATCCTGGAGCGGATTCCCTTGGTGCGAAGCTGGCTTGGGTCATGTCACGATCTTGATTGCAGCAGTCGGCTCACCAACTCAGATTACACCGACCGCCGTTGATGCGACATAGTCATTGTGGTATCAGCACGAGGATGCCGCGGGCGTGGTCGTCGCCTGTGCTACCATCGGCTCCCGCGCGCCGAGTCTCCACTTCGCGGGGGACTGTGTCAATTCCGGCGTGTCCCCCTGACCCGTTCGGGGGGCTTGATGTTCGACAATGGTACCCACAACCGACCAGGATCACGCCGAGGTCTACCGGCGCCGCGCGCAGGCGGCGCAGCGCCGTTTCGACACATACGACCAAGAGGCCGTCGATGAGGTGGTCACGGCGGTGTCGTGGGCCGGGTACCATCATGCGGAGGCGCTCGGTCGACTTGGATTCGAAGAGACCGGCCTTGGAACCGCGGCCGACAAGATCACCAAGATTCGACGCAAGACGCTCGGAACGCTGCGCGATCTTCGGGGGGCACGTTCGGTTGGCGTCGTGCATGTCGATGAATCTCGTGGCATCACCGAGATTGCCAAACCGGTCGGTGTCGTCGCCGCGCTGACCCCGGTGACCAATCCAGCGGCGACCGTCGTGAACAACATCATGATCGCGTTGAAAGGTCGAAACGCGATCATCTTGGCGCCACATCCTGGAGCCGATCGGACGTGCGCGGCTGTTGTCGAGTATGTGTATGGAGAGCTCGACAAGGTCGGCGCGCCCCGTGATCTTGTTCAACATTTCAGTCTTCGAGCGGAGAACAAGGAGGCGAGCCGCGAACGTGCGGCTACGTTGATGCGTGAGGCCGATCTCGCACTTGTTACATCGGGGCCGGGGAATGTACAGGCGGCGTATCGGAGTGGGACCCCGGCGCTTGGTGTTGGTGTCGGCAATGTGCCGGTCATTGTCGATAGCACAGCCGATCTTGACGTTGCTGCGCGGAAGATCGCGCAGAGCAAGTGTTTCGACCACGCCACCAGCTGTTCGTCGGAGAATGCACTTCTCATTGATGACACGGTCTATGGGAAGATGCTGGAGGCACTCACAGCACACGGTGGATATGTGTTGTCTTCTGCAGAAAAGACACAGCTGCAAGAGACGATGTGGAATGGCGGTGTGCTTAACAGGGCGGTCGTGGCCCAGTCAGCGGAGACGATCGGTCAGCTCGCCGGACTCGAGAATGCCGTGGCCTCCGGCGCTCAGTTTCTGATGGTGCAGGAGGATGGCGTCGGGCCAGCGTTTCCCTTTTCTGGAGAGAAACTGTCACCGGTGCTGACTCTCTACCGTTACGGAGCATTCGACGATGCCCTCGAGACCGTGACCGGGCTTCTCGATTTCCAGGGCAGCGGGCATTCGTGTGGAATCCATTCTGACGACGAGCAACATATCCTTGCTCTTGCGCACTCCAGCCGGGTGGCTCGTGTGTTGGTGAATCAGGCGCACTGCTTTGGTAACGGCGGTGACTTTGCCAACGGCCTAGACTTCACGCTCTCCATGGGAGCCGGTACATGGGGTGGCAACAGTACCTGCGACAACATCACGTATACCCACCTCCTCAACGTGACCCGTCTGGCTCGACCTATTGCTCCCCGAGAGCCGACGGAAGAAGAACTCTGGGGTGATTATTTGCGTCGGCACCCTGCTCGGACCGGGTCCGTCAGCGTCTGAAACGAAGCGGCAACGGAGTGGGCCAGGCGATGGAGGTTCTTGACCGGTTGCGACGTGCAGCGCGACGGTGTCAGGCCACGATCGTGTTTCCCGAAGGCAGCGACGCACGTGTCGTGCGGGCCGCGGCATCTCTCGCCCGCGACCGCGTTCTTCGTCCGATCCTGCTTGGCACGCTCGCTGAGGTTCACACGGTCGCCGATCGTGCGCAGGTGAGCCTGCCCGAGTCGATTGAAATTCTCGATCCAGCAACGTCTCAGCATAGAGTCGAGTTTTCGGAGTGGCTGCGCGCGTCTGGCATACAGGGTGCCGAGATGGACGAGCAGGCCTCGCAGGTGGTGCCGGAAATGCTCACATTCGGGGCGTGGCTGGTTCGCGCTGCCCACGCCGACGGGTGCGTGGCCGGCGCGATCCATCCGACGAAACGCATCTTGCAGGCCGGTCTTCGCGTGATCGGGCGAGCAGAGACGTCCGGTCTGGTGAGCAGCGTGTTCTTGATGGTGTTGCCAAATGGCAACGCCCTGACGTTCGCCGATTGTGCGGTGGTGCCGGATCCCGATGCGGAGCAGCTCGCGGTCATCGCAGTGGCCTCTGCTCAGATGCATCGCGTGCTGACTGGCGAGACACCTGTTGTTGCTATGTTGTCGTTCAGCACGAAGGGCAGTGCGGAGCACCCGCGGGTGAGTCTGGTCCGTGACGCCACCCAGCGGGTCCGACACCGTGCTCCCGACCTCATCATTGATGGTGAATTGCAGTTTGATGCTGCGCACGTGGAGGCGATCGGTCGCGAAAAGGCGCCTGGCTCGCCAGTGCCTGGTCGGGCAAACGTGTTTGTGTTTCCGAACCTGGATGCCGGGAATATTGGTTACAAGCTCGTCGAGCGTCTCGCCGGTGCGCGCGCGATCGGTCCGCTCTTACAGGGTCTTGCAAGTCCGATACATGATCTTTCGCGTGGATGTAGTGCGGAGGACATCACGATCGTTGCGCAAGTCTGCGCTCTGCAGGCGCGTTCCGCCCACAGGGATGCCACGAGACGAGATCCTGCGTAGTGGATCTCGTTCGACCCTTGTTGAGCGACGGGGGGACCGTGGTCGGCGCGAGAGGCAGTGCGTCAGTCGTCTATTCTTCTGCACCGAGCGTGCGAAGAAGTTCTGCCGTCGAGACAGCGGCAGCGCTGGTGCGGCGCCGACTGGTTGCGACGGTTAATGGGGTCTGCCCACGGGAATTTGTCTGGTTCAATGCAGCGCCGTTCTCGGCCAGGAGGCGCACGATATGGCTGGAATGTGCACCTGCTGCGATGTGAAGGGCAGTATTACCGTTCTTGTTGGCCACATTGATGTTGGCCCCGAGTTCAAGCAATACGGAGACGGCTTCTAACCCCTCGCGTGCGTTCGCGACCACGACGTCCTGGGGTCTGGCATAGGTGAGTACTGCCTGACGCCGGCGGTCGGAGTCGGCCGCGATCATCAAGGGTGTTGTACCGTCGTGGGTGGTTTCTTGCTCGTTGGCACCCGCATTGGCGAGAGCATGGATCATGGCGACGTCGCCGTAATTTGCGGCGAGAAATAACGGGGTGGCCCCGGCCAGAGATGCAGGGAAGAAGTAGTCTGGGCCCGAGCGTCTGAATGGGGTTCCGCCCAGGAGTTTTGCGTTCGGATTTGCCCCATGGGCCAGGCTGGTCTTCAACAACGAGAGATCGCCTCTCAGCACGGCGGCATGTAAGACCGTATACCCTGCACCGCGAGCGTTTGGATTGGCTCCTCGCTCGAGGAGAAGCGCGGCGACGGCTCCGTGGCCACTGTGAGCCGCTACCACAAGGGCGCTGTTGCCGTCGGCCATGGTGTCGTCCACATGTGCCGCGTGGTCGAGCAAGATCCGTGCGGATTGGACGTGGCCATGCCTAGCCGCAAACAGTAAGGCCGTGCTACCACCAACGTTGATCCAGTCAACAAACGTCGTATCTCCGTCACCCACGCCGCCCTTGTTGACCAGCTGTCGGCTGGTCCGTGACCGCGCGTGCATGTCTGCTCCGTGCGCCGCCAGCACTTGGACGACGCCAGGATGTCCTTGTGCAACCGCCCACATCAGAGCCGTCTGACCGCTGGAGCGTTGCGTGGCGTTGATATTTGCCCCATAGGAGAGGAGGGAATGCACGGTCTTGCTCGCACCCGCACGTGCGGCGAGCATCAGTGGGGATACACCGGTTTCCGCGGTCAGGTTTGGGTTTGCCCCGGCCGCCAACAATGTTTCGGCCATGGACGCGCTGCCGATTTCTGAAGCGAGGTAGAGTGGGGTCACACCAAGATCGGTGAATGCATTCACATTCGCCCCGGCCGTGAGCAATCGGTTTGCTGTCTCGAGATCGTCCCAGTGAGCCGCCCAATGGAGCGCCGTTGCACCACCTCCCTGCGTCGCATTCACATCGAGTTGCGACTGCAGCAGCGTGCGGACCGCATCCTTGTCCTGTCGTTTGACGGCATCGACGAGCCGGAGGTCGCCATGGGCGAAGACCCCGGAGACGAGACCTAGAACGGTGATGACACACCCGATGACACGCGTGGTGAAGGTTGTCATTCCCTAAATTTCTCCGAGGATTCCCGTTCCGTCGAATAGGGTCTCGTCGTGCTGAACATTTAATTTGTCTAGCAAGGTCAAATGTAGGTTGGCCAGTGGGGTGTCATTGGCAAATCGGATGTTTCGTCCACCTTTCACAGTACCGCAACCTCCGCCCGCGAGGAGCAAGGGAAGGTTCATGGGGTCGTGGGTATTCCCGTCGCTCATACCGGAGCCGTACATGAGCACTACGTGATCGAGCAGAGAGCCGTCACCGTCTGGTGTCGTGCGGAGTGTCTCTAGAAATTCGGCAAAGAGCGAGATATGAAATTGATTGATCGTCGTCAGCTTTGCGAGCTTCACCGGATCATTTTGATGATGAGAGAGTGGGTGGTGCGCGTCAGGAATGCCGAATTGCGGAAAGGTGCGCCCGCTTGATTCTCGGCCGATCATGAAGGTGATCACGCGGGTTGCGTCAATCTGATACGCCAGCGCAAAGAGGTCGTACATGAGGCGGGCGTGTTCTTCGAACTCGTCCGGGATGCCAGCCGGTACCGTCATGACGGGAAGTTCAAGTGTCGTCGCTTCGGTGATCTGGATACGCCGTTCGACGTCTCGAACGGCATCGAAATACGCGTCGAGTTGTGTTCTGTCTGTCACCCCGATTTCACGGGTCAGCTCAGCTCGCTTCTGGTTTACGGAGTCGAGCAAACTGCCATTCTCTCGGAGGCGAAGGCGCCGTAGCTGTGGATCCGTCGTGCCGCTGTCTCCGAACAGACGTTCGAAGACAGCCCGTGGGTTGTGCTCCATCGGTAACGGGGTGGAGGCGCCACTCCATGAGATCGTGCTGGTGTAGGCGCAGCTGAACCCAGACGAGCAGGCACCCGCGGATTCGCTAGACTCGAGGGCGAGCTCGAGGGAGGCGAGTCGGCTGGACTGACCGAGTGCGTTTGCAGCGATCTGATCCATCGAGATACCCGCCTCAAGTTCAGCGAGGCCCCGTGTGGCCTTGGGGGGAACACCTGTCAGAAACCTTGTGCTCGCCCGTGGGTGGGTGTCGCGCGACCACGGGGGGGGGATGCTGTTAAGGCCTGTCAGTAAGACGACATGTTCCCGGAACGCCGCGAGTGGCTGGAGAATGGGCTTGAACTCCAGCCCGATGCTATCTGACGAGGGTGTCCAATTGTGCATCGCGATGCCGTTCGGCACGTAGACGGCGCCAAAGCGTTTCGTTGGAGTCGTTGCCCCCAGTGCTGGAACCATGGCGTCGAGCCACGGCAACGCCACGCTTGCTCCGAGGCCGCGCAGTACCGTTCGGCGGTTCATGCGTTTTTTAAAAAGAAACATCGTCAGGCCCTCTGCTGTTTACCGTCGAGGATCGACGTTAGTGCCGTTCCCTGCTGCGTCCGGTTGAATCCGGTTGGCGGCGAGCCCGGTCGTTGCGTGGGATACATTTCGCGTGAGGCTCATTTGAAACGGGACACTGTTGACGATCCCTTCAATGATCGCAGACCAGCGGTAATTGCTCGCGGCGGCGTCGCGTATGATTTTCCGGATGGCCGGCCGATCGAAATGCTCGACGTTACGACCGAGCGCATAGGTGAGGAGCTTTTCGGTCAGCGAGCTAACAAAGAGTTCTGGTCGATTACTCAAGTAGTTTTGCAGCCCTTGCACGCCGTGTATCTGGCTCCCGTCTGGGAGGACGTCGGACGCGTCAATTGTGGTGCCGTCCTCGTGCTTTGTCCGCCACGTTCCGATGGCGTCGAAGTTCTCGAGCGCGAAGCCCAGTGGATCCATCCGCGCGTGGCACATCGAGCAGGAGGCGTTCGCTCGGTGTACGAGCATTCGCTCACGCATGGACGTGCGTTGCCCCTCTGGGTCCTCAACCAAACCTTCGACATTGGGTGTTGGGGGAGGTGGGGGGGTGGCTAGAAGATTCTCCAATATCCACTTGCCTCGCAATACCGGTGAGGTCCGGTTAGCGTACGAGGTCACTGTCAACAGGCTGCCTTGACCGAGCAAGCCACCGCGCGGGTGGTGTGGTGGCAGGGTGACGCGGCGAAAGCCACTCCCATAGATTCCCGGTATTTGATACTGCCGCGCCAGTCGTTCGTTGACGAAGGTGTAGTTCGCAGTCAGGAGATCTAGCACGCTTTGATCGGTGCGGATCTGGTCTTGCAGGAACAGCAAGGTCTCCTGCTCATAGGCTCTCCGCAAGTTTTCGTCGAACGCTGGAAATTCATCCGGATCAGGTGTGGCGCCAGTAAGTTTCGGTAGGTTGAGCCACTGACCGGCAAAGCTGGTAGTCAGGGCCTCCGATCGTGGATCGGCAAGGAGGCGTCGAAACTGTTGTCGTAACACGGGTGGATCGCGTAGCGCTCGCTGGGCGGCTAAGTCCAAGAGCTCGGTATCCGGGATGCTGCTCCAGAGAAAGAACGACAAACGCGACGCCAGTGCGAAATCGTCTACGGGATAGGCGGTGTCCGGTGGGATGTCAGAGGGCTCGTGTTCGATGCGGATCAGAAACTCCGGGTCCACAAGAATTCGGGTCAGCGCGGCCTGGATACCTGCTTCAAAGCCTGCTCGCTGCTGTCCTTCGTGGAAAAAGCCAAGTAGTACCTGAAGGTCACTATGCGTAAGAGGCCGCCGATAGGCACGGCGGGCTAGCGAGGCAAGAATTTGCGACGCGCAGCTCGTTTCTTCGAGCCCATTCTCCGGGCGGCATCCGAAAATCTTTTGGCGACTAGAGGTCTGGCCGGGCTGCGTCACCCCGTAGGGGCCTCCGATTGAGACCGTGTCGATACGGGGGTTGGCGTAGTACATGTGATTGTAGGTGTCTCCAGAAGCCCCGGTTTGAGACGGCTGGAGGACTCCCTCTGGCTCCGCTGTAAACTCGGCAAAGGAGACCCCGACCACTCGTGTGCCAGCCTGCGCGTAAAATGACGCGTCCAGATTGCCATCGGCGAAGTGCATGTACTCTTCCCATGCGGGGTCACCGTCGATGTCTCCGGCAAAACTGTCTGGTGCTGGTCGTCCCGGAGCATCGCCTCCGACTGTGAACCGTGCCACGCGCACTCCGTCTAACCGTATGTCGAGCGGGTGCGGCCGGCCCAGGCCGAGGATGTATTGATACAGCTGGGATTGCAGGCGAATTTTTACCCGATACTCGCCGTCGACAGGAAATCGATGTTGAACCGCGACTCCCCCGCGAGAGGCGAATGGCAAGTCTTCGCTCACGCGATCATCTTGCACTAACAACTTCGGTATCTTGTAGGTGTCGAAGACCGGCACGAGTACGGGATCGCCGACAGCCAGACGACTCACTCGCCGGGCGGCGGTCAGATAGCGCTCGATTAAGAGCGGTGACATGGAGAGAGCTGCTGCGGTGTTGTCGAATCCACTTTCGCCTGGATCTTCACCGATGAGAATCGTGCGTCGGTCGATCTCCAGTGCGAGCAGGTCTCTGATGGCGTTGGCGTATTCGGTGCGGTTCAGGCGATGTACGGTAACTTGGCCAGGATTGGGGTTGGCGCGGGCCGCGTCGTCGAGTCCCGCTTCGAGCCAGGTCGTGAAGTTGTCGAGGGACGGTAGCGGAGGACGTGGCATCGAGGCAGGCGGCATGGCGCCTGCTTGAATTTTGTGAAGGACCTTTTCCCACACAGCTGCGTCGTTTCCGACGGCGTTGACGTTCAGTGTGTCGAGCGTGAGGTCAGCAATCCGCTGCCGTTCGTTGTGACATCGCACACAGTACTGATCGAGGAGCGCACGGTGGACTGTCGTGTCTCGGCTTTCCGGTTCTGTCGGTGAACTGGCTGGCTGTGACTGCATGCCGTGCAGTTCTGCGCCTACAAGGGAGAGCCAGCCAGCTGCCGCGAAGGCTATGCTGCGCGGGACTATTCCGGGCAAGATTCTGAGCATCGCCGTCGCCTCCTGCCGCGGTCTGCCGGGTCTCTGGTTCACGGACGACGTTACGGGCAGCGACCGCCGACAGTCATACGGGTGTCGCCACGGTTAATGCCCCAGGGCGCGAGTGACTGGTGAAGTCATTCGCCCGACATGCTCGATGGTGGCGACTATTAGGGGCATGATGGATCATGAGCGGGCGCGATGCAATGTCGCGGTGTTGCGTGACGAACCGTGGCGGGCTGGGTCTGTGTGCGTCCGATGCGGCTGGTGCACGTGGGGGCGATGATGACAGTGATCAGAAATGCCAGGCGTCAGGGAGACTGGCATGACCTGGGCACGTCGGATGCCGTCGACGCGTGGTCGAGCGGCATTCCGACCGTCGCTGTGATGATGATGCATCAGTGATCAAGCCGCGTCATTCCTCGGGGAGGGCGAAGGCAACAAGCGAGGCATCGGGTCCGGCCCCGGTCGCGAGCAGGATGAATTGTCTCCCGGTTCGCGATCGGTAGGTTACCGGATTGCCGCTGGTCCGGAACTCGGTGGCCACGCGGGAGATTTCTCGTCCTGTGTCTGCATCGAACGCATAGAGGTATGGATCCCCGCCGCCGATGAATACCAGCCCGCCGGCGGTGGCCATTAGCCCGTTGGCGCCCGGTGTTCCCAGACGTTCGGGGATGTCGGCGCCCCGTAGGAGCGGATGTCGACGAATGATGTTGCTGCCTTCGCCGAACGGCACACTCCAGGCGATGTCACCCTGGTTCAGATCTATCGCGACGAGCTTCGCATAGGGTGGTTTCACGAGGGGAATCGGGCCGAGTTGGCTGCGCGCGAGGTCGGCGGCGCCGGGCTGTCCGCGAAACATTCCCGCCGCGGCGCCACGTGGACAGTTGTTCGTGTATTGAACGTCGATCTCAGGGTCAGCGCCTTCGTTTCGGCAGATCTGATTTGGGGACGTACCCTCCGAGGTACGCAGGTAGAGCCGACCCGTTCGAGGATCAAATGCAGCGCCGCCCCAGTTGGCTCCACCGTCGACCCGTGGCCGTTGCAGTGTGCCGCGGAGGCTCGGCGGGGTGAAGAGCGGCCCAAGGCGGTAGGTCTGTAGTTCTTCACGTGCCAGCTGATTGATCTCTGGTGTGAGGTCGTTCGCGTCGTCGAGTGAGACACCTTGTTCGGCAAATGGTGGCGGCTTGGTAGGGAAGGGCTGGGTCGGGTATGGGATTTCGTCCGGGACATCGGTCTCGGTGTCCACAGGACGTTCTTCGATGGGCCAGATAGGCTCTCCGGTTACCCGGTCGAAGACGTACGTGAACCCCTGCTTCGACACTTCGGCCACTGCGTCGATCGTCTGGCCGTCCACGGTGAGTGTCATCAAGTTCGGTGGTGATGTGAAGTCGTAATCCCACAATCCATGGTGTACCGCTTGGAAATGCCATTCACGCTCACCGGTTCGTGCGTTGAGGCAGAGGAGCGTTTCGGCAAAGAGGTTGGCACCAAGACGCCGTCCCCCCCAGTAATCGCTACTCGGGGTGCTGGTCGGAACATACAGGAGCCCACGGTCTGCATCGAGCGACATGAGTCCCCACACGTTTGCATGGCCGGTGTAGCGCCACGATCCGTTTTCCCACGTGTCGGCCCCGAAGGCGTCATTTGACTGGGGCACGGTGTAGAAGACCCACCGGCGTTCACCGGTATTCGTGTCGAACGCCTGGACGGAGCCAGGGGTGTCGAAGCGACGTTGCACACGGTCTGGGACGCGGCTTCCGACAATGACGAGATCTTCGAAGACGACAGGCGGCGACGTCTGATCGAACATTTCGTGGGTGACTTCGTTTGGGAAGCCTTCGGTCAAGAGCACCTTGCCGTCGTCGCCGAACGATTCAATGAGCTCCCCGGATTTTGCATCGAGTGCGTAGAGGCTGTCTCGGCTGTTGAGGAAGATACGAAGGTTGTCGCCAGTGCCCCCGACGGCTATTCCGCGATGCTTGAACCCCCCGGGACCGGCGCCGCGGGGGCCGGTGCGATACGCCTGGGGGTCGAAGGCCCACAGTTCTTCGCCAGAATCAGCATCGAGGGCTACGACACGGGTGTACATCGTCGACAGATACACCACGTTGTCGATCATCACAGGACTTGCTTCGAAGCTTCCTGGTCGCGTCCCGAACTCCTGTGACGGAAGTTCGTTCGGCTCCCACGTCCAGGCAATTTCAAGCTGTTCGACATTCGTGAGGTTGATGTCGTCCAGAGCCGAAAATTTCGTGTGTGCCTGGTCTGCGCCAACGTAAGGCCATTCGATCATCTCGCCCGGTCCTTGGGCGTTGAGAGTCACGGCCCCCATCAAGAGAGCGGTCGTACAGAGTTTCTTCATTCTCTTGCCTCGTCTGAGATGATCTGATCGTCGTTGCCTGGGACTGGCCGTGGTAGATCCATGACCGGTCCAATCATGAGTCAACCTTCTGGCCTGCGTTGTCCGACTCTCTGATCGCGTCACCAGGCCGCCACGGCGACCGACGTGCCACACACCTAACTTTCTGTTTCTATGATTTCGATCTTCCGAAACTCCAATAGGCCCAGCTCGCCTTGAATACCGATATGACCGGTCAGGTTTTTGACGTTGGTCGCGGTCGTGATCAGTACACCATTCAGGTGTACCCACAGGTTTTCCCCTTCGGCTTTGATTTCGTAGGTGTGCCATTCGCCAGCGGGCTTATAGGCCCTCTTCAACGCGTCAAGATCTGATTCGTGCGTGAAGGGAGGCGCGCCATATGGAATCAGATGCGCGAGTGGGGTACCAGTGAGCGTGTCCATACATTGCACTTGATAGCCATTGTTCGGCCATCCATTCGCGTCGTCGTTGCTTGTGGGGCCCGTGCGGACGAAGATGCCGCTGTTGGCGCCCTCTTCCAGAAACCGGAATTCCATCGTCAGCACAAAGTCGCCGTAGGTGGCATTTGAGCGGAGCCATCCCGTGCCCCGATTGATCTTGAGTACGCCGTCTTCGACAGAAAATTGACCGTTGTTGACAATTTCCCAGCCCGCGAGACTGGTGCCATTGAAGAGTGATGTCGTCGCCCTGTTGGCATGGGTCGGTTGAATGAGATTCGAGGAGAGGCAGACAAGCAGGACGGAAGTGGCGAGGGTCGAGATTCTCATGATTGTTCCCTTCTTTTCGATAGGTCGCTAGAACATGGCGATCGGGTTCGCCGGGCTTCCGGTTCCACGCGCGACCCGGAGCGGAAGAAGCATGAACATGAATTCAGAGCGCGCTTCCTCGGCGCATACCGTGGCCAGCGGTTCGAGTAGCGCGTTGTCAAGTAACGCCACTCCGTAGTTTGGCAGCACTGCGTGCACTGGGTATCTCAAGCCATAGCTGTCAGGGCGCGCGTCCATCATGTCCCAGCCGAGAAGCGATATGTCGTGATCGCGAATAAATTTCGCACAGGAGACATGGAGGCCGGGACGTGCACCACCTCCGAACGAGCCTCCGTCTCGTTCGAATGCTTCTCGCCCGCTGTAGACCATCAACGCGTCACCCGGGTTGACCTCGACACCCTGTGCACTCGCGATTTCTTCGAGTTCCCATCCGTGAACAGGTTTTTCCGGTGTCACGTGATCCTCCCCGCGGTGCCGGGGGACATCGAGGAGCACGCCGCGGGTGATGATGCCACTACTCCAGGCCGTGATTGCTCCGAATTTTGCACCATTTGTATCGACGGCCTCGTCAGGCGCCCGTCCCTGCCAGAGGCCGTCCTCTTCGTTCTCCCAGATGTGCGAGAGCGCGTCAATATGGGTCACGGTCTGGCCGTGATAGATAAAACCGTAATAATCGACAAAGGAGCCCGCTCCGCCTCCGCGATCGTTCTTGCGGACAAAATGTTGAGGTGGCTCGAAAATGCGGCTGAGGGAGACTGTCCGGCCGGTTCTGACGAGCGAGGTCGCCTCGCGGCGTTTTTCGGCCGTGATCAGATTCACTGCCCCGATTTCGTCATCGTCGCCCCACCGCCCCCAATTGCGTCGCGTCGTGTACCACTCGTTGACGTCGGCTTGAGTCGGCAACCGTGGGTCTGATCCCTGCGCTCGTGCCGTTGTAGTCGTGCGCGGTGTTGCTGCGTTCAGGCCATCGAATGAGCCTTCCGTCCAGCCACCGGCCCGACTTCCGACAGCGGCGCCGCCAAGGGCAAGCGTGCTCTTCAGAAACTGTCGTCGTGATGCGGACATAGTCAATCCTTTCTACAGCTCGCTTCATCAACGGAGTGCGCTGTGGTGTCGCCTCCAAGATCTGCGCCATGACGCGAAGCACAGAGCGTCACCACAAACACGAGGCGCCCACGGTATCATGGTGCGCACAACTGAGAGAGGTAGGAAAAACCAAGCTATCGGCGTTACACGATCGTGTCTATCGTGGCGGCCGTCGCGTTCTTGGTGAGCGTGCTGCCCACAGAACCTGGTGGGTTTCTGGCTTCACTGCCGGACCACTGTGCATGAATCGGTTGTATCGAGAAGAGGACAGCATGAAGTATGGCAATCTGCCTGGTGTCGCCCTGGTCGCACTCCTGATCGTTGGAGGCGCGCACGGAACACGGCACGTCGGGCGAGCATGGGAAGAGGTTGCGTTGCAGGTGCCTGCAGACGGGGCGCCAAGGTTTGTGGTCGACGATACCTGGCCAACGGTTCCAGCCCAGTGGCAGCTGGGTGATATCTCCAGTGTTGATGTGGATGCGCAGGATCGGGTGTGGGTGTTACACCGCCCGCGGACGCTTCCGGAGCATCAATCCAGCCGTGCTGCCCCACCCGTGATCGTCTTTGATGCGGCGGGGAATTTTGTTCGGGCCTGGGGTGGACCTGGAGAGGGCTATGACTGGCCGCAACGGGAACATGGTATCCATGTGGATCATGAAGGCTTTGTGTGGGTCGGAGGGAACTATTGTCCTGCCAGGCAGTTGCCGCGACTCGAGCCCGTTGGGGATGATCAGCTGCTGAAGTTCACGCCGCTCGGTGAGTTTGTTCTGCAGATCGGGGAAAGCGACCGGAGCCGCGGGAACGCAGATACAACCAACTTGCACCAGCCAGCCGATGTAGCCGTTTATGCGAAGACGAATGAAGTATTTGTCGCGGACGGCTACGGGAACCATCGCGTCGCAGTATTTGATGCGGATTCGGGCGACTTTAAACGGATGTGGGGGGCATTCGGGAATGCACCGGAAGATCTCGACCAGTGTCCGCCACCGAGTGTGGCCTCTGTGCCGGATGGACCCGGTCCGCCGCAGTTCAGCATCCTGCACGCGATTCGGGTGTCGAATGATGGACGGGTGTATGTGGCTGACCGTGAGAACCGTCGCGTGCAAGTGTTCACCATTGAAGGTGAATTTCTCGAACAGGTGGTCAGAGGGAGCGCACCCTTTGCACGAAATCTGGCATTGTCCCCTGATCCGCAGCAGCAGTTTCTATATGTCGGGGGCGGCGAGGAGATTGTCGTGCTTGACCGGGAAACGCTAGGCGAGGTGACATCAATCAGAGGGGACGCTGTGTTGGGAGGTGGCCATCAGATGGCGACTGACTCACAGGGGAACATCTACACGGCGCAGGTTGGCCGAGGTCTGCAGAAATTGGTACTTGTTGGGTCATGACACATACAACCGACGAATCTCAATGAACAGGAGGGAGCCATGCGAAAGCCCATATCTGGAGTCGGATGCGTTTCAGTCGTCATTGCCATCCTGGGCCTCTCCAGTGTCACTCGAGCCCAGGACTTCGCACCGGTCACCGACCAGATGTTGCTGGAGCCCGATCCTGCTGATTGGTTGATGGTGCATCGCACCTATGATTTCCAAGGTTTCAGTCCCCTGGATCAAATAGATCGTACCAACGTCGACCAACTGCAGTTGGTGTGGATGCGGGCAATGGATGAGGGACCGCAGGAGATCCGCCCGCTCGTCTATGACGGCGTGATGTACATTGCGCATCCGAACGGCGACCACATTCAAGCCCTGGACGCGACCAGTGGAGATCTACTCTGGGACTACAACCGTGAGCTTCCCAGCGATCTACGTGAATATGTGCGGCTGGGAGGACGTACGCGGCACGTGGCGATTTATGGTGAGTATATCTATCACTTGACTGCCGATGCCTACCTCATCGCGCTCGATGCACAGACTGGTGAACTCGCCTGGGAGCGGCAGATGGCGGACTATCGGGATGGCATTACACATTCATCCGGCGCGATGATCATTAATGGGCAGGTCGTGACAGGGCGAACGTGTAGTCCGAGTAGTCTGGAGGCGCGTTGTTTTGTGGCTGCACACGATGCCGAGACAGGAGATGAACGCTGGCGTACCTACACGGCCGCCGGCGCGGATGATCCTGGTGGTGCCACCTGGGGCGATCTGCCGACGGCGCGGCGTGTACACGTATCCCCATGGGGACTTCCTGGTAGCTATGACCCCGACTTGAACCGTGTGTTTTGGGGAATTGCCGTCCCCCTGCCCTATCCGCGGCTCGTGCGCCGCGGTACGTGGGACGTCGGCGACCGTACGCCGTGCGAACTCTATTCGAATTCCACACTCGCGATGAACGCCGATACGGGCGAGATCGACTGGTACTACCAGTATTTACCGTGTGACGATTGGGATCAGGATTTTGTGCAGGAGCGGACGCTTATCGATACGGTCGTGGCCCCTGATCCGGACGCCGTGCCGTGGATTAATCCAAAATTGACGGGCACTGCCGAGGAGCGCAAGGTTGTGGTGGTGCTCGGCGAACCGGGTGGGCTCTTTGTCAATGACCGGGAGACGGGAGAGTTTTTGTGGGCGTCACCCTTGCCCTATACGAACACCGATCAATTTGTGATCCGGGATGTCGACGTCGAGACTGGCGCGGTCTCCATCAATATGGACCTTGTGGCACGAGAGGTTGGACAGCGATTTGTCATCTGTGGCCATAACGTCAAGGGCTGGTGGTCCTGGTCGTACAGCCCTGTGACGAATTTGCTGTACATCCCGATTACTCGATCTTGCTTGGATCAAACGACAAATGACCGGACGGTCTCCGGCGCGAGTCCGCGCTTTACGATTCCTGAGCCAGGCTTCGAGGAGAGTGGACATCTCACTGAAGTTCGGGCCATTGACATGGCGACGGGGCGGGAAGCGTGGCGGTATAGTCAGCGGGCTCCAAACATGGGTTCGACCTTGGCGACGGCCGGCAATGTTGTCTTCTTTGGCGATTTGAACAGACGGCTATGGGCCTTTGACGCCGAAACCGGGGCGGTACTGTGGCAAACGATTCTGGGAAGCCAGATCACCGGCTATCCCGTGACGTATGCGGTTGATGGTCGGCAATATCTGACGGTGCCTGTTGGCGGCGTTGACGATCGGCTTGCGACGTACGCACCTGAGCTGGATGCCCCCAGAGGTAGCAATATGCTCGTGACCTTTGCTCTACCAGACAGCGTGGCTCGTCGGTCGAACCCGGGGCGCTAGCGGTTACAACACACGCGAAGCGAGAAATGTCAGTGGGGAAGACAGTAGCCAATCTCCTTGGAACGACCAGGGAGTTGTCAGTGATCTGAGAGGTGTAGGTGGTGCTCGATGCATGCGCGTCGAGTGGAGATCAGGATGTAGCGGCGGCCACAATCTCGACTAGTTTCAGCCGCTGGATTTTTCCCGACGGCCCCTTGGGAAGTTCGTTCAAGAAGTGGATTTTGCTCGGCGTCTTGAATGTGCCGAGCTGTTGTCGGCAATGCTCGATGAGCTCATGTTCACCGAGTTGACAATGCTCACGAAGACAGACGCAGGCCTGTATCTCTTGGCCGTACACGTCGTCTTGGACACCGAACGCCGCGGCTTCTAGCACGGCGTCATGCAGGTAGAGGGCGTCGTCTACCTCGCGTGGCGCGATATTCTCGCCCCCCTTGATAATCAGTTCTTTCAGCCGTCCGGTGATGAACAGATATCCCTCGCTGTCGCGGTAGCCGAGATCGCCGGTGCGAAACCAACCGCCGGGCCAGAATGCGGATCGGTTCGCTGCGTCATTCTTGTAATAGCCGGTGAGTACATTGTCGCCGCGTACGAGTAGCTCTCCCGTGACAAGGTCTGCGACCGGTTGGCCGTGTTCATCGGCTACGTGCACGTCATTGCCAAATGCGAGGCCTGGCGAACCGGGTTTGCGGGTCGCCGGAGGTAGAGGATTTGAGAGGATCGGTGCAGCGGTCTCGGTGAGGCCCATGGTCTCGATCATCGGAATCCCAAAAACGTGCTCAAATTGCTGTTGCACGGACGCAGGCAGCGGCGCAGATGCAGAGCGGGCGAATCGGAGGTGGCGAAATTCCGGTGCGTGTAGAAAATCGATCTGCCCGTCAGCATCGTCGCGTGTGGCCCGATCAAGCAGATAGTTGATGATGGTCGGAACGACACTGAGCCACGTGCATTGTGTACGCATCACGAGTGACCAAAACTCTGACACTCGGAAACGGTGGGGCATGACGACGGAGCCCCCGCTGACGAGTGGACCCATCAGGGTCACGATTTCTCCGTTTACGTGATACAGCGGCAAGACGCATAACGCTCGATCGGTGGGAGTCAGTGCATGCGCGATGGCGGTGTTGCGTCCGCCCGTCACAACGGCCCGGTGGCTGAGGCGCACACCTTTTGGCACACCGGTCGTACCGGAGGTATAGAGCAGCAAGGCGTCGTCGCTAGCTTCGACCGAGCGGTTGGTATTTGTTGGAGGCGTCAGACGCGGCCAGCGCGGCCCCGTGTCTTCATCGGTGTCGATGACCGTAAGTTCACGAGGACAGTTCTCGATGGCGTCCGCGAACCGCGTACGGTACTTCTGAGAGCAGAACAAGACGGTGGCGTCGCAATGCTCGAGAACGTAGCGTACAGCCCGCTGCCCGGCCACGGCATTCAATGGTACCGTGACCATCCCAGCATACATGGTTCCCAGAAGGAGGGATGCGGTCCAATGGCCGTTATCCAGTAAGAAGGCGACCTTGTCACCAGGTTTGAGCCCGATTGCGGTCAGTGCGGCCTCAAATTCCAGACAGTCGCGTTGTAATCCCGCGTAGTCGAGAATTAGTGTCGACTCGGGTGCGAGCAGGAATGGCGAGTCACCGTGTGTTTCGGCGCTACGGTCGATGCACGCGCGGACGGTCGTATTGAGCATTAGTTGTGGGAATCTGGTGAATCACGGCTCTGGCAGTGTAAAGACGAAGAGCGTGTGACCCACGCGTTGTTGGCCGCTCGCCGTCCGGATGCCGAGTCGTCGCAGGTGGCTCGCCGCGGCGATGGTGCCACCGGGGGAAATGACCGCGACGTACTGGCGGCCCCCAACCGCATAGGTGATCGGCGCCATATCACTCACACCCGTGAGGATGGTCTGCCAGAGAATCGTACCGGTCCATTGGTCGATCGCGTAGAGACGTCGGTACGTGTCTCCGGCAAAGAGAAGCCCTCCTCCTGTGGTGAGCATCCCGTACAGGGGAGCCTCACGCTCGAGACGCCAGAGGGTCTTGCCGGTAGCCACGTCGATCGCCTCCGGTTGTCCAAAGTGCGGTATCGGATTCGGTGCGCTCCCGACCGTCGACGTGTTGTAACCAGTGTCGAGCGTGGGGGTGAGTGATGCCACCTGCATGACCAGGCAGTTGCCGTTCCAGGCGGGAACATAGTACGCATTGGTGAGTGGACTGTAGGCCCCTGGGGGAACGGTCCGGCTGTCCCTGCACACAGTCGCGTCCTGGCCAGGCTCGGTTGTCATGACGACGTCGGGGTGGATCGTGTAGGCGCCAGTCCGGCCGTCGTAGCGTTGTATGACATTCTGGTAGCCCGTGGGGCGAGCATAGAGAAACGCACCATCGTTCCGGTCGTAGACGTAGAAGATCCCATCTTTCGAGAAGGAACCGATGACCAGACTTCGTCGGTCGCCATGTGTGATGTCAGGGTTTATTCCCAGGGCTTCTGGGGGATCGGGCGCCACGGGTGAATCAACGAGAATCCGATCGAAGACCGCATCGTCGTTCCACATGTCGGTGTGATGTTGAGACCACCAGCTGAGTTCACCGGTTCGGTGGTCTACTGCCACGGTGGAGCCCTGGTAGAGCCGGTCAGGCCAATCACCATCGGTGCCAGCTAGCTCAGGTTGTTGTGGTGCGCTCGAGCCGATCCCGAAAATAAAGAGCCCGCGCTCTGGATCCACAGCGGGTGTCATCCAGGGCGACATATTTCTTCGCGTTTCGAAAGGGTATACCTGCGGATCAGTTCCCCAGGTTTCATGCATCGGTTCGTCCGCCGAGGGACTCGTGTACCAACGCCAGACGACCTGCCCCGTATTGGCGTCATAGGCCGAGAGGTGGCAGGGAGTCGGTGATGTCCATGCCGTGCAGTTGTACGGTACGGCGATGACCCCTCCGAAGACCACGGGAGCACCACTGGGTTGCTGACCCAAGTGGTAATCCATCATCTGTGATTCCCACACCAGGCGGCCCGTGTTGCGGTCTAGAGCAAAGAGCATTCCATCGGTGGAGTGACTGATGAGCTTGTCTTCATACAGAAAAACGCCTCGGCCTCGATGAAGCGTGAACCGAAAGAGCGCGCGTCCCTCTGCCGTCGTGATCTCATCTGGAAGCGGGCGGAAATATTCCCAGAGTACGTTCCCGGTGGTGGCGTCATGGGCCGTATACCGCTCGTTGGCGTGTCGTATGTACATGACGCCGTCGTAGACGATTGGCTCGATCTGCATCCCCCTGGAGCCCGGACCTCCTGTTTCGAAGGTGAATGACCACGCGAGTGCCAGTCCCCGCACGTTGTCTCGATTGATCTGATCAAGAGCGCTGTATCCCCACTGGCGATATCCACCGCGCCACATGAGCCAGTCATTGGGATCAGGGT
>CAZPZZ010000012.1:7899-47323 GCA_964591245.1 uncultured Vicinamibacteraceae bacterium | reverse complement strand
CGCTCGCCCGGATCCCACCAGACGAGGTAAACGCTGAGTCCCACCGAACCCAGGAATGATGCCCAATCTGATCTCCGGTTGCCCCAGCTAGGCCGCGGCGGAGGCTATTCTCAGGGTACAGGCCAAGGCGAGCTCACAGCCGCCCCCTAGTGCAAATCCATTGATGGCTGCGATAACCGGTTTCCCCAGGCATTCAATCAACCCACACAAATAATGCCCTCGCTCCGCCAATGTCCTGGCTGTCAACGGATCAAGTCTCGACAACTCGTTGATGTCTGCCCCGGCCACGAACGCACGCTCACCGGCCCCCGTCAAGACGACCGCCCGCACGCCATCGTCGTCCCGGAGTTCACTCATCACTGCAGTCAAGCCAGACACGGTGGCCGCATCAAGAGCATTGAGCACATCTGGACGGTTGACCGTGACAGTAGCTACTCCGCCTTCGCGCTGGGTCAATACCGGATTCTGACTCATGAACGCTGACTTCCTTTGGCCACTATACTCCAGCCCCAGACGACGCAGATCGCGACCACCGCCCCCGTCGCATCGGCAACCAAGTCCGATAGTTCAAACGTCCGTAGCGGCACCTGTGTTTGGTGCAGCTCGTCGGTCACGCCGTACAACGCAGCCAGCAGCACGGCCAGGCTCGCAGTCCCGAGAGTCACGCGCTCCCACCGAGCAGCGACCACTCCTCGCAACAACAGCGCCGCCAGCACCCCGTACGTCATTCCGTGCCACACCGAGTCATCCAAGGTCGTGGCAGCACGGGGAAGCTCTGAGCGGGACGACACCGCAAAGATGAGCGCCATCAGTGCCCACGCCGGACCCCAGATCCAGACCAAGCGTCGCATTTGGGCAAACAACAGCAGCCTAGCGGATTGTATCGCTCAGAGCGGAAACGGAAAGAGAGCCCAAGCCAACACAACGGCAGCGCCCACAAAACCGCAAAACATGAGACCACCCAGGCGCCACTGCTCAACCGGCTCATCCTTCATGAGCACTGCGAACACCAGGGAAACAAAGCCAGCAAACAACAGTAGCGTGAATAGATGACTCTGCACGGCTATTCCAGACTATTTTCGCCCGATTGCCACATCGTATGCATCGAGGCATACGAGCATATTCAACAGGCCCGACACAATCGTGAACGTGTTGCCATACTCGAACGAAACAGAAATCACCTGCCCGCCTCCAAGCCCAAGGACACGGGCTAGCAGATAAGGAAGCCCATTCCCAAAGTCGGCGAACGCCGCAAGCAACACCAAAGGATCTCCTGACTCAAACGGAAACAGTCTGCCGTCAAGCCACAAACCAATGGCAAACATTACGGGGATCGCCAGGAAAAAGATGATTCCTTTTTGGCGACGCCCAAGCCAGAGATGCCCACTGCCTGGCACCAGCCAAGCCAGCGCGGCCAAAGCCAAGGCCCGTTGCTGATCCGGCTGCACCGGGACTTCTGCAGATCGCTCTACGCGAGCTCGCCGCGTATCACGAGACTTACGACCCATGTCACCGCCACTCCCAGCGGCACTGCTGACGCCGCCCGTAATACCCCGCCCGAAGGCACCGCTCCAACGACCTCAGCAACGACGGAAAGTCCCATCGGAACCGCAGCTGCGAGGACAACCCATCGTAAGACCGGAGAGGCCTGACGCGAAACCTGACGCAACGTCCGCGCGCGTAGACCAGCCAACACTACACCAATGCCCGCGCCCAGATAGAGCCCAGAGCAGCGTGCGCACACTGGCATCTGCCCTCCGTCGATGTGAAACGACCGATCTGGTTGCTGATGGCACACGAAACTACCAACGAAATACACCACATCGGAGAGTGCGGCCACGTCACCGTATGCGTGCGTGGCCACCAGCGGCACGGTCACGAGCAGACCCAACCAGAACAGCGTGAGCATGGTGAAACCACGCACCGCCCAGAGCCGGTTCACCCCATGCACATACGACCGCATGCGTCATAAATCCTCGAAGTAGGTCAGTCGCTTGAATTCGGCTAGCCTGGCTTTCAATACGTCTGGCGTCAGGCGCAGAAGCTCATCTAAACCGAAATCCGCCACCGCGAACGAAGCCAGGGCGCTCCCGGCAATGACCGCCTGCGCAACAACAGCCTCGGTGATCTCGCCAACCGAAGCCAAATACCCCATGAACCCACCCGCGAAGGTGTCTCCCGCACCCGTGGGATCCGCCACGTGCTCAAGCGGCATCCCCGGAACAGCGAAGAAACCGTTCTCTCGGGTGAGTAGCACGCCGTATTCTCCGCGTTTGATCACTAGCATGCGCGGACCCATTCCCTGGATGGCACGGGCCGCCTTGACGATATTCGCCTCTCCACTCAGCTGTCGCGCCTCCTCATCATTGATGACAAGCGCGTCGATTCGGCCGAGTACTGCGCGCAGCTCATTGGGCGGCCCCTCGATCCAGTAGTTCATCGTGTCTGCCGCCACAAAACGCGGGGCCTCTACCTGATCGAGTACCTCCCCCTGCAGCGCCGGGTGAATGTTGGCGAGAAATACAAATGGCGACGCCCGATAGCTCTCGGGGATAGAAGGACGAAACTGGTCAAAGACGTTCAGGTGCGTGTAGATGGTCTCGCGAGTGTTCAGATCGGCACTATATTCACCCTTCCAGCGAAATGTCTCACCGGGTACACGCTGCAACCCGGTCAAATCGATCCGCCTTCCGGCAAACACGTCCATCTGGTCTTTCGCGAAATCATCACCGACCACCGCCACCAACCGTACATCTGTGAACAACGAGGCGGCAATGCTGAAGTAGGTGGCAGCTCCGCCCACGACCCGCGAGGCCTCGACCATTGGGGTCTAGATGGAGTCTAATGCTACTGAACAGACGGTCAAGATAGGATGCACAGTAAAGCCGTAACCTCCTGGCGGCAGATCCACACGGATCACGTGAGTTGTATATATTTTCCGATAATCGGAGCCAAGTCGCGCTTGACGGAAGCGGGAATCAGATCTGGCCGGGTAATGATAGCCGAGCCTAATGCATTAGCGCATTCGCAGCTTCGATCGACCGGAAGCCGAGCCACCATCTCCGCCACCACCCGCTGCGCGGCGGCGGCGTTCTGATTCAGAATCTCGATGATCATTTCCACTGTCACATCGTCGTGGGATTCGTGCCAACAATCGTAGTCGGTGACCAGCGCAAGCGTGGTGTAGCAAATTTCCGCTTCCCGTGCCAGCTTCGCCTCCTGGAGATTGGTCATACCGATCACATCCATACCCCACGCGCGGTACAGCTTCGATTCAGCGAGCGTCGAAAATTGTGGCCCCTCCATGCAGACATACGTGCCCCCCCGGTGAACCGTCACGTTCGTCTTCGTTGCAGAAGACACCGCAATATCGCTCAAGAGCGGACAAAAGGGGTGAGCAAATCCAACATGAGCCACAATTCCGCCCCCAAAGAACGTACTCATCCGACCACGCGTCCTATCCAGGAATTGATCCGGGACGACAATATCAAGGGGACGATACCGTTCCTGGAGGCTACCTACCGCGCTCGCCGACAAGATCCACTCAACGCCCAGCGTCTTCATCCCGTAGATGGCCGCGCGGAAGTTCAATTCCGATGGCATCAGCCGATGTCCAATACCATGCCTCGGGAGAAAGGCCACACGGCGACCATTGAGAGTACCGATCACAAAGGGTGACGACGGATCCCCGAACGGCGTAGAGATCGAGACTTCCTCACGCTCGGTCAACCCCTCCATGTCGTACAACCCGCTTCCCCCGATCACCCCGATCTGGACATCAGGCGTACGTGTCACCACCGACTCCCTCTATACCTCACGACGAAATACCCATGGTCCGAGCTCGATCGGGCGCTCTCAAGCGTCACGATCACTGTGTCGTATTTTGGATTCGCCAACGGCTTCCCCTCACCATCAATCATCTTTCCGCCGTTCGACCAGTTCAACAAGCACCCCATTCGCAGCCGACGGGTGTACGAAGGCGACGAGACTCCCCCCGGCTCCTGAGCGCGGGTTTGCGTCGACGAGGCGAATTCCACGAGCTTTCAGCTGCACCAACGCCGCCTCGATGTCATCGACGCGGAGCGTGACATGATGAAGCCCCGGACCGCGGCGTCCGATCGACCGAGCAATAGGTGAATCGTCTGAGGTCGCTTCCAGCAGTTCCAGTCTCGCGTCGCCAACCGGAATGAACTGAGCCCGTACCCGTTGCGATGGAACTTCCTCGACCTCTCCGATCTCCAGGCCGAGCGCATCGCGGTAAAACGCCAGCGCTTCCTCCAAATTCGTCACGGCGATCCCAATGTGATCCAAGGTAGCTTTCACGGCTTCACCGTCCCTTCCGACGTGATCGTGAGACGGAGTAGTCGCTCAGCCGCGGTGTAGGGATCCGTGTCCCCACTCGCAACCTCCTCCACGAGTTGCTCGAACCTGCCAGGTTCAAGTGCCTTGTGTTCCGCATAATCGAGGAACCCCTCCGAAACCGCCATCCTGAGGCGAGCCTGCACACGCCGGAGGCGACGATGCGCGGCCCGTTCGCCCGCCTCGGCACGGAACCGTTCCACGGTCTCGACAACGGATTCGATTCCGTGACCATCGACTGCTCTCGTTTGCAGGATGGGAGGCATCCACTCGTGAGCACCATGCTCCCCAAGCCCCAGCATTGTCTCGATCTCGGCAACCGCACGATCGGCACCGTCGTGATCAGCTTTGTTGACCACGAACAGATCGGCAATTTCCATTACTCCCGCCTTCAACGCTTGAACACCGTCTCCCGATCCCGGCATCGTCACGACGATCGTCATGTCCGTCGCCTGCCATACCTCAATCTCGGCCTGGCCCACGCCAACAGTCTCAATAACAATCCAGTCGTACCCTCCGGCATCGAGCACAATGCCTGCATCACTCGTGGCCCGAGCGAGGCCACCAAGCTGCCCACGCGTCGCCATACTGCGGACGAACACACCAGAGTCGCCTGCATGTTCCTGCATCCGCACGCGATCACCAAGGACCGCGCCACCCGAAAACGGACTCGTAGGATCGACGGCGAGCACGCCCACGGTACGACGCTGCGCCCGAAGGGCTGAGACAAGACGATCGACCAACGTGCTCTTTCCGACTCCCGGAGAACCGGTAACACCCACCAGGAAGGCACGCCCACTTCGGTGATAGATCTGCTTGAGCAATCCGGTCGCGACGGACCCGCCACGCTCGACCTCCGTAATCGCACGTGCAATCGAACGCCGATCTCCGTCCAGGACTCCACCTGCCACCGCCTCAATGCCTGCCGTCATACCTCGCCGCCCCGGTGGTGCCGGACCATCCCATGCTCCGACATCTCACTGCCTCCCCTACGCTCGGATCACACGTCATGCCTGGAAGCACTGATACACGACGTCGTGTTTTCACAGACTGGTCGCGTGGTCTCGGCAACGGTCATCGCGACTACACAACAACGACCTGAACCCCAGAGAGTCGTATTTTGTTATTATTCGCGCTCTGGCATCACGTTCAACCGCAGCGGACAAGGCCCATGCGTTACACACTCATTTCCACTCTTCTGGCGGTCCTTCTCATCGGCACCGCATCACCCGCCCAAGCCGACGTCACCGCGTTCCTCGGCGCCAATACTACTCCTTCGACTCGGACAACTACCGGTTTCGGGCTGGGGTTCTCTCTGCTCGTCGTTGGCCTCGAGTTCGAGTACTCCGACACCAGACAGAATGATGTAAACGGCACCCCGCGACTGCAGACCGGCATGTTCAACCTGCTGGCGCAAACGCCCTTTGCTATTTCCGGAATTCAGCTCTATGGGACTGCGGGCGCCGGGCTCTATCGTGAGCACGGCAACACCACCCAAGAGACCCACGGCGGCACCAACGTCGGCGGTGGAGTCAAGATCTCAGTCGCCGGCCCGCTCCGCCTGCGCCTCGACTACCGCGTCTTCTCGCTAAGGGGTGCACCGCAACACAACTTGCAGCACCGCTTCTACACCGGACTCAATCTAGCATTTTAGCAGCGGCGCGGGTCGACCCCATCGGAGCAATAGTGATTGACCGACGAACAAACTGGAAGGGAAGCGGAAGGTGTCGTAGCTGTGGCTGGTAACGTGTCATCCACGATGCCAGAGCCACAGCCATCCTAACAGGCAAGCACCGGACCTGATAATGAGCCACCAGGTCCGATTGGATTGTGCTCGTCGGCGGTCACGATGACCGCCTTGGTCCTCACTAGTTCACGGGACTGAGATTGAGTGCGAACGAACCAGGCGCAATCGCCCCAGTAAACGCTCCGTACAGGTCGCGCACCTCGTCCCCGTTTCCAGGAGGTCCTTCACCGAAATCCTGGGCCAAGACCGTAATGTGCTGATAGTCGGCCCCAGACACGACCGGATCAAAAACGGACACATAGATGGCTGCACCGCCCGCTCCCGCTTCAGCCGCGCGGTACAGGGTGAACCCGTTGGCCATTTGCTGCCGCTCGGCGCTATCGCTGGTGGCCAGTGCGTCCGCGTACGCGGTCATGACGCGCTCATAGTCCGCTGTATTCGAAGCATTAACGTTGTGAACCAAGATCCCAACGCTTCCAGAAAAGTTCAGGCCTGGAGTCTGGGCTGCTGCCGCGGACCGTCCAGCGAAGATACTTCCAAGCACCACGCCAGCGCCAAGTGCTACCACAAGCGCCGAGCCCATCCAGATTCGACTCTTTCCCTGACTTAACATCGTCCGCATTTACTCATCCCCCTTGAACTACAACCTATGGACTACGTTCCTCAAATCTACGACAAAACGACGAGGAGACTCAAGAAATCCTACTCTATCCCAACTGCCTCGCGGAACCAAGCAAACACATATTCAAGCCAGAAAGCCGCAGACTCAGGGTCCGACGATGGGTGAGAGGTTCAACCAGACCTGACCTTCCTGGTACGCCGCTACGTAGCGGTCATAGAGACTCTGAGATTGCAGTGGGAACGCGTCATTCAAAATCTCCGGCACCGAGTAATCGGCCCCTGGTAGAACCGGGTCGACAAGCGTCACGTACAAGTTGAGCCCGACGAATTCCAACTCTCCCTCCGTATCGTCCTCAACGTCCAGGTCAGGCAAACGCCACGCCTCGTCAGCCACAAACAGGCGCCAACCGTCCGCTTGAACTCGCCGTTCGACATCAGGATGCTGCGTCAGCGCCTCCGTTACCCGCTCCATCGTAGACTCGAGCACCGTGCCCTGTCCCGGCACGAGCAGATGAAAAACCATGCCAACCGGAGCATGAAACACATGTAAGGCACGCGCGCCCGGCATCGCCGTGTCCACAGCAGCCGACTGCTGCGCGACTACTGGCTCCCGTGTCATCCCCCAGCACACCCCTGCCACGAACGCCATCACCGTGATCAAGACCTCGCTGAAACGGCATCGCACCTGGTGTCGCCTCATCGATTTAATCCTCAATTTCTGATTTCCACGAGGCCAACCACCCCACGCTCACCTCGTTTCATCTACGACTCACACGAACACCTGCATCACTTCATTGGCAAGCAACATCCCGTCTCGAGTCAAACGGAGCCTCTCCGCGTCTGGGTGTAAAAGACCGGCATCGACACACAACGCCAACTCGTCCCCCCAACGCCCCCATACGTCAACTCCGTAATGTTCCGCCACTTCGGCAACCGCCACGCCCTCGACGAGACGTAATCCGAGAAACAACCGCTCCCTCACTTGCTCATCGCCCGACAAAGGCTCCGTCATCGCCACCGGGGATCGCCCGCCATTGACCCGTTCTATGTACTTGTCTATGCCAGCGACGTTGTGCCAGCGGCGCCGGTCTCGTGTGGAATGTGCCCCACATCCAAATCCTATCCAATTCCCGTCCGACCAATATTTCAAGTTGTGTCGGGAACGCCGTCCTCCCTGTGCCACGTTGGAGATCTCATACTGGCCGAGGCCAGCCGCTTCAAGCCGCTCAATCCCCGTGTGGTACATCTCAGCGGCGAGATCTTCGGGCGCTTGCGCCCACCCTGCTCGTGCCATGTCTTCACGCAAAGGCGCATTTGGATAGAGTTCAAGCAGATACAGCGACGCATGTTCCGGCGCGAGTCCTATCAACGTGTCGACTGTTTCATGCCACTGAGACACGGTCTGCTGCGGCAGCCACACCATGAGGTCGACACTGACGTTATCAAAGCCAGCGGCTCGAATCGCCCGAAACGCGTCAATCGCCCGAGCCGCCGTATGCAGTCGACCTAACCGCTTCAACTCGACGTCCTGAAACGACTGAACCCCAAGACTGATCCGGTTGACCCCGGCAACGCGATACCCGTCAAGCCGTTCTTGAGAGACGGTCTCCGGATTCATCTCCAGTGTGATTTCCGCACCGGGATCAAGGTCGAAACTCTCTCGACACACCTCAATCAGTGCAGACACTTCCTTCGGCTCGAGCACCGAGGGCGTCCCTCCGCCGAAAAACACACTATCGGCCAAGACACCGTCTGCCGCCAATTGGATTTCCCGCTGCAGCGCCAGGAGATAACGCTTCTTGATCGTGGGATCGAGCAAACCGCGATTGAAGTTACAGTAATTGCAGATTGCCTCACAGAAAGGGACATGAACATACAAGCCGAGGGCCTTCGTGGTCACCCCCCGACGCGCCCCCCAGACCAGCCGAGTTCGCTTCGCCCTGGCTTTAACCTAGCCCTTGCCCGAACCGACGCACGGGCCGGCAATTTCGGCCGCGGCTCGTTCTTCCAGAGGCGATATTTCTGATTCAGCTCGGCTCGGCTTGGGGCACCTTCGACAAACTCACGGAAGTCTGGTCCGTCATACTCAAGAAATTCACACATCTCGCGCAAACGCGAATGCATACGGAACCCAACCCGAACCAAGAGTGACTCCATATCGTCTCGGTCCGGAATGTCCTCATAATTCGACGTAAAAATCGTGGGCCGGCGATTGTTGTACCGGGTGTTGACAATGACATTCATCATCTCCTCCACCCAATCGGTGAGACGCTCGGCTCCCAAGTCATCCAACACCAGTAGTTCGGCGTCCATGACGGGGCGAAGCACATCAACCTCTGACGTCCGGGTCACTGGATTGTAAGTGCTTCGAATCGTACCCAGCAGACTACGAGTATCGTAGTACAAACCTCGCGCCCGCTTCTCGAGCACAACCTGTCTTAGCACAGACACCGCCACGTGGGTCTTGCCAATCCCCGGCGGACCAATCAGCAGGAGCCCCTTGTCGACGACAGGAAAATCCTCAATAAACCGATGCGCCCGCTCAACTGCGCGGAGCAACTGCGGATTCTCGTAGGTAACAAACGTATCCAGAGAACAGCCTCTATACCGCGGGGGAATGCGGGCCGCAGCAAGCAAGGACTGCGCAGCACTCTCGCGCCAGCACTCACAGCGCTCCACTCGATCTGGCCCGTCAGTGGAAACCAAACGCCATCCGGTGTCTCGGCAATGGGGACAGGCCATGAGTACTCCTCGAACGTTCGACTACGACGTCACAGCGTCAGGCGGTGGGGGCGCCTCACCATCCTCTTCGGTTTCGGTGGAATCCACGCGAACCAAGCCGGTCGGAGACGATTTTACCAGGGCTGTTCCCAACCGCTGTTCCCAGTCATCCAGCCCCCGTGCGAGTTCCTGCTTGACGTAGAGCATGAACTCATTGACCTCCTGCTGCATCAGATCCATCTTGCGACGCATGTTCAGGATAATCTCGACCCCGGCCAGATTGACCCCGAGTTCCCGCGTCAAGGTGAGTATAGTCTCGAGCTGCTCAAGGTCAGCATCGGAATAAAGGCGCGTGTTCCCTTCGGTACGCGACGGTTTCAGCAGCCCCTCTCGCTCATACAGACGCAGCGTCTGCGGGTGAATGTTGTAGCGCCGTGCTACGGCGCTGATCATGAAGTATCCCGTCCCAGTTCCCTTACCTGGCATGTTCCACTCCTGAGAAAGACGCCGCTATTCCGGTTCAGTCTTCCTCCAGAGGTCGGCACGAATGTCCTCGGCGCCGATCTCCGCCAATTCGCGTATCAACTCCTTCGACCGTTCATCGAGCACCCGAGGCAACATGAGCCGCACTTCGACAACAAAATCTCCTGGCTCGCCAGTCCGCGGTGACGTGGCACCCCGGCCTCGCAATCGGAACCGTTGACCGGACTGAGTCCCCGGGGGAATCCGCATTCGGATCGGCTCACTGATCGTGGGGATCTCCACACGAGAACCGAGGGCGGCTTCATGCACGGCCACGGGTAAAACCATGTGGATGTTGTCCCCTTCACGAGTGAACAGCGGGTGTGGCTCGACCGCCACCGTCACATAGAGGTCGCCGAGCGTCCCTCCTGGCTCAACACTCCCCTTCTTGGCAATACGGAGGCGTGTCCCGTCCGCAATCCCCGCTGGCACGTCGACGTCGACTGACTCGCTCCTCGCAACCACACCCTCCGTTCGACACACGCCACAGGGGCGTTGTCGACCGCGCCCAGTCCCCCCACACTGTTCACACTGCCGAGAGAAGACCATATGCCCACGGGTCCACCTGTCCTGGCCACTCCCGGCACAACTCGTACACGGGCCATCGGCAACCCGCCGCGAGCCAGTCCCCTCGCACACCTCACACCGAACCACCCGGGTCACGGTTACCCCGTATCGTCCACCATTGAGCGCATGGGAGAACCGCAATCTCAATGTGGCGTGAAGATCCACCCCTGGGCGGTTCTTGACCGGTGCACGAGTCGAATCCGCGAAGACATCCGCAAACATATCTCCGAACGTTGAGGCAGCCTCGCCGGTCGTGGAAACGGAAAAGTCGAACCCTTCGAACTCGATAGCTCCTCCGTCTTGGGCGGTACCGACCCACCCCCGGTCGTCATAGCACTGTCGACGATCCGGATCCATGAGGGTTTCATAGGCTTCGGTGAGCTTCCGAAAGAACGCGGCCGCCTCGCGATCGCCAGGATTGATATCCGGATGATACTTCCGCGCCAGCCGACGATACGCCCGTCGCAGGTCGCTCTGTGAGGCAGCCTGATCGACGCCGAGAATGACGTAGAAGTCCATAAAGGTCGTCGGCGGGCGCCATCGGCGCCCCTTCGTACTGATGAATGCTATTTCTTGTCTTCGACAACTTCGGCGTCGATGACATCGCCCTCGGATGCCTCACCTGCTTCGCCGTCAGCCCCTGCGCTCTCCGGTGCGCCAGGCTCCGTGGGCGGCTGGGTCTCGCTGGACTGCTTGTACATCGTCTCGGCGGCCTTATGCTGCGACGAGGTCAACTGCTCCATCGCCTCAGTCAGCGCCGCAGTGTCATCCGATTCAAGAGCCTTCTTAACCGCTGCAATAGCGCTCTCGAGCGGTTCCCGCTCCGATGCAGGCAGCTTGTCCCCGGCATCCTGCAGCATCTTCTCCGCTTGATACACGGCCTGATCTGCCTGGTTCCGGGTGTCGATGGCTTCCTTGCGAGCCTTATCCTCTTCAGAATGCGCTTCCGCCTCGCGCATCATCTGGTCCACTTCGTCCTTGGAGAGCCCACTGGAAGCCTCGATCTTAATCTTTTGCTCCTTGCCGGTCCCCTTGTCCTTCGCCGACACGTTGACAATGCCATTGGCATCGATATCGAACGTCACTTCGATTTGCGGTACCCCTCGCTGGGCAGCTGGAATACCGACAAGCTGGAACTTACCCAACGTCCGATTATCGCGAGCCATTGGTCGCTCGCCCTGCAGAACATGCACCTCGACGCTGGTCTGCCCGTCCGCCGCCGTCGAAAACGTTTCACTCTTCTTCGTGGGAATGGTCGTATTGCGTTCGATCATTGTTGTCCTGACGCCCCCCAACGTCTCAATCCCCAGAGACAATGGAGTCACGTCCAGCAACAACAGGTCCTTGACCTCCCCAGCGAGCACCCCCGCCTGCAACCCTGCGCCAATGGCGACCACCTCATCCGGATTCACCCCTTTATGTGGCTCTTTCCCGAAGAGGTCCTTGACAATAGCCTGAACCCGCGGAACTCGCGTTGACCCCCCAACCATGACCACTTCGTCAATTTGGGAAGCCTCTAGCCCAGCATCTACCAACGCACGTTTGACCGGATCGACCGTCTTTCGCAGTAGGTCTTCCACGAGTTGCTCGAACTTCGCTCGAGTCAACTTCATTGCAAGATGCTTCGGCCCGGACTGATCCGCGGTCACAAACGGCAGGTTGATCTCGGTCTCTGCGACGGTCGACAACTCCATCTTCGCCTTTTCCGCCGCCTCCTTTAGACGTTGCAAGGCCATGCGGTCATTGCGTAAATCAATGCCGTCGCTCTTCTTGAACTCGTCCGCAATCCACTCGATGACTCGCTGATCGAGATTATCCCCGCCGAGATGGGTATCACCATTCGTCGACTTGACCTCCACAACCCCTTCGCCAACTTCAAGGATGGAGATATCGAACGTCCCCCCGCCGAAGTCGTAGACCGCAATGGTCTCGTCTCCCTTCTTGTCCAATCCGTAGGCAAGCGCAGCGGCAGTCGGCTCATTGACAATTCGCAACACTTCGAGCCCGGCGATCTGTCCCGCGTCCTTCGTCGCCTGGCGCTGGGCGTCATTGAAATACGCCGGCACCGTAATCACAGCCTGTCCAACCGACTGCCCCAAGTGCTCTTCAGCGGCCTGCTTCAGCTTCTGTAGCACCATGGCCGATATTTCTGGAGGGGACAGTTCTTTTTCTGCCACCGTCACCCGGGCATCACCGTTGGAGGCCTTGACGACCTCGTACGGCACCATCTTCATCTCTTCAGAGACCTCGTCATGCTTCCGGCCCATGAAGCGCTTGATCGAAAATACGGTGTTTTCAGGGTTCGTCACAGCCTGACGCTTCGCGACGTGACCCACGGGACGCTCGCCGGTCTTCGTAAACCCCACGATAGACGGCGTGGTCCGGCTCCCCTCAGCATTCGTGACAACAACTGGATCTCCGCCTTCCATGACGGCGACAACCGAGTTTGTCGTTCCGAGATCGATTCCAATTACCTTGCCCATAAATCCATTTCCTAAAGCATGTTACAGGTTTATAGAAAAAAATTAATTACAACACCTAATGCTTTCATTATTATAAAACCTGAGTGTAAAAGTATCAATGCATACCCGCACAGATGTCCGTACTGGCACCAGCCTCATCTCTCTCACCAGCTAGACCCCAGCGCTCGAACTGGTGCACCGCCAGCCCTCGGTTGAGCGGTCTGGCCTACTCGATTTGGATGTATCGTCTCGGCGTGACGCCTCTTGAACGAGCGGCCGTTCTATCCAGCCGCTTTCTTCATCAAATAGGCTTTGATGAACGGATCGAAATCTCCGTCGAGCACCCGCTCCACGGCACCGGTTTCCATCTTCGTCCGGAGGTCTTTGACCATCTGATACGGGTGGAGCACATAACTCCGAATTTGGCTGCCGAATCCGATAGCCTTCTTCTCGCCCCCGATCTCTTCCAGCTTCTCCTGCTGCTCCTTCTGCCTCAGGTCATACAACCGGGCCTTGAGCACCTTCATCGCAGCGTCGCGGTTCCGGTGTTGCGATCGCTCGTTCTGGCAAGACACCACGATCTTGGTCGGGAGATGGGTGATCCGTACGGCAGAATCAGTCACGTTGACGTGCTGCCCCCCAGCTCCGCTCGAACGATAGGTATCAATGCGAAGATCTTTTTCGTCAATCTCCACGTCGATATCGTCAGGCAGTTCCGGCCAGACGAACATCGAGGCAAACGAGGTGTGACGGCGTGATGCCTGGTCGAATGGAGAAATGCGAACGAGTCGATGCACGCCCGCCTCGGCCATCAACAGCCCATAGGCGTAGTCACCGGCTACCGTCAGTGTGGCAGCCTTGATACCGGCCTCGTCCCCGGGTTGCCACTCGATAATCTGCACCTTGAAATCCCGCCGCTCGGCCCACTTGAGATAGGCTCGAGCCAGCATCTCGGCCCAATCTTGAGACTCCGTTCCACCTGCTCCGGGATGAATCGTGACAATGGCATTCTTGTCATCATGCTCGCCGCCGAGCATCTTCTTGACTTCGCCGGTCTCGACCTCTGCCGAGAGCGCATCCAGAGCTGCCTCGAGGTCGTCTCCGATCGGCTCCCCTTGACCCGCCCAATCGACCAGCACCTCAAGGTCATCAACCTTCTGCGCCAACGATGCCGCAAGGTCACGATCGTCTTGCAGACGCCGCCGACGGCGGAGGACGTCCTGCGCCGTGTCGGGATCTTTCCAAAATTCTGGTGCCGCTGCCTTCGCCTCGAGCTTTACCAGCTCGTCAGCTGTCTGGGCTGTGTCAAAGATAGCCGCGCAACGCCGTTGACCGCTCTACCAAGGCCGCGTATCGTTTGATCAGTTCTTCGAGATCCATCACTCTCCCTCACTATAGACAGGCCCGACACCCAGTCGGGCCGAATGCTCGAGGCCGGACCGAAACGCATCCGCCCGGTTGTACCAATAGGCCTCGTCTCATTATCGCCGACGAGCGGCGATGTGTAATCGTGGCTCTCGACCGTGCCATAGCCGAAACAAATTAGACCGATGTGTGAACGTGATGAAGATCGCGAGCGCGATGGCCCCATATACGACGCTAGGCGGTGCAGGATCCTCTAGTCCACCCCTGGCCCATACGAGTACTCCTGGCAGGGCAAGACCCGCGGCCACCGACCCGACAGAGACACGCCTCCCGAAAACCACCACCAGCAGGAACACGACACCGGCGGCGGCGGCGGCGATCGGATCAATGACCAGAAAAGCGCCCAACGCGGTGGCCACTCCCTTCCCACCTCGGAAACCGGCGAAGAGCGGGTAGCAGTGCCCGACGACAGCCGCCACCGCGGCCACCACTTGCAGGGTTAGAACAGCGGGAGCAGACGGTGCACACGCCACGAATGGCACCACCGCACACGCCAGCCCCCCCTTGCCGACGTCGACGCAAAACACCGCCACTGCCGGCCTCCAGCCGCACGTCCGCAAGACATTGGATGTTCCGGCATTTCCGCTTCCGCACTCGCGAATGTCGATACCGTACACCCAGCGTCCAATCTGGACAGCCGAAGAGAAAGAGCCCAGCAGGTACGCAGACAACACCACAAGAGGCAACGACAACTCTACGATCTGGACCTCCCTGCAGCAGTTGGGGACTACCCGGTACCTCCAATCGGCAGCCCCGTGCAAACTCCAGTCATCGGCGCGGGGCCTCGACACCGACAACGCGGCCCCGCCACGCGACGACCAGCCCCACCACCGTAACCAGCAGGCAAAGATACGCGGTGACGTCACCGATCCGCCCGTAGAGCGTCAGCCCCGTCAACAGCCGCACTGGCTCAGTCATAGCAACCGTTTCAAAGAGTGCGCTCCGGGCCAGAACCCGGCCATAGGGATCGACCACGCCACTCACACCGGTATTCGCCGCGCGCACCAAGAACCGCCCCTGCTCAATCGCCCGCATTCTGGCCTGCTGAAAATGTTGATGGGGAGCCGCAGACCGCCCGTACCACGCGTCGTTCGTGATGGTGGTCAGGAGTTCGCTCCCCCCGCGGACAAAACGCCGGACCAACCCGGGATAGATAATTTCGTAGCAGATTGCGGTACTCGTGAGGTGCGGTCCGATAGGGAGCGTACGGGCAGCAGTGCCAGGCGAGAAATCAGACAGAGACTCGACGATCGGTGCGGCAAAGAACAGCAACGACTTGAATGGTACGTACTCCCCGAAGGGCACGAGATGCATCTTGTGATACACCGCCGCGGTACCACCGTCCGGACGCAACATGAACGCAGCGTTGAAAATCTGCGGCGTCGGGTGGCGCTGCGTCTGGGTACTTCCAAACAACAGATGGGCGCCCGTATCCCGAGCCAGCTGTCGCACAGCTTCACCTCTTGGATGAACCTCGAACCCGAAAGGTGTCGCCGATTCAGGCCACACGATCAGCTCAGCCCCATCGGCTGCAGCCTCGCGGCTCAAGTCAAGATAGCGACCGAGGATCGCCTGACGCCGTGCCCGATCCCATTTTTCGTCCTGTGGAATGTTGCCCTGCACGAGACCAACCTGCAGTGGAGTACCCGCCACGAGCAAACGACTCTCACTCAAGCGCCAGGAACCAAACGTCACCACTGCCATCATCAGCACGGCGGCCGCGCCCAGGACCCGCACACGGCAGGAATGCGACGCCACAAAAGCCAAACCCAGGGCACTGTTCATGAACACGACGAGAGCGGTCACCCCATGGACTCCGACGAGACTCGCCAACTGAGATACGGGCAAGACGCCCGTTTGGCTATAACCGAGAAGTTCCCACGGGAATCCCCCAAAAAGCCAAAGGCGAGCCAATTCGGTGCTCACCCAAACCGGAGCCGCCCACAGCATCGCTACCTGCCCGAAGCGACGATAAAGCAAGACCAGCAGTACGACGAAGAGCGCGGGAAACAAGGCAAGATACGCAACAAGCACGGCGTTGAGCACCATGCCAAGCGGACGAGACAACCCGCCGAACTCGACCATCACATCGGTCAACCACGGCAGCGTGCCGCCGAACTGCCCTATCCCCACCGTCAACCCGACAGCAAAGGCCAAGCGAACGGACCTCACTTGCGGCAACACGACAAGCAGCGGAACCAGCGCCACCCACGCGGCAGCAGGGTGGCCAAGAGTGGGAAAGCTGAGTGTCAGTAACCCACCAGTGAGCATCGCCGCAACCAGTGGTTGAGCCGTGCTCCAGCGTGACGCCATGCGTCCCGCGGGCTGCACCTCTCTAGACGGCATACGTGACTGCTCCCAGTAGGCTGGCGCTCGGGATCGTGCTCGACGCGCGATCCCACGGATCACACCGCCAAGAACGAGATGGTTCGCGAAAAGCTAGACAGGCCAAGACTCCGTTACGGCTGAATCACCGAGGGCCGGAGCCGCTCGATAGACTCGAGGCGAAGCCGGACAGCCTCTGCCTCGGCAAGATCCGTGTACGGGCCGATCTGGACGCGGTGAACACCAAGCGGTGCCCCCGGTGTGGGGTCAACCACATAGGCAGGGTACCCTTTTTCCATCAACCCCGAGGCCATCGCCCTCGCCTCGACCTCGCCGCGCAACGCAGTCACATGCAATACGAACGGGGCATCACCTGCAAAGGCTCCCTCGCCGCTTTCTCCCCACAGCCTGTCAGCGGATTCGCCTTCAGAGGACGAGGCCACGGGAAGCGTGTCGGAACTGGCGTCAGTCCCGGTGAGGCGATCAAAATAACTTAGCGTGTCGAGGGCTGAATCGTCCGAGTCAGGCATCCCTCGCTCCCCCGCCCGACTATCATCCGCAATGTCACCGGCCGTCACGGAGCTGGTCGTGCCCGCCTCTCGTCTGGACGCCACGCCCTGACCGACCAACACGCCACACAGAAAGACCGCGACGGCGAATACCGCCGCGATCATCGTTGCGAAGACCAGCTGCTTCGTGCCGGGAACCGTCTTAGGTCGTGGGGTCGTCACCATCGTCGCCACGGGGAGGCTTCGTCTTTAGCAAGTTCAACAATTCGACCGGAATCGGAAACAAAATGGTGGAATTCTTCTCGGTAGCGATCTCAGTCAACGTCTGCAGGTAACGTAACGTCACCGCCAGCGGCTCGGTCGCGATCACTCCCGCCGCCTGGGACAGCCGTTCGGAGGCGCTGTACTCTCCTTCTGCATGGATGATCTTCGCGCGCTTCTCCCGTTCGGCTTCGGCCTGTTTGGCCATCGCACGCTGCATGTTGTCCGGAAGGTCGACGTGCTTCACCTCGACGGCAGAGACCTTGATTCCCCAGGGGTCCGTCTGTTGGTCCAGCAACGTCTGCAGCTCGCGGTTGAGCCGATCTCGTTCCGAGAGCAGGTCGTCGAGATCTGCCTGCCCGAGCACGCTACGCAGCGTCGTCTGAGCGAGCTGTGAGGTCGCGTAGTGGAAGCTCTCCACCTCAACAATGGCCTTCTGCGGGTTCATGACCCGAAAATAAATGACGGCATTGACTTTAACGGAGACGTTGTCCCGCGTGATGATGTCCTGCGGTGGAACGTCCATCACGATCGTCCGGAGCCCCACGCGAACGATCCTGTCAATGGGAGCGAACACGAGGATGACCCCCGGCCCCTTGGACCGCGGCAGCAACTTGCCCAGCCGAAAGATCACTCCACGCTCGTACTCGTTGAGAATCTTGATAGAACTTGCCAGGTAGAGCGCCAGAAGCACGCCCAAAACCAAGATCGGGTTGGCCATCATAATTGGTCAGCTCCTCGATTATCCCTTTCAACAACTGGTTCCGGCGATACCGTCAACACCATGTCGTCTATTCCGGTGACTTTGACCCGGGTACCTACCGGGATCGCCTGTGCGGCGATCGCGTTCCAAATCTCGCCGTGTGTCGCCACACGCCCCGCCCCGCCGAACTCGATCGCCTCTATGACCTCGCCGGTCTGAGTCAACATTCCTACGGATCCGGTCACCGATCGCGCACGTTGGGCCTGGACGCCAAGGCGTACCAGAAACATCACAATCGCGGCAAACGGAATCACCACCGCGAGAATAAATCCCCATCCGAGCTGAAGTTCCGGCGCCTGCGCGTCGATCAACATCATCAACCCGAGCACCATGGCGGCTACCCCACCGGCCGCAAGCACGCCAAACGTCGCGGTCAGCATCTCGAGCACCAGTAGCACAAGCCCGAATAGCAGTAGCAGTAGCCCGACATAGTTCACGGGCAATATCTGGAACGCGAAAAACGCCAGGAGCAAACACAGCCCCCCGACGACCCCGGGGACAATCCCTCCCGGATTCCACAATTCCACCGTCAGCCCCAGTGTGCCGAGACTGAAGAGCAGAACAGCAATTTGCGGATGAGCAACGGCACTCAAGAGTTGTTGACGCCAGCTCATTTCTACGGTGACAATCTCGGCGCCTTGCGTCTGGAGCACCTCTGCCCGCCCGTCCCACCGTCTCACTTCGCGACCGTCGAGCAAGGTCAAGAGTTCGTCAATGTCAGAGACGACAAGGTCGATAAGCGGCGGGCTCGCCGCCAGCGCTTCCTCCTCGGTGAACGATTCGCTATCGAGAACGGCCCTCTCGGCCAGTTCTACGTTGCGCCGTCGCTGTGCCGCGAGCGAACGCGCATACGCCGCAACATCCGAGGCCGCCTTCTCGGCAGCCGTGTCGTCCATTGGCTGTCCCCCACCGGACACGGGATGTGCCGCCCCCACGTGCGTGCCAGGAGCCATGACGGCGACATCAGCCGCAATCGTGATGAGAAACCCGGCAGAGGCCGCCCTCGCGCCACTCGGCCCCACAAAGACAACCACCGGGGTACGAGCCTCGATGATGCTGGTATTGATGTCTCGGGTGGAATCCACCAAGCCGCCGGGAGTCCGAAGCATCAGTACAGCGAGCTCGGCCTCCGCGGCATCGGCCATGTCAAGCGTCTGGGCAATAAACTCCGCGGACACCGGCTGAATTAGCGCATCCACCTCCGCAACATAGACGCGCGACCGACCAGAAGCCCCCGTCACCTGTCCACCAAGCAAGGAGACGCCGAACGACAGAATCGAGACTCCGATCGCGACGACGCTGCTGGCTAGACGGAGACCATGAAGACTCATCTCCGACCACGGTATCTCGCTCCCTCACGGAACGCAAGATGCAGCAAGCACTAGGATCTCGTCTTCCCCACCGTTCTGCCGTCCTCCGCCGCCGTCGTCCCAGAGGTCGAAGCTATTCGTGACGGCATCTCGAGACAGAAACGCGAGCAGATCAGAACCACACGTGAGAACGTCCACGCGGGACCACGGAATCGCGCAGACCGACAACGGTACAGTGATAGAGTTAAGCGCGATTGTGCGAACCGCGGCGATCATCGCGGGGGGCCAGGGAAGACGCCTGGGTGGAGTCGTCAAGCGCGACCTTCTTATCGGCGGCACACGTATACTCGACCGGCAGCTGTCGGTCCTGGGACAGGTCGCCGAGCAGATTGTGATTGTTGCCAACGACCCCGTTCGGTTTCGCGGACCGGAATTCCAGGTTTGCGCGGACCTTATACCTGGCGGCGGAGCCTTAAGCGGCCTCCACACGGCATTGGTCTCTTCCACAACGGCGGAAACCGTCGTCGTGGCCTGTGACCTGCCCTTCTTGACCGCTCCGTTCCTGCGCTACCTGATTGCACGAGCTGGACAGTCCGATGCCGTGATTCCCTGGACTAGCGACGGCCCACAACCCTTATGCGCGCTCTATACTCAGGCCTGTGTCGAACCGATTCAGCAAATGCTGGCGCAGGGCGAGCGTCGCGTGTCTGCGCTCACCACCCGAATCCGCGTGGAAGAGATTCGCGAAGAGGAGATCACCTCGTTCGACCCTCACGGAATGCTCTTCTTTAACGTCAACACGCCAGGCGATCACCGTCGGGCGAACGCGCTCACTGCCCGGGGCCTGGACCCCGTCGAGTGATGGCGCATCAAATCATTGATCTATGATCCTGCCGCTCCACCTCACCCTTCGCGACCGTATCACCTCGGCGCTTTCCGCTCGCTATGATCTCGATCCAGGCACAATGCCCACGATCAGCATCGAGTACCCGCCCAATCGTCAACTCGGCGATCTGGCCACCACCGTGGCCTTCGAGCTCGCCCGCACGCTGCGCAAGGCTCCAAAGCTGATCGCAGCAGAGTTATCGGAAACACTCGGAGACCTCGGCGGCCTGGGCCGGGTAGAGGCCACGGGAGCCGGTTATCTCAACGTATTTCTGGATCGGGCCGTATTCGCGCGCGAGCACATCGGCCATCCCGACGCGGCTCCCCCGTCCGACCTGCATCCCAAGACGATCGTCGAACACACCGCCATCAACCCCAATAAAGCCGCTCATGTCGGCCACCTCCGCAACGCCGCCCTCGGCGACACACTCTGTCGCCTGCTTCGCTTCCGAGGAGCAGAGATCGAGGTCCAGAACTACATTGACGATACCGGTGTCCAAGTTGCGGACGTCATTGTCGGCCTACGCGAACTCGAGCACAAAGGCCTCGAAGACGTGCACCAACTGGCCGCCGAGCCGCGCTTCGACTACTACTGTTGGGATCTGTACGCCCGCGTCACGGAATGGTACGAGGTCGAATCCGATCGGCTGTCGTACCGGCAAGCCACTCTTCAGGACCTCGAGCATGACCGCGATCCAACCGCCGCAATCGGCCGAGTAGTCACAAACCGTATTGTGCAGTGTCACCTGCAGACCATGGCCCGGCTCGGTGTCGAATACGACCTCTTGAGCTGGGAAGGCGACATCCTCCGGCTCGAATTCTGGAATCACTGTTTCGAGATTCTGAAAGCTTCGGGCGCCGTGTTCTATCAGGCAGACGGACGGCTCGCCGGATGCTGGGTCATGCCGATCGAGGAAGGGGAACGTCCCGAGAACACTGAACCGGCCTCCGACGAGGCCAGCGAGGAAGACGCCAAACTCAAAGTCATCGTCCGATCAAATGGCACCGTCACCTACGTGGGAAAGGACATCGCGTATCAGATGTGGAAGTTCGGGCTATTGGGCCGCGACTTTCAGTACCGCTGGTTCGGCCCACAAGACTCAGGGCGCCCGCTCTGGAGCACATCCTCCGTCGATGTTGCACGCCCAGTGACCGAAGGACCAGTACCGACCTTCGGACGCGCGGGGGCCGTCTACAACGTCATCGACACACGGCAGAGCTACCTTCAGGCCCTGCTGGTGCAGGCACTCACTGCCTTAGAGCATCCTCAAGAAGCAGAACAGTCCATTCACTTCTCCTACGAGATGGTGGCACTCTCCCACGCCACAGCCCGTACCCTCGGCTACGCGACAGACGACGATACCGAAGACAAACCATTCGTGGAGGTATCCGGACGCAAGGGGTTAGGGGTCAAGGCAGACGACCTGCTTGACCAAGTCACTGATTACGCCGAACGCGAGGTCGCCAAACGACACGACGATCTCGATGCAGAGGAACGCCGACATATCGCGACCCTGATCGCCACCGCAGCGATCCGGTATTTCATGATCAAGTTCTCCCGCGGAAAAGTGATCGCCTTCGACATCGACGAAGCACTGAGCTTCGAAGGTGAGACCGGTCCCTATCTCCAGTACGCCGCGGTGCGCGCGAGCAAGATTTTGCAGAAGCTTGAAGCGCAGGGTGGGGTCACGACCAGTGCGCTACTCGACGGACTGCCCTCGACGCCAACCCATGGCCTGACCGCGCCGGCAGGTGACACGCTCTGGGACCTTATTCTGGAGGCGTCCCGGCTTGACGAGATCGCGGAACAGGCCGTGCGGACCCTGGAACTATCAACACTCGCCAAGTATGGATTTGGCCTGGCTCAACGGTTCAACGGCTTCTACCATAGCTGTCCGGTTCTGCCAGAGCCAGATTCCGCCGTGCGTGCATGGCGTGCCGCCGGCGTCGCCTATTTTCATTCGCAGATGACCCGCGCCCTAGGACTTATGGGCTGTGAGGTGCCAGAGCGGATGTAGGGACAAGCGACACGATCGTCTCGATGTGGGGCGTGTTCGGGAACATGTCAAAGACCCTGATCTGCTCGAGGCCATAGCCGCACGCAACCAACGTACGTAGGTCTCTCGCCTGCGTCGCAACATCACAGGACACATACACAATTCGCCGTGGCTGGCGCTGCGTCAAACGAGTCAGCACCTCCCGCGAGAGGCCTGTTCTTGGCGGGTCCACGACAACCACACTCCCTGCCAATGTCTCGGTACGCTCGAGATAGGCCTCGACGGAGACGCGTATCACTGCGACCTCAGCATCCAGCGCAACAGCATTGGCAGCCAGGTCACGAACGCTAACCGGATCCCGCTCGACGGCCGTCACTGGCTCTTCTCGCGCGGCTGCCACACTGATAGCGAAGAGTCCAACCCCGGCGTAAAGGTCGACCAGTGGTCCACTATCGGATAGTTCGGCAACAGCAGACACTAGATCTGCCACCAGAAAACGATTGGCCTGGAAAAACGCATGCGGATGCCGACGCAAACGCACGCCGACTGCGCGAACTGACGGCAGAAAGAGTTCCAGCCGATCCGCCACGTGTGGAATTCCGACAACCACCTCACTCGCCGCCCGTCCGTAACGGGACCCCACGGAAACTCCGGACACGTCAAGCCTCGCGCCCCGGAGCCACTCCTCGGCGCCCGTTACACTCCCGTTCACGGCAACATGGAGCGCGCGGTTGGCACCCGCGAGATCTTCGACAAGCTCGATTGATCGCACACCGGCGGCGGCCAGTGCCGCAGACTCGGCACTCAGCCCCGAGACCAGTTCCTCCGCCTGCGGCAGCAGCTGCCCCGAATCCGACACATCACAGATACGATGAGAACGTTCCTCAAAGAACCCGACGCTTTCTCCATCGACATGCAACCGCGCACGCATACGATGCCCTGTCTCGGGTGAAGGCAGGACTGGGGGTACGTCTTGCAGGATGATGCGCGCCCCGCGGCGAAACGCATCCTGAACGATCGCCCCTTTCAGCTGGAGCTGCCGGTCGTAGGCGATATGTGCAAAGGATTGCCCCCCACAGCGTCGACGTGTCGCCTGCCGGCGGTCCGGAGAGGCTTCAAGAACCTCCACCGTCCGCGCGAAAAGGACGTCGCGATTTGTGCGCTCCACCGTCGCCCGGATCCGCTCACCTGGAATCGCTCCGTCAACGAGGACAATCCGGCCATCGCAGCGCCCAATCATCCGTCCGCCAACGGCAGGACGCTCGACCATCAATTCGATCAAGTCGTCGGACGGCATAGGTCAAGTTCAGGAATCTGAGCCACAGAGAGGTGGACCGCGTCATCAGCCGGTGTAGCGGACTCCGGGAATGTGAAAACGCTCCCGTAGAAGCCGGTCTACACTCGCAGCCAGGGACCGTGTATAGCTCGCACCACTGAGACGCGATTTGAACGGAGCCAACTCCCCACGAGCCTCACCCTCAACGTCGGCGCACCGCGGATCATCCACTTCCCGGATCGTCGCCAAGAGCCGCGTGTCGAGTTCTTCGAGTTGGCCGATGAGCGCCTCCCGCAGAGGACCACGGGCGTCACGAGCCGTCGTCCTGAGCCCCTCGATGTCAACGATAAGCCGCTCGAGTGCAGCACGGACCTCTGGTACATCCTCGCGATTCGTCAGACGACCGGTCACGCGTTCAAGGACGCGGTCGAGATGTTTCGGAAGACTGAGCCTGGCTCTGGCGCGCCGGTCACCATCCATGCGACCGACGGTCTGCGCCGTGGCAGCCACCGCGGCCGGTGCGGCCGGTGCGGCCGCCGACACCCCGACGGCACGACGCCATTCGTCGAACGCCTCCAGAACGTCAGCCTCGCAGAATTCGATCCGCAGCGGGCGGCGGCCCGGACGGTCTGCCCGAGTCCGAGCTAACTTACGATCAATACCCGCAAGGACAACCTTGAGTGGGACGCCAGCCTCGGCCCAACCTGAGACCCGACGGAACGCCGGGCCGACAACGCGGACAAGTTGTCCGCCATTTCGTCGGCAGAGGGGCGCCTCGAGCTCCCGACAATAGGCTCCGAGGTCCATAGCGAGTCAGGGCTCCCTACCAGTGAGGACGTTACGGCGCCAGACCAAATACAAACCGTGCAAGGTCAAATTCGGGCTGACATGATCGATAGCCCCGGTTTCCGATGCAATCGTACCCGCCAAGCCCCCCGTGGCCACGGTGACCGCCGGTCGTTCTGCATCAAGCTCAGCCCGCACCCGTGCCACCAGCCCTTCGACCATCGCGACATACCCGAAATACAATCCGGATCGCATCGAGCCAACCGTACTCGTCCCGATGACGTGATCCGGTCGACGAACGTCGACCAGTGGCAAGCGCGCGGCCCGCCGAAACAATGCGTCTGCCGAAATATCCACGCCTGGGCAGATGATCCCGCCCACATATCTGCCATCCACGGAGATGACATCAAAGGTCGTGGCCGTACCAAAATCCACCACAATGAGTGCACGGCCCGGTCGACCGAACTCCGTGATGGCCGCCAGACCATTTACCAGACGATCGGCCCCCACGTCCTCCGGTGCGTGATAGTCCACGGGAAGACCCGCATTGGTCGCATCCACGACAAGCGACGCACAGCCGAACGCTCGGTCGACCATTGCGCTGACCGTCGCAGTAAGCGACGGAACCACCGATGAGATCACCACGCCGGTCACCTCGGCCATTTCCAAGCCACACTCGGCGAACAACCGACTGACAAGCACGCGGAGTTCATCAGCGGTCCGCTCACGCAACGTCGTCAGACGCCAGCTCTCCGTGAGCGCCTCATCCTGAAAAATCCCGAAGACCGTATTTGTATTGCCGACGTCTATGGTCAACAGCATGATGACTACCGTCGTATCGGGTACCCGCGCACGCGGCGTACTTCGCCCCCGGATAGCCGCTGTTGCTGGGCTCCAACCCGTACGAGCAATCGGCCCTCCTCGTCAACGCCCTCGGTCACACCGCAATGACGGCGATCCCCGACTGACCACTCAACCGTTGTATCGCGGCACATCGGAGCCAGCGACTCCCAGCGTGCGAGTAATTCGGTCTTCGCTCCCGCTTCGACCTGCGCACATCGGGACGACAACGCCGCCAACAACTCCCCCAGCACCACCGTGGCATCGACCTGCCGCCCACTTAGTTCCTCGACCGATGCAGCCCGGTCGGCAAGCTCTGGGGGAAATGCGGTGTCCCGAAGATTCACGCCTACTCCCAAAATGACCCGATCACCCAGTTCTGCGTCATTCGTGGCCTCCGCCAGAATGCCCGCGACCTTGCGGACACCCCGATCATGAACCACGACCACATCGTTCGGCCATTCGAGCGTGGCCGCAATTCCCGTGGCCGCGCGAAGGGCTTCGGCGATGGCCACTCCCGCGGCGAGAGTCAGCATCGGCGACGCAACCGTGCGCAACAGCACAGAGAGATACAACCCGGAGCCCGACGGAGAAAACCACGAGTTGCCATGCCGCCCACGACCAGCCGTTTGCATGTCGGCCACCACCACAGTGCCATGCGGCGCTCCCTCCCGGGCCAATGTGGCCAGGACATCGCTGGTCGACCCCACCTCGCGATGGTGGTGAATCTGACGCGCGAAGGGCCCCAACCGCCTATCCAGGCGAGCAATCCGAGCGGCAAGGTCCGTCGGCAAGATGGCGCGATCTTGGACGCGGGTCATATCACTCCCCAATGCGGCAGAAGCACGAGCGGTTCACGGCAGCCCCAAGGCACGAACGTCAACGCTCCCATAACCGCATCAGAGTCAGGACGGGGTCAGCAGAGACCAGGTTGGTGTCTGCATCCTCAGTTCATTACGAAAGAGCCGTCGTCCAGACCCGACTGGCGCCCCGAGAGCACGCCCCCGGACCACGTGAATAGAAGGGCAGGGTTTACGACGCCAGTTCGCCGAGAATCTGTTCAAGCTGCTCCCGGCGACGGACCACCACTTCATGCTGGGCTTCCGCCTCGGCAACCACCTCCGGGGCGGCGCGCTCACGGAATTTCTGATTTCCCAGCTTCCCCTCCAACGAGCGAAGCTGTTTGGCCAGCTTGTCCAGTTCGCGCTGTACTCGCTCCGTCTCCGCGGCTTTGTCAATCACGCCAGCGAGCGGCACATAGAGTCGCATTTCTCGCACCACGCGACGCACGGTCTCGGCGTCACGCTCGACGCTCTCAGCGAACACAAGTGACTCGAGTCGGGCAAGACGGCAGATGTACTCACCGTGGTCATCGAGAACCGCGCGCTCCTCCGCACTGGCTCCCTCGACGTGCAGCACGAGTTTGCGGGACGGCGGCACCCCGAGTTCGGCCCGGACGGTACGGACACTCGTGATGACCTCCTGTAACAATTCAAGCACCGCCACGGCGTCATCGTCCGTCCACGCCGGGGTCACGGCTGGAAACGCTGCCCTTGTGATAGTCCGCGCCCCACCATCCGGGGTACGCCCCTCGGCCGGGTCTCCAGGCAAGGTTTGCCACAGTTCCTCAGTGACGAACGGCATGAACGGATGCAATAACCGAAGTACCTGGTCGTGCACGGTAAGCAGGACCGCGATCGCCCGGTCACGCTCCTCACCCTCCGCTTGCAGGTGCGGCTTCACCAGTTCCACATACCAATCGGCGTACTCGTGCCACACAAAGTGATAGAGACGGTCGGCAGCCACATCAAAACGATAGCCATCGAGCGCACCGGACACCTCGCCGGCCAGCGCCCCCACGCGATGCAATACCCATCGGTGAATCGTCTCGAGTCCGGTCGCAGCCGGAACCTCGGGACGTTCAACGAGCGACTCGGGAAGGTTCATCAAGACGAACCGCGAGACATTCCAGATCTTGTTAACGAACTGACGATACCCGCGCAACCGGCCTTCCGAGAGTGAAATATCCATCCCCGGCGAGGCCAGCGCGGCCAGGGTAAATCGAAAGGCGTCTGCGCCTACCTCATCCATCAACTGCAAGGGATTGACGACGTTACCTTTCGACTTGCTCATCTTTTGGCCCTGCGCATCGCGCACGAGCGACGTGATGTAGACAGTACGAAACGGCACCTCGCCGGCAAACTTCAAACCCAGCATCATCATCCGTGCAATCCAGAAAAAGATGATGTCGAGCCCGGTAATCATCACGCTGGTCGGGTAATAGCGCTTCAGATCAGCCGTCTGGTCCGGCCAGCCCATCGTACTGAAGGGCCAAAGGCCAGAACTGAACCACGTATCGAGGACATCTGTTTCCTGCCGTAATGCCCCCCCACACCCACAGGTCGTCGGGGTCTCCTCCTCGACGACCACAGCCCCACAGTCATCGCAGTACCACGCAGGCACCCGGTGGCCCCACCACAACTGCCGCGAGATGCACCAGTCATGGATGTTGGTCATCCACTCAAAGTAGGTACGCGCCCAGTTGTCAGGCACGAAACGGGTCCGTCCATCTTCAACCGCGGCGATGGCCGGCTCCGCCAACGGCTTGATACGCACAAACCACTGGGTCGATACCAACGGCTCAACCACCGTCTGGCACCGGCTGCAGTGCCCGATGGCGTGGCCATGCTCCTCCACCCGATCAAGCAACCCCTCCTCGTCAAGTCGTTCGAGCAGGGCCTTCCGCGCCGCGAACCGGTCCTGTCCCTCAAACGGACCCGCCTCGGCAGTCATCTGCCCATCCTCGCCAATCACGGTAATCTGCGGCAGGTCATGACGCTGGCCCATCTCGAAGTCATTTGGATCGTGCGCGGGCGTGACTTTGACGGCGCCAGTACCAAACTCGGCATCGACGAAGGCATCGGCGATCACGGGGACTTCGCGTTCCAGGACGGGTAGCCGCAACGTGCGTCCGACGAGATCACGATACCGGTCATCTTCGGGGTGCACGGCCACTGCCGTATCACCAAGTAGGGTCTCCGGCCGTGTTGTGGCCACCGTGACCCCACCGGTTCCATCCACTGCTGGATAGCGAATGTGATAGAGCTTGCCCGCTCGCTCCTCGTGGACGACCTCAAGGTCTGACAAGGCGGTCCGACACCGCGTGCACCAATTGACGATATATTTCCCGCGATAGATCAGACCTTCCCGATACAACGTCACAAACACGCGCCGCACGGCGCGTGACAGATCCTCGTCCAGCGTAAACCGCTCGCGACTCCAGTCTACCGAGGACCCGAGCATCCGCATCTGGCTAGTGATGGTTCCATGACTCTCCCGGCTCCACGCCCACACGCGCTTCTCGAAGGCCTCTCGTCCAAGCGCGTACCGGTCTGTACCTTCCTTGGCGAGCTGCTTCTCGACAACGTTCTGTGTCGCAATACCTGCGTGATCCGTGCCAGGCAACCATAAGACATCGTGACCGGTCATCCGTTTCCAGCGGCAAATGATGTCCGGTAGGGTTTGATTGAGCGCATGACCGATATGCAGAACGCCGGTCACATTCGGTGGCGGTAACACCATGCTGAACGGCGGTCGCTCAGATGAGGGATCCGCTCGGAACGCTCCGGTCGACTCCCAAAAGGCATACCACTTCGGGTCAACCGTCGCGTGGTCAAACCCCTTCGGCAGATCGCGCATGTCACTCATGGTATCAAGGCCATTCAACGATTCCGCTCCTGGCAGGAAGCACCGTTCGGATGGATCGGACTGTCTCTGGAAGGCGCCAGGTAAGCAGTGGGTCTAGTCCTGCTCGTTGCGAGCGATCTCCTCACTAACCAGACGTTCAGCAACCCTGGCAACGACATCGGCGACGAGCTCGGCAGTCACTCCTTCAGACAGCCGTGCGATCACACGCTCCGCCACTCGCTCGATCAGCTCGTCATTGTCAGACAGATCAGCCGCAGCTCCACGCCACGAGGGCAAGCCCGCGTCTGGATCTACTTCGCCTCGCTCGGCCGCGAGCAACGCGACAAAGGCCTGGCCCAGGGTCGGCGGCGGGGACGACCCGCTCCCCGAGGAAAACGCCGCTGCGGACACAGGCGTCGGAACGGAGGACTCCGATGCAGACGTCACGTCCGGTGACACCTCCCGGACCGCCCCTTCAACGACCGGGCTGTCGACGTCTGGCCCGACTCCTTCGACCGATGTCGTGACCGGGGAAGCCGCCGACACCACCGGCGCCGCCTCCGGAGCCGGTTCCTGATCATCGAGTAACAATCGGCTCTCTTGACGGGACAACGTGTCAAGTGCCTCCTCGATGGCGCTCAACGCACCGTCGAGTGCTTCCGAGTCAGAGGAAGCCCCGCCTCCCTGCCGTCGGGTGTCTGGTGTGTCAACCTCCGGCACGGCGTCACGTCGGGTGGACGACTCCTCCTGGGACCGTTCGCCGGGAATACGCTCGAAGGCCGCGTCCAACTGGTCAAGATAGGACGACAACGACTCCGTAGACTCGCCAGACAGAGCAGCGTCCGTCACCCCATCCAACCCCACTCCAACAGCACCCGTCGGCGGCGCATCATCCTCGAGTTCAAGCGCGATGCCAGCCCCTGCCGACTCCACCTGCGAGTGAGCACTGGCCTCCTCGACCGGATCCAGCCCGAGCAACTCGCGAACGTGCCCCACCACCGCCTGCGGCTCGAAGGGTTTTACCAACACCCCATCGCAGCCAACCTCACTGGCCCGCTCACTATCAACCGGCTCGAATGCTCCCGTCAGCAGCATCACCGGGATGTGTTCAAGCGCAGGATCCCTCTTGATGAATGCTGCGACCTCGTAACCATCTCGCTCCGGCATGCTGGTATCGGCCAGCACAATATCCGGAGGATCCGCCGTGATCCGTTCGATCGCCTGACGGCCGTCACCGACCGCGATCACGTTGATATCTTCAGCGGCAAATGTCAGCGCGATCACGCGCTGGATGGTCACGCTATCGTCGGCGAGTAGCAGAGTGTGTGACATGGGCAGAGCGTTGATTCATGCGCCTGGACAGCAAAGCGCGGTGCCAGAAGGTCCTCTACAACATGACTAGTCCGAAGAGTGTCGATGGTGCTCGCGAATGAAGTTCACGATGTCACGCATCGGGGTCCCCGGCGGAAATACTCCCTCGATTCCGAGCGCTCGCAGGCCCGGACGATCCACATCCGGGATGATGCCACCAAGCACGACCAACACATCGTCGAGCCCCTTATCGTGCAGGAGCTCCATCACGCGCGGGCAGACGTGATTATGCGCACCCGAAAGAATTGACAGCCCGATCACGCCGGCATCCTCCTGTAGCGCTGCCTCGACGATCTGTTCGGGGGTCTGGCGAAGGCCGGTATAGATGACTTCCATCCCCTCGTCACGAAGAGCCCGCGCGATCACTTTCGCGCCGCGATCGTGCCCGTCAAGGCCGGGTTTGGCGATAATGACACGGATCGTCTCGACACGTTCCGCATCCGACGCGAGCACAGCAACCATCAAGACCCCTGCACTCGAAACGCCACGAGACTCATCGCACCACTGACCGACTCCGCCTCAGCGGAAATCTCAATTACATAATCGCCACGCGGAAACGGCGACAACTGCAGGACGAGTTGATACATCCCATTGGCTTCCGTCTGCTCGACAGGAATCTCCAGCATCTGAGTCCCTTGACGACTCAAGAGCTGCGCCGTTACGTCCACCGGGACATCACCCGGCGCATACACCTCACCGCGCAGAACAAGTTGGTCGGTACGGCGGAAGAAACGGGTCGCCGTCGGTAACGCCTCAGAATCGGCCACGATGCGACGAAGGTCCTGGGCATTATGAGCCCGATGGACGTGTGGTGTGCTCAGGGTGAGATCTGGGCTCGTGAAATCTGGCACCGTCAGTTCCTCGATCCCTCGGTCCAGCACATCCCCATACTCATCTTCCACGGCGAAGTTAAGTTCCAAGTCGCCCGGATCGGCATCGAACTCAGCCCGGGGACCAGACGCCCGCCCAGGCGCCGGGAGATCTCCACGGAAATAGGCGCTGCTATCGCTCATCGCCATCAACATCACTTGCGACGCGGATTCGCCTTGTCGGCCTTGATCGTCACCGGTCGGTTCCCAGACAAACGTCATCTTCGTCTTTCCGCGGTCGCCGCGCCGCGCCCCCACCCAGGTCCGCACTAAGCGCCCGCGCACGGGCTCTGCCAGCGCAGACAGCGCGGTCTCAAACGCCTTCGGTGGTTCGGGGGCACTGGGAGTGAGTACGCGCCGTGCGTTTTGCTCGGTCAGCGCGTAGTAGCCTTTGCGGGCCCTCACCTTGGCATCACTACGGTTCACGCGCAGTTCAATCTCGTGAAATTCCCCGTCGGTCGGAGCTTCGGACGAGGTATACCCGAGCAAATAATAGGAACTTGCGTCCGCCACGATCTGTTCCAAACCCGGTCCCACGTCGTTGCGATTGACAATGGCTCGACCATCCGTCTCTTCCGCCAGGATGTGTAGTGTGTCCTGCAGATTACGCAGGATACGCCGGTCAGTCTCGGCGATGATGGGCGCGGTACTCATGTCGTACTCAAACGCCGCCAGCCCCCGAGGGTCAACCATGTAGAGACTGGTATTGTTGCGATTCGCAATTTCTGCCGTGTACAGCAAGTTCATCCGCATGCCCGCATCGCTGAAGAACTGCTGCGTCTGCTCGTAGGGGTTCTGTCCGGCAAATGGGTCATAGCGTTGGAAGCTACGCTGACCGCCGTCGGCAGATACGTCACGAAGCTGCGGGGGCACATAGTCGGTGTACCCTTCGCTCAAAACGATGATCGACTTCCGCCCCTCTCGCAATCCTCCCAGGCGCATTGCAAGTGCCTTGAGCGCCGAGAGGCTCACGTCATTCCGGATCCTCTCAACCGTTTCAGTGGGATAGTGCGCATAGGTCATCTCATAGGTGTTGACCGGAATATAGTCGTACTTCCGGCCCCGAAAACCTTCAAGCGCGGAGACAATCTGGGCGTGATTGCGGGTCAGCCGTACATCAATCAGCGGCGTCAGCGGATACATGATCGCGATGAGATCCGTCGGCCTGAGACGGGTCTCGATAAACTCGATAAGCGGTCCCGTGAGCCGCATCGCATTGCCCTCGCGAACGTGATAGTCGTCGAGGAAGAATGCAAAAATGCGTGAATCTGACCTGGCCGCCTCGCGAATTTCGTCGTACTCGTTACGGATACTCGACGGCGGTGGCAGGGCCGGGTCCAATCGTCCAGAAACCTGGATCAGTTCAAGCGACTCGATGTCTTGTTTGATGCCGTCTTCAAAAATCTCGAACTCGTCCACACCTAAATCGAGGATCGGATTGTCGTCATCATCCGTGATAATGGCGTCGACTCGAACGTAGTGAATACCGGCCCGGAAGATTGGCTGCGGCGACGAATCGTCGGACTCGATCACTTGATTGGCTGCCGGTTCGGTCGATTCGGCCGCAGGAGGCTGCTGGGCACGGCCGATCGTCGGCACCGCGAGTCCGATCAGTGCCACCAGGGCCAACAACGCGAGGAGCAGCACTACCCGGGATCGCAAACATACGCCAACCGCACGTAGCCAGCGGCCAGCCAGACAACAGTCGTAATCCGAATCAGGACCGATTCGCCGCTCCGACGGTCGAGTGCTCAACATAGATAGCCTTCCCATCACGCGTAGACGTTGGCCCGGAGGCCTACCTCACGATGATACCACCGCGTCGGCTGGACATTTCCGCGCTCCTACTCCCCAGGCACTGGTCCACATGAACCAACGGGACACACGAATGCGTCGGCCCTGCCACACGCAACCGTGATCGAACCTGGCAAGTCGCCGCCACACCGCCTCACACCGGCCGCGACACATTTGTAAAAAACTGATTAGCCCTCTTCGCGGGCAAGCCGTTCAAAGATCGGCCGTAGGCACTCCAGCGTTTGGGACGGAACTTCCGGCACGACACGTGTCTGCCCGACGACCGTCATGAAGTTGGTGTCGCCGTTCCATCTCGGCACGACATGCATATGGAGATGCCCCGGCACCCCAGCCCCAGCTGGACGCCCCATATTGATTCCCAGATTCAAGCCATGGGGTTGGTAGGCTTCGGTCAGCGCGAGTTCAGCTCGCCGAGTCAGCACCATCAGTTCCATCAGCTCGTCAGGCGTCGCCTCAGCCAAGGACCCAATATGTCGATTGGGGACCACCATGACGTGGCCGTTGCTATACGGGTACCGGTTGAGTATGACGAAGCACGTCTCCGCGCGCGCGACCACCAACGACTCTGGGGCAGCATGGTCAAGAGCCACGCAAAACACACAGTCCTCACCCGTCGCCCCACCCGTCACGTAATCGAATCTCCAAGGAGCCCAGAGCTGTTCCACGGCGCGTTCATCTAAATTACACCACCGCCTCGCATGCACACGTAAGCGAGCACGCGACCATGATTCGGCGGCGGTATTCGTTATTGCGGTTGGTCCCGACCGATAACCGGCGGGGCTGGTTCGGCATAGCCAGAGACATCGCCCGTGGCACTCTCATCGGACGACGGATCGCGGTTGATCAACTCCTTGAGGTCTTTGCCGGGTTTGAAGTAGGGCACCTTCTTGGACGGTACATCCACACGATCGCCGGTCTTAGGGTTCCGGCCTTTGCGCGGTTCGCGCTGACGCAGCCGAAAACTCCCGAACCCACGCAACTCGATCTTCTCACCGCGGCGGAGAGCCCCGATGATGCTATGAAACACCGTATCAACGATGACCTCGGAGTGCTTCTTCGTGAGATCAGCGACGCGAGATACTTCCTCGACTAGCGCCGCTTTTGTCATACTCCCACCTGCTGCCACGATGCACCCTCGCCGCGTAGGTCTCGCCCTCGAAGAATCCTACTTTCCGCTAACCTACGTCTGATTCTTGAAGTGATCGCCGAGCGTGATCTCTGGTGTTCCAGACGCCGTGCCATACGCTTCCCAATCAGCTTCGTAGTCGTCAGATTTGAGAGCGCGAATACTCAGGCCAATCTTCCGTTCAGATGGGCTGAGTTTGATGATCTTCATGCTCGTGACCTGATCAACCTTCAACTCAACCTTCTCGTGTCCGCCCTCATCACCAAACTCGGACACATGTATGAGCCCTTCGATGCCCTCCGCCAACTCCACGAACGCACCGAAGTTCGTGATGCGGACAACCTTACCTTCCACAACGGAGCCAACCTTGTTGTTCTCGAAAAACTCGTCCCAGATGTCAGTCGCAAGTTGCTTGAGCCCCAAGGAGAGACGCTGATTATCAGGATCGACATTCAGCACCATCGTCTCGACTTCATCGCCTTTCTTCACAATCTCGGACGGGTGCTGCAACCGCTTGCTCCACGAGATGTCCGAGATATGAATCAGACCGTCGATCCCTTCCTCCACCTCCACGAAGGCACCAAACTCGGTGAGATTCCGCACCTTTCCGACCAACTTCGAGCCGATCGGATACTTCTCGGCCAACTCCTGCCACGGGTTCGATTCAATCTGCTTGAGGCCGAGAGAAATACGCCGCGCCTGAGGGTCCACACCCAGCACCATCGACTCCACCGTGTCACCCACGGTCAGGAGCTTGGAGGGATGTTTGACCCGCTTGCTCCAGGACATCTCGGACACGTGAATCAACCCCTCGACGCCAGGCTCGAGTTCGATGAACGCGCCATAGTCCGTCAAGCTGACCACCTTGCCACTCAGCCGCTGCCCTACCGCGTAACGCTCCTCGACTGCCGTCCAGGGGTCGGCGTGCAACTGCTTGTAGCCCAGCGAGACGCGCTCACTCTCTCGATCAAACTTCAGCACAATGACGTCGACTTCGTCGTTGACTTTGAACAGCTCAGAAGGATGAGCCGCTCGGCCCCAGGACATGTCGGTCACGTGGAGTAAGCCATCGATCCCGCCGAGATCAATGAACGCCCCATAGTCGGTGATGTTCTTCACCACCCCGCGGAGCACCTTGCCCTCTTCGAGGGTCTCCAAGGTGTGCTTCTTCTTCTCAGCGTTCTCTTCTTCGAGTAGCGCCTTGCGCGACAGAACAATGTTGCCTCGCTTCTTGTTGACCTTAATGACCCGCATGCGTAGCTCCTGGCCACGCAATGCGTCGAGATTTCGCACCGGCCGCACATCAACCTGCGAGCCTGGAAGAAACGCCCGCACCCCGATATCGACCGCCAACCCACCCTTGATCCGCTCAATGACGCGTCCAATGACCACCTTCTGGTCGTCATAGGCTTTCTCGACCTCGTCCCAGATCTTCATCTTCTCGGCCTTCTCGCGCGACAGCACGATATGACCGTCTCGGTCTTCAGTACGCTCAAGCAGTACGTCGACCGCGTCTCCAGGCTGGACAATGCACTCACCGTCCTCGCCTAGAAATTCCTGGATCGAGATCATCCCTTCGGACTTGTATCCGACGTCGACCACCACATCCGACGATGACACCTTCAACACGGTGCCAGTGATGACTTCGCCTTCGGCGATGTTTCGAAAGCTGCCCTCGTAGAGCTTGAGCAACTCCTCGTATTCCTCCCGACCTGCCCGATCGTCATCCTCGGGATCGGTCATGACCATCATGGGAGTAGGCCGTGCCGTCTTTTCTGACCGACCGGCCTCTTCGACGTCTTCTACCTTCGTCATGGAACTCCTTCTACACCGAGCTGTGTCCACCACCCACTATGCGTGCCAGCGTCAAAGCCAAAGCGCCAGCAACTCCCACCCCAATGGAAGCTCCTGACCTCCGCCCAGAATGCTTGCCGACGCATAAGAGCCCCGGCACGCTACCGACGGCGCCATGGGACGTTCCGCCGTGTGGCGATAAGCTTCACACTTTACGACACTTAACAAAATCACGTCAACTCTGGCAACCGGGTACGAACTATCTCCAACACCCGTGCAACAACCCCATCAAGCGGTATCCCAGTCGTGTCGACTCGTACCGCGTCGTCAGCCATCATGAGTGGGGATGTATTTCGCGTCCGATCCGAATGGTCCCTCGCCTCCAACTCGTTCACGACATCGGACAACGCGGCCGTTGTCTCCCCCAACCCATGAGCCGGATCTGACGCGCGTCGAGCCGCCCGTTCCTCAGATGACGCGTCGAGATAGATCTTGACTTCTGCAGCGGGAAAGACGGTCGTGCCGATGTCCCGTCCCTCCATGACGATCCCACCCGTATCTGCATATGCTCTCTGACGCCGAACCAGGACATCCCGCACCGAGGGCATCCGGGCAACCCGAGCCGCTGCGGCATCGATCTCCGAGGTCCGGATCGCGCGGGTCACATCATGCCCATCGACATGTACTGACCGCCCCTCCAGCACGAGATCCAATCGTTCAGCCAACGCCCGGACCGCAGGCTCGTCATCAGGGGCCAATCCATCATGCTTCGTCATCCACGCAAGGGCCCGGTACATCGCGCCACTATCCACATATCGACAACCGAGCTTCTCGGCGATAGCGCGCGAGACACTTCCCTTGCCCGCACCGGAGGGACCATCAATGGCGATAACCGGGCTACGGCCCCTACTCCTTTCGCCCATCCCCATCCTTCCCGGCAGGCGCCACACTTCGACGTAGGGCCGCCAGTTCAGCTTTCGTCAAATCTCTGAACCGGCCGGGCGGCAGCGCCCGATCGTGAATCGGACCGAACTGCACGCGACGGAGCCGCACCACCGGATGTCCGATCGCATCACACATGCGTCGCACTTGACGCTTCCGTCCCTCCATCAATCCGATGCGCAACAGCGCCTGGTCACCCTTCGCACCGCGACCAGCTGCCACCAAACACGCCGTCGCGGGACGCGTGCGGCGTGCCTCGAGCATGACCCCTCGCGCCAAGCGCCGCAGCGCGGCTGCGTCCGGCACCCCACGAACACGAACCTCATAGATTCGCTCCAGTCCATGGCGCGGGTGTGTCAAGCGAGCCGCCAACCCACCGTCGTTGGTCAACAGCAGGAGCCCTTCGCTGTCGTAGTCTAAACGCCCCACCGGGTAGACCGAGTCTCGCACCCCCGCCAGTAAATCCATCACGGTCCGTCGCCGCTGTGGGTCGTCACGCGTGGTCACCACGCCCCGTGGCTTGTTGAGCAAGAGGTAGCGCCTGGGACTTCCATGCGCGACCCGCCGCCCATCGACGCGAATGTCGTCACGCGCAGGATCGGCTCGAGAGCCCAGTACGGAAACGACCGCCCCGTTGACCGTAACCCGGCCATCTTGGATGAGCACTTCAGCCGCACGCCGGGAAACGATGCCTGCCGCGGCGATAAGCTTTTGTAGCCGTTCCCCTTCGCGCCTGGTCGAGTTCATATCGTGCCGCAATCCCGCCTCGGTGCCTAATGGACGCGCTCGGGCGTCTCGCTCGCCGACTCCTGTGGGCCGTCCGACTCTGCCTCGAATGGAAGAGGCTCAGTTTCCGGCGCAGGGGACGTCAACGCAGGCGGCACCTCCATGCCAAGCGCCTCCGCCATCTCCTCTACTTTGGGAAGATCAGTGAGATCACTCAGGCCAAATCGATTCAGGAATTCTCGCGTCGTCGCGTAGAGAAACGGACGGCCGATCACTTGTTTACGTCCAACTACTTTCACGAGCTGACGCTCGAGCAACGTACCCACCACCCCAGATGCATTCACCCCACGGATTTCGGCAATTTCTGGGCCCGTAATAGGCTGCTTGTAGGCGATCACCGCTAGCGTCTCCAGTGCCTGCACCGACAGCCGCTGCTTCGATTGTTCATGAAACAGGCGGCGTACCCACTCGTGCAGTTCCGGCCTAGTGCACAGCTGGTAGCCTCCGGCAACCATCACCAGCTGCAGTCCTCCACGGTTCTGGTAATCCTCCTGCAGCGATTCAAGTGCGCGCTCTACGTCTTCTTTTGGCTCACTCTCGAGTAACTGAAACAACGTCTTCGGGGTAAGCGGGTCCGGCGACGCAAAAATCAAGGCTTCCACAATCGGTTTCAGATCGTCGGACATCTTGTCTGCACCCCCATCAACCACCGTCGTAATCCCCGGAACAGCCATGCGCATTCCCCTCTGATGACCGCACTTCTCCGCGGCCGCGCCGTCACCGGCATCAGCCGACGCGTCCCGACGACACTGCTTGTCAGGGTCAAGGCTTCCTCGCTACTCATTCACGTCGTCCGGCTGCTCAATGTCATCACTCGGCTTCGTCGCATCCTCTGGTCGGTCAGTGTCACCAATCGGCTTCGGTGCATCCTCCGGCCGATCTCGTCGATGTACACGAATGGGGCCGAAACTACTGGACTGAAACACATGAATGAGCTTCAACCGAATCATCTCGAGCACCGCGAGAAAGGTCGTGATCAGTGCTCCCCGGCTTCGGTCATCTGCGAAGAGATCCTCGAACCCGCACGCCTCGGTCTTCTCGAGCTGTTCGAGCAACTCCCGCGTTCGCGCTTCAATGGAGACTTCTTCGGCCGGGAGCGTTATACCAGGGCGCTCTCTGGCCCGTGTGAGAACTGCCTGAAACGCCTGTAACAAGCCAAACAAATCAACCTCGAGCTCGCGCTCGAATGGCTCCCCGGCCAGATCGGAAAGCCGCTCCTCCGGCAACCCCCACTGGGCACTGCGCACCGTCTGCCGCTCGTGCAGTAACTCGGCCGCGGCCTTGAACTTCTGGTGCTCAATCAACCGCCGGACCAACGCCTCACGTGGGTCCTCTTCCTCGCCCTCCTCGTCGTCCTCGGGCACTTCACGGGGTACCAGCGTTCGCGCCTTGATATGAATCAGGGTCGCAGCCATGACCAGGAATTCGCCTGCGGTGTCCAGGTCGAGTTCCTTCATCAGGTCGAGATACTCGAGATATTGCTGGGTAATCAACGCGATCGGAATGTCGTAGATGTCGACCTCATGCTTGCGAATGAGGTGCAGGAGCAGATCGAGCGGCCCCTCAAAATTCTCCAGACGAATAGGGTAATCCTGCAGAATCGACTCAAAATCGCTGGCGGGATCGCGGGACTGGTCGGACACGATTACAGACTTCTC
>CAZPZZ010000012.1:0-7799 GCA_964591245.1 uncultured Vicinamibacteraceae bacterium | reverse complement strand
ACCCAGGATGCCCCGATGGCCAACAGGATATTACTGGCCGGTCCGGCCGCCGCAATAACAAGAAAATCCCGACGGTAATTCGAGAGGTTTGCGGGATTGACCGGCACTGGCTTCGCCCAGCCAAAGACAAACCCCCCTGCCATGATTCCGAGCAGCGGCAGCAATACCGTCCCCACGGGATCCGCGTGCACGGCCGGATTCAACGAGATCCGCCCCAGACGCCGAGCCGTCGAGTCCCCATACCAGTCCGCAGCAACGGCATGCGCCATTTCGTGGATGGTCAAGGAGAACAGCAGGACGGAGAAGATGATGAGTAACTGGCCGATTTCTGGCAAGGTGTCCCAGCATAAATGACCGGAATGGTCAGGGCAAGAACGAAGTCATTTTTCATGTCCGGCCATCAAGACGCAAAGTGCCCCAACACGGCGTCGGCGACCTTCGCCCCCACGACGGGCACGAGTTCCTCGCGGGTGGCTCGCCGGACGTTCGCCACGCTGCCGAACGTCGTCAGCAACGCCCGCCGCCGGCGGGCCCCGACCCCGGGAATGTCGGACAGTTCAGACTGAAAATCACGCCGGCGGCGTGTTCCGCGATGGTAGGTCACGGCCGTGCGATGTGCTTCATCTCGCAGCCGTTGTAACAACAACAATGCCGGATTGTCTGACGCGAGTGCAATCGGCTCACTCGCATCTTTGGTGAACACCAATTCCTCTTTCTTGGCGAGCCCCACCGCCACGAGATTCGACAACCCGAGGACCCCGAACGCGTCATACGCCGCCGACAGCTGACCGCGTCCCCCATCCACGACCACCAGGTCAGGTAAAGGCCCTCCATCATCGAGCAACCGCCGATACCGCCGCGCAACGACCTCACGCATCGCCGCGAAATCGTCGAGCAGGCGGTCTCCCTCGGCCCCCCGCGGGACCGTTTCACCGGTCCCGACTGCGGCCGACTTGGCAGACCGCGACCGACGCCGGCTCTCTCCGCCGAGCGCGATCTTTCCATCCCCCCATTCCCCGCCCCGAACGCGGTATTTTCGGTATTCCCTGCGCGCGAGCCGACCGTCCTCGCTCACGACCATCGCCCCTACCGTCTCGGCTCCCTGAAGCGTCGAGATATCGAAACACTCGATCCGCCGTGGCAGTGCCGGTAACCGCAGGACGTCTCGCAGAGCGTCGAGGGCAGCCGCGTCCAGCCGGGCCTCATCACTGAACCGGGACCGGTAGGCCAAGGACGCATTCCTGGTGGCCAAATCAAGAAGCCCCCGCTTCTCCCCTCGTTTCGGGACGGCAAGCCGCACCCTTCGCTTCGCGCGCTCGCTCAGCCAGCCCTCCAGCGCCTCGGCATCCTCGAGTTCGACCGGGACGTGCACCTCCGGAGGCGCAGCCCGCACCTCGTAAAATTGTTGAAGCGCCGCCTGCACGGTTTCCTTTTCGGCGAAACCCTCCCCCACCGGAAGATCCGCGGCCAGCTCAACTCGTTCGATCACCCTCCCGCCCCGCATCTGAAACACCTGGACCACGGCACCGGCCGGTCCGACCTTGACGCCAAACGCATCGCGATCGCCCAGACGCACCGTCGACATCTTCTGCTGCCGGTCCCGCAGTGTTTCGACCGTCTTGATCGCATCGCGGGTCTGCGCCGCTTCTTCAAACCTCAAGTCGTCCGAGGCAGCCAGCATCTGCCGTTTCAACTCGACAATGAGTTCCTCGTTCCGCCCCTCGAGAAACATCCGCGTGTGCTCGACCACCTCGGCATATTGTTCCGGGCTGCAGATCTCCGCCACGCACGGCGCGACGCAACGTTTGATGTCATATTCCAAGCACGCGCGACCGCGGCGCCCGTTGATGACCTCGTTGCACGATCGGATGCCGAACAGTTTGTGGGTGAGCGACATCGTCCGGCGAGCAAGGGTTGCCGGCAAGAACGGCCCCGCATAGGTATGGTCATCTCGCTCGACGCGTCGCGCGACCAGTACGCGCGGACAGGCTTCGCCAGTAGTTAACTGCAGGTAGGGGTAATTCTTGTCATCCCGCAGCAAGATATTGAACCGCGGAGAGCGCTGTTTGATGAGATGGTTCTCAAGGGCCAGCGCCTCGACCAATGAATCGGTGACGATCACCTCCAGCCGAGTGACGACGTCGAGCAAAGCATTCGTTTTCGGACTCGATCCATAGGCACTCAGATAACTCCGCACACGCTCCCGGAGTGAGCGCGCCCGGCCGATGTACACCGTCTCCCCGCTGGCATCAAAATAGAGATACACGCCCGGCTGCTGAGGCAGCGCCGCAATCTCGGTCTTGAGATCAGAGATGGCCATCGGCTATATTGCTAGGTTGGGTCGGTTAACACTAATTATCGGCAAGCCTTCAACATTCCAGACATGACCTTCACTGGCGCTATCGGCGCCGCTTGTATGTTTCCGCTCCGCGCCATCATCGGCGCGTGTGTCGCCCTACGCATCCACCCGAATGTGTTGACGCTGGTCGGCGTCATCATCAATTTTCTCGCGGCCTGGCAATTTGCCCAGGGGCACTTCGTCACCGCCGGCTTCATCATGCTCGTCGCCAACATTTTTGATTTTATCGACGGCAAGGTCGCAGAGGCGACCAATCTCGCATCAGAATTTGGCGGTTTCTGGGATTCGGTCATGGATCGGTTCTCGGACCTGTCCCTCTTCATCGGTGTCATCTACCTCTATGCGCAACTGGGCCGTACGGATTACGTGATGATCGCCGCCTTTGCGATGATGTTCTCCGTGATGACCAGCTACACCCGGGCACGTGCCGAGTCCATGATCGACAAGTGCAAGGTCGGGTTCATGGAACGTCCGGAACGAATCGTGCTCGTGATGATCGGTGCCTTCACCAACCGTATGGGGGCCGTGCTCTGGGTCATCCTCGTGCTGTCAGTCGTGACGGTGCTTGACCGCATCTACTTCACGTGGCGCGCACTGCAGACAGACGAGAAAGGGACCGCATGAACCTCCAGCGGCTACTAACCCTGCCGACACGTGCAATCTGGCACGCGCTCTTCTGGACCTTCGACCGCGCCACCTGGCAATACGACCTCATGGTCATTGCGATCTTGGCGTTCGTCTGGCTCACACCGCCCGACTGGATCAACGACCCGACCGCCACTGGCCCAGGCCTCGTTGGTATCATCCTGGACATGATGGGCCAATAAACCCCGCGGGATTACACGACCTCCCTCTCGTCTGCCCCTAAATCAAACCCCTTACCGGTAAATTGAATATCGTGGGCCGCGATCTTGTCGCGCAGGAGCCGCCGGACCTCGCCATAGTACTCGGCCGGCACGTCGAGTCGCCGCACCCGATTCCGCATCCGATCGATGAGTACGAGCGTCAGACCAGTCCCCTCTCGCCACGAGAGCCCACCAATCCGTGCATAGGGCACGTAGCCCGTGTCGGACCAGATCCCGTCGTTATAGAATCCGTGACCAATCTTGAGTCTGAGCGGGACGGCATAGGCGTAGTACATGAACATCATGCCTTCGCCAAACGCCTCAACAAGGGGCCGCTGGTGAATCACAATCTTCATGAACACCAGCACGCCGAAAAACACGCCAAAGCCAAGCGACACGCCGTACGACAAGGAGTGTTTTCCAGGCCAGGTCAGCACCACCGAAGCACGTAAACGTCGGAACTGAAAGAATTGAGCGGCCAGCCGCGCGCTCGCCACAAGGAACCCCGCACCCAGCAGCCATAGCGCCGCAGGCAGCACGGAATCAAAGAACACGGTCGACAGACTGTCGGCAGCCACGGCTGGACCGACGGGCGCCTGACCCGTCGTGCAAAGACTTCGGATTACGCGCGAGACTGATACTCGCCAGTTTCGGTATTGACCCGGATCGTGTCACCGTTGCTGATAAAGGGCGGTACCTGCACAACAAGCCCCGTCTGTAGCGTGGCTGGCTTCAGTTGCGCATTGGCCGTCGCGCCCTTGATTGCGGGGGCCGTTTCGGCCACCTCCAGGTCGACGGTCATCGGTAAGTCAAGCCCCACGGCCTCACCCTCAAACAGCGACACCTTGATGACGGCCTCCGGCAACAGGTAGTTCACAGACTCGCCCAGCGTTTCGGCCCCCATCTCGATTTGCTCGTACGTCTCGAGATCCATGAAGTGGAACGTGTCGCCGTCACGATACGTGAACTGCATCTCACGGTCGTCTAACGCCGCACGTTCGACAATGTCCGCCGAGCGGAATTTGTTGTCCAGGAGCGTGCCGGCCTTCACGTGCCGCATCTTGGACTGTACGAATGCCTTGCCTTTACCCGGCGTCAGGTGATTCACCTCTAACACCCGGTAGAGTTCATTCTGCAACTTGACAAGCATCCCTTTACGCAGACGCGTAGCTTGAACAGAATCCATCGACTTCCATTTAGTTACGGGGCACTAACAGCCCTCGCCCCTTCCACTCTGCCGCGGGCACGTCGGGCCAGTCATACCCCTGTACAGGACCAAGACGTTGTGTGCCTGACTGCACCATCCAGCCAGAGTGGGGCGAGACACACCCGGAAGAAACACAGGTGCTGCACGCCCGGCACAACACCCGGATCGTACCACACCATGCCCGTGCTCCCCGCCATCACCTCTCGTCATAACGGCACCTCGAGCCCGTCATCCGCGGCCAAGACCGGCCGCAGGTAGCGACCGGTGTGTGAGGCCTCGGTCATCGCAATCTGTTCCGGCGTCCCGACGGCGACAACCTGCCCGCCCGCGGCACCCCCTTCAGGACCAAGGTCAATGATCCAGTCCGCCGACTTCATGACGTCAAGATTATGCTCGATGACGAGCACGCTATTCCCAGCCTGTAATAGCTTACGAAAGGCCGTGAGCAATTTCGCGATGTCGTCGAAATGCAGCCCTGTCGTGGGCTCGTCGAGAATATAGAGCGTCCGCTCCTTCTTGCGAGAGGACAGATGGGCCGCGATCTTGATCCGCTGGGCCTCGCCCCCGGAGAGCGTGGTCGCGGGTTGTCCGAGCCGTAAATACCCGAGACCGATTTCGTCGAGCACGCGCAGCCGTCGCACCACCTTCGGGGAGGTGCTAAAGAATGACAGCGCCCCGCGCACGGTCATCCCCAGAACTTCGTCAACATTGCAGCCACGATACGCGACATCCAACACCTGCGGCTTGAAGCGCTGACCATTGCACTCCTCGCACGGAACGAAGACATCAGCGAGGAACTGCATCTCTACCCGCATGACGCCCTCACCTTCGCATGCGTCGCACCGACCACCCGGCACGTTGAACGAGAAATGGCCGGCTGTCAGCCCATTGGCCCGGGCATCTTTCGTCTTCGAAAACAGCTCGCGAATCGGATCAAATGCCTTGAGATAGGTGACCGGATTCGACCGGGGCGTGCGCCCGATGGGTGCCTGATCCACCAAGATCACATCCGACACCAATTCGTCACCATCGAGTTCATCATGCGACCCGACCCGCTTGTCCCACTCCCCCTTCCGTCGCTTGATCGCCGCGTAAAGGACGTCGTGTACCAAGGTGGACTTACCCGACCCGCTCACCCCTGTGACACAGGTCAGCGTGTTCAAGGGAATCGCCACGTCGATGCCCTGGAGATTGTGCTCGCGGGCACCCGACACCCGGATCGCCAACGGCGAATGCCGGCGCCGGCTCGTCGGCAAGGGAATCTTCAGGTCGCCGCGCATGTACTTCGCGGTCAGGGATTGCGGCTCTTTCAGCAAAGAGTCGAACGACCCGCTATGGATGACACGGCCGCCCTGCTCCCCTGCCCCGAGTCCCAGATCCACCACGATGTCGGCCCTGCGGATGGTGTCGGCATCGTGTTCAACCACAAGCACGGTATTCCCCTGGTCGCGCAGCTCCTGCAGGATCTTGATGAGGCGCTCGTTATCACGGGGGTGCAACCCGATCGACGGTTCGTCGAGCACATACAACGTCCCGACCAGCGCCGACCCCAGCGCCGTGGCCAGATTGATTCGCTGCACCTCCCCGCCAGACAGGGTCGACGACAGCCGATCCAGCGTCAGATACTCGAGTCCGACATTGCGCAGAAACAGAAGCCTTCGCCGGATTTCCTGCATGGCCCGGTCGCCGACCTCCGCCTCTGTCTCTGTCAGCGAGAGGCCCTCAAAAAACTCGGTCGCGGTGCCCACGGTCAAACGACAGACGTCATCGATCGAACGACCGGCCACGAAGACGTCGCGCGCCTCGCGACGTAGCCGCGTCCCCTCACATTCGGGACATTCCACATAGCCGCGATACCGGCTGAGGAAGACCCGGATATGCACCTTGTATTTCTTCCGCTCCAGCCGGGCGAAAAACCCCGTGATGCCTTTGTAGTCATCGCCATTCCCCTCGATGATGAACGTCCGCTCCTCGTCCGTCAGTTCATTCCAGGGGGTGGTGACACGCACGCCGCCCGCCTTGGCGGCGCGTTTCAGATCTGCCAGGTGCGACCGGTAATTCGGCTTGGTCCAGGGGTCTATGGCGTTCTGCTGAATGGACTTCGTCTGGTCCGGCACGACGAGATTCAGGTCCAACTCAATGACATTGCCGAACCCATGACACGTCTGACAGGCTCCAAACGGGCTATTGAATGAGAAGAGCCGTGGTTGCGGCACCTCGTAGGCGATACCGCACGCCCGACAATCAAAGCGTTCGCTGAACCGATGCACGGGACGCGTCTCGGAGGACGCGTCGCGTCCAACCTCGATCGCAAAGGCCTCTCCACCCGATTCCAGGTATGCCGTCTCCAGAGAATCCGTGATCCGCCCCAGCGCGTCAGGCCCGACCTGCACGCGGTCGACAATAATCTGCAGCGTCTCGATGCCGGCCAGCGTGTCGGGTTCCACCTCGTCGAAGCTCACGGCACGCCCCTCGACAACGACACGGCCAAACCCACGCTTCCGCAAGGCGTTCAACGTCGCGCGTACGGGATCGAGCTCGCCCTCCCCCGTCTCGGCGTCCGGCTCCATCACCGGATCAGCCCCCGCGCTCCCTCCCTCTACCGTGGGATAGTCGAACCCGAGCAACAAGCGTGTCTTCGCCGGCAGCGCCATGAGTTGACGGGCCGCCACCTCGGCCGATTCACGCACCACCTCGGTGCCACACTGGCGGCACACCGTACGCCCCACCCGCGCAAACAGGAGCCGGAGATAGTCCAGGATCTCGGTCGTCGTCCCGACCGTCGACCGCGGGTTGCGCACGCTATTCTTCTGGCGGATGGCGATGGCCGGACAGATGCCGTCGATCTCGTCGACATCCGGCTTCTCCATGCGCTCGAGAAATTGCCGCGCATAGGCAGACAACGACTCCACGTAGCGCCGTTGGCCCTCGGCGTAGATCGTGTCGAAGGCCAGGGACGACTTCCCCGACCCGCTGACCCCGGTCACGATAATCAGCTGCTCGGTGGGTAACGAGAGGTCAATATTCTTGAGATTATGCGTACGGGCTCCCCGGATGACGAGATGCCCATTCCCAGCGCTGGCTGACATACTGAGGCCGTAACGTGTGCAAGTCCCCTCGGTGCGCCGCTCAGGACACACCGTAAACTCACTACTGTACTTCGCTCGCGGGACCACCGTCCAACCGGCGGAGCCCCCCCACACCCAGGGCGTATCACACCGCAACAGAGTCCGTGACTGACACCAGGGGTGTGTTACGATCCGGGCGAGTGTAGGCAATGCGCGCATTGCCCCGCACCAATCCCTCCTTCGCCGGCGTAGCTCAGTTGGTAGAGCAGCTGATTCGTAATCAGCAGGTCAGCAGTTCGAGTCTGCTCGCCGGCTCCAAT
>CAZPZZ010000011.1:26524-47727 GCA_964591245.1 uncultured Vicinamibacteraceae bacterium | reverse complement strand
TAGCGGAGCGACTTGAATGGAATCACCATCTCTACGGTCCACCCACCGTCGAAACGGCCGGTGCGAACGTCCCAGACCGGGTTCCAGTCGCTGTTTGGGTTGCCTTCATTGGTAATCTGAAAATCACCGAGCGCACCCAGAGGATTCGTATAGAACACAACGCCATTGCGTCGGTCCATGAACGTGTCGAAGGCAACCCAGAACGAATCGTTTTCTCGAAGTTGGCTTGTGTCCCGCCGCATTTCGTTGGCCACCCAGCGACTGGGTGGAGCCGAATCCGACAGGCGGGCGCCAACATAGACATTTGCGCGGTCAAACATCACCCAGACCTCTGTCTTCTCGCTGGCAGCAGCACCCTCCACCGGCATCTGTTGGACCAAATCAGTGACAGCGGGGACGAGCTCGTACACCGGCTCATCGAGACGGCCGTCAAGCCGCAACCCCTCGAGCAGACGAATGGCACGGATGGTGGCACCACCCTCTTCGTCGCGCGACACCACCTGCGGCGCCCGTGGCGGGGGCGGCCCATCGAATGTCGTAGCGCGCGCCGCCACAGCCGTACCGGGCACCTCGGTCAGGTCCGGGACACCGGCTCTTGAGACGTCTGCCCCCGTCGTCGTGGACTGCCCGGCCGCAGCAGTCGACGTCAGGGCGAATGCTGCCGCGCCCAACATGGTCAGGTGAGCAAAATTACGAGCAACAGACAACACGCACAAGACCCTATACTCCAGTGCGGCATTCATCACAGACTACCAACCGACACACACTCGGCAGCGGTGGCCAACAACTAGAGGCTGGAAAGCCTCTGGCCACGAGACGCTCACTCCCATCGCGACGTTTACGGAATTGACCGGAAAGCGCCTAACGAAACATCTCACTCATTGGACGGCCAACGTAGCCAGTCATCTCAAGATAGCCTCGTCCACGAACCTCGCGATCACGAAGACGACCGACTGCAGAGACAGCTCCCTCCCAGTAGGTGACTCCAGTCGACGCTGATGTGTCCAGTTCCTGGGCGTCAACGGTGGCCAGGACATCGAGACGGAGTCCCAATTCCACCACCTCAACCGTCCACGACACCGGATATTCGGCGCCGCTCATCGGGGAGGTCCAACGTCGTCCCGGGCGCACGTACATATCGGCCGCGTCCAACCGACTCACAGTGCCCGTCGGCTCCACCCAGGTTCCAGCAGAATGGGGATCAACACTGCCATCGGCACGACGAATTTGAAACAGCATGAGATCAGCACCATCATCGAGCTGCAAAGAGAACCAATCCCAACCAACCTGAGAGCTCTCGAGAAAACTCGTGCCAAACTCGTGGTCCATCCAGCTACTCCCGGACACCTCGACCCACGCATCGTCAAGCCAGAGTCGCCCGACCGTGGGCATGCGCGTCAGCGAATAGTAGTGTGATGCATTACCAGCCTCCGCACCTTTTTGACTCAGTCCTTCATCGCCGTGGAGCGTGATTCCCCGGCCTGGATCAAGACGAAGTTCAACACCCAGGGTTCGATCCCGCGCGTCCAGCCGATGCGTCTCTCCATCGCCCTCGACGCGCCAGTCGCCGTTCCAGACCTCCAGGACGTCTGAGCGCGCACCAGCCCAGCCGACACCGGCTCGGTTGAGGCGCTCGGCAACAACCTGGCGCCCTGTCCTGAAATCGGTGATGGCCAGATGCGCCATGAACAGGTCACGCACCGCCCAACTGGATGGATTCTCTGGAGCCGGATCAACGCCAATGCGAAAGAAAGTGACCTGATACCCGAACCGCCTGGCATCTGCGGACTCCAGGTTCCCCGTGTAGTACCACCATTCGATGCGATAGTCAGGGTGACTGCCATGATCACGGGGGAACTGCCACTCGTAACCAGGGGCGGCCTGTCGCCAGCCGTCATCAGTCACGGGGGCCTCCTGCCCGTAAACCCACCCGGCCCACAACGAGCCAAACAGAGCGAAAGCCACCAGAACGTATCGCCCGGTACTTCTTCCCACGCAGTCAACCTCCCAGTTCACCGGTCGTCCCCAGCCACGATCCGAGACGCGATACGCCCCGGATAGAGACCCGATAGCGCCGCGGTCAAAGTAATCAGTAGTGTTGATTGGGCCAAGAATCCGACAGGTAAGTCGAATTGAATCGTCCAACCGAAACTCTGCACATTAATGACGTAGATCAAGATCAGGGACAACACCACCCCCACGAGAAGCCCGAGGACCTGGCTCAGCCCCCCGAGCACGGCAGCCTCAACGACAACCATACGTCGTATTTGAGACCGCGCAGCACCGACCAGGCGCAGCATCGCCAGCTCTCGACGACGCTCCAGCACGAGGGTCAGCAACGTTGCCGCCACACCCATAATCGCCACAAAGATCGCAATGGCTTCGAGCGCGTACGTAATTGCGAAGGTCGCATCGAAAATACGCATTACCTCGGCCCGTAACGACGCGTTCGTGTTGATGAGGAGCCGATGATCAGACCCGAGCTCGGCCAGCAACTCCTCCCGCACCCTATCCGGATCGGCTCCAGTCTGGAGATAGACCGTCAGGCCGCTGGGGCGAAGGACACCGTAGTGCCGCTCGAACGTCTCCACATCCATCACGACCAGGCCACGATCGCTCGAATAATCAAAGTAGACGGCAGCCACACGAAAGCGCCGCAACCCATTAGGCGTATCGAGTGCGATCGTCTCGTCTACATCCACCGCATACTTGAGAGAGAACGTCTCTGACACGACGACCGCATCCGTGCCTATGGCCCCCTGCATGGCCGCCCGACCATCAGTCGGGGCCTTGAACAACAGCCCACCATGGTCCAGCAAGACCTGGTAGTGCCCCGCCCCCAAAATAATGAGGTCCTGACCCGATCCATAGGCAAGGTCGACACTGCGAAAACCGTCGACAGCCATCACCGACGGATGGGCTGAGATTCGTTGCTCGGCCGCCCGAGAGATGGAAACAGGTGTTCCGACCGGGGCTCGGTCCCCTGGCGCCACAAACAAGTCTGCTTGAAGTGTCTGCCCCACCCAGTAGGTAACCGTGCTCCGGAAACTCTCGATCATGATGGCAATCGCCGCAAGCATGGCCAGGCTAACCACCAACGCGGCAACCGACACACCAAGTCGAGACACCGCCGCCGACAAATTCGCATGTGCCAGTAATCCCTCGACACCACAGCATCGAGTCAATACCCCACGACCAAATCGGCGCAGCAACTCAAGACATACCGGCACCAGCACCGCGGCGCCACAGAGCACAGCCAGCACGGCACCGAGACCAAAAACGGGGAGCCGACCGACGGGACCCAATGTCGCCAACCAAGCGGCTCCCACGAAACTGACTCCAGCGAGCAGCAGCAATCGACGAAGCCGCGGCGATGGTATCCACCGCTCACTCTCACGGACGGCGGCCAGCGGGGTGGTCCCAGCCGCTTCGGCCGCCGGGATCGCCGCCGCAATCAACGCCAACGGGATGGCCACCGCCGCCGACAACACAAAATCCCAAAATCCCAGTCCAGGTACGTTGGCCGCGGCAGTGACATAGAGCGTGTTGACAGTCGTCGAGGTCAATTGCACGGCAACCTGCGCCAACAGCCAGCCGGCCGGCGTCCCACACATTGCTGCCACGCACGCAAGCCCCATCGCTTCGCCCAGAAACAGCTGCAGCACAAGCCGTCTCCCCGCTCCCAACGCACGTAACGTACCAATCTCGCGACGTCGCGAAATCACCGCGACGGCAATCGTGTTGTAGACAAGAAACAATCCCACGACCAGCGCGATGTACGACAGCGCCGTGAGATTGAAGTGAAAAGCAGCCAGCATGCGTTCGACCTGACGGCCACGCTGTGAGGGACGCTGGATACGAAGCCCCTCTGGCAACCGGGAGGCAATCGCCTCTTCTGCACCGTCTATCGCGACCGAATCATGAAGCCGGACATCCACGCGGTCCAGCCAACCAAGCCGGCCAAAGAGTAGTTGGGCCGCCGCAACGTCGAGGAGCGCGAGCTGCCCGCCGACCACCCGCGCCGGCCCTTCGTCGAGTAGCAGCCCACGTGTGACACTCTGATGAACCGTGTCACCTATCAACAGCTGCACGGGAGTCTCGAGCGCAATACCATGCCGCTCGGCAAACCGCTGCGTCAGCACGATGGACGACTGATCAAGCAACAGCCCAAGGAGCTCTTGGGGACGGGCCTGACGTCCGAGTTGAGAGAGTTGTAACAAGCGATAGTCGCGGAACGGCTGATCCCGCAAGATATCGATGCCAAGTACGCGCACCGCGGTTTCGGTGCCATCGGGGGCGCCAATACGTGCCGTACGGTCAATCACCGGACTGACCTGCCCATACTCTCGCAGCCAGCCGAGTTCCCGAAGCGCTGCTTCCGGAACCCCGACACCAGCACCCACAATTTCCAACGATGTTTGGCCCGCGACGACATCAAGAGCAGCCTCAAACCCTCGCACGGAGCTCTCGTTGGCGAGTCGGATGGCCAGAACGACGGCCACACCAAGCGTCAGCCCCGCGACGGTGACGAAGCACCGCGTCGCATCACGCCTCAATGCCCGAACGATGAAATAGCGGAAAAGGGTCACAGCGTCGACGTGCCGTCCGGTGGAGATGTACCTCGCTCACCGACGACCTCTACCCCGTCCTGCATGCGTAGCACCCGGTCAGCAGCGGACGCAATGGTTCGGTCGTGCGTAGCCAGAAGCACCGCCGCCGATGTCTCCTGGTGCAGCTGCCGCAGCAGCTCCAGCACGCGGTGACCATTCTCGGTATCGAGATTTCCGGTAGGTTCGTCGGCGATGAGCAATGCTGGCTGGTGGACGAGCGCCCTTGCCACCGCTGCACGCTGTAACTCGCCGCCGGATACCTGGGCGGGATAGTGCGCCGCGCGCTTGCTCAAGCCAACACGCGCGGCCCCCTCCCGTGCCTGTCTATCCGCCACCCCGGCAGACTGGCCAGAGAGCAGCAATGGCAACGCAATATTCTCAACCAGGGTCAACGTCGGCAGTAAGTTGAAGAACTGAAACACGAATCCAATACGGCGACGCCGAAGCGAAGTGAGGTCGTCGTCATCCAAATCGGTCAGCGCAACACCATCAACGACCACGGTCCCCTCAGTCGGACGGTCCATTGCACCACAGAGATGCAACAACGTCGACTTTCCACACCCCGATGGACCAACAACCGCCACAAACTCTCCAGCCGCCAGCTCGACACTGACTCCTCGAAGCGCCTTGACGATGCCATCGCCATGGCCATAGACCTTGGACAACCCAGTCGCCTGCAGCACGGACATCTTCACGTTTCCGATCGGTGGATGCAGAGAATCTCAAATAGGAATGCAGTGGTGCAGCACCTTCGCATCAGCCGCGGCGCGATCTCGACGCGGACATCCGCGTCGTGAGCACCCGACCCAATTTGACGACGATCCCCTGCAATCGATCGACATCACGCTGCACAGTGCTCAGCTCCGAGGCCAACACGCGCACGACCTGCACAAGCGCCCTCATGTGGCTCACCAGCTCCCGCTCCAGCTTCAGCGAGGCGGATTCCGAATCGGAGACGCGCATCGCTTCAGGTGGACACGGCGAGATCTCCAAGGACCCAGACAGAGGGCTCGAAACGTCTGGCATCACCGCCCCAGTAATTTCAGGGCGATCACCCCGGGCTCGACCGTCTTCCACCAGACGCTCGTCGAGCCGGTCTAGCCAACATTGAAGGCTTTCGTCGAAATTCCTGGTCGGCGGCCGCCGTTCGGACTCCAGTCCCTCTCGGATTACTGACACCCTTACCTACCTAGCCTCGACGCCACGGATCAGCGACGTAGCCTCGCCGCGTGCGCACGCGATGCGGCTGGCCGACAACTCGCACGCGAATGGAACGATAGGTCCCGTCAGCAGCTCGAGCGGGTCTATAACTAAAGGTATATTGATGATTGAGTTCCTCGGCAATCCGTTCGGTGGCCGGACCAAGTTCAGGACTATCGTGGACCACCTCGGTATACCCCCCGCTTTCCCGTGTAATCGCGGTAAGCACGGCCGGATTGACGCCGTCGTTGATTGGGCGAGTAACCGGCGCGTCGATGCCGATCGCATACACGAATACTCCCCTCCGCCGAAGCGCTCGACGTACATCACGAATATCCGACTCACTTCCCGTATCCGACCCATCCGAGATGACCACAGCCGCCGCGCGCTGATGTTCCCGCGTGTCGAAGAGGGGAAGAGCGGCGGTGATCGCGTCGTACAGACTGGTTCCTCCCCACGGCCTCACATCATCAAGACTATTTCGGAGTTGGCGAGGACCGACGGTCCAGGGTGCGGCCACCTCGGAACTGTGATTAAAGACGGTGACGAATACCTCGTCCCCCGGATCCAGTAAACGTGAGAGAAAATGATCTAAGGCTAACCGAGCATCGTCGATACGCTGCCCCGACATGCTCTGACTGATGTCGAGAACCACTCCGAGACTGAGCGGCACGCGATCGCGCGTGAAATCGACAATTTCTTGCCTGACCCCGTCTTCGAAGACCTCAAAATCATCGCGGCGTAGATCTCCAACAAGCTGACCGTCCTCGCTCACGACAGTAGCCGCCAGCTGAACGAGCTCAATTCCAGATCGAAATACCTGGCCGCGGCGTCCATCCTGACGGTGTACCGCTAAGGGGGCCGGCAGTGCCCACGCCACCATCCCCAGCAACAGAACCACTGTCATACTGGGAACCTTGCGAACACCCATACCTTTCCTATTCTACGTGACGAGAGGTACCGAGCACACGAACGGCTCGCCGGATCGCAGAGTCCATGACGCAGTGCAGACAAAAAAAAAGGTCCGGATGCCAAAGCATCCGGACCTTGCCGAAACCTAGGAAAGAACGTCTTGCCTAATTAGGCTCGGTTGCATCGCGACCGTCCCTGGGAGCGCCTGTACCAGACGAACCCATGAACAGTTTGCGGCCATCGGCGAAAGTGAGGTCTCGACCATTACCCTTGTCGGAACCATCCTTGGCCTGGTAGCCATCCACGATGATCTCGGTGCCCGGAAGCAGCGAGTTCTTCGAAAAACCACGGCGGAGAAGCGTATTGGGCGTGCCGCCCTCAACCATCCAAACAGTTCCATCTTCAATGGTCTCATGACCATGAACTTCCAGGTGGACCCACGCATGTGGATTAATCCACTCCATCTTAACCACAACACCCTCAAGATGGATCGGACGGTTCGCATCGAACTCGGCCGAGAATGCATGATGCGCGACCACCGGCACAGTGGCCAGCGCCAAGACCAATCCGGCCACGACGACGGCTATCTTTCTTCGCATCTGGCTTCCCTCCTCAACAATGAACAACTAGATGAATTATCAACCTTCTACAATTTCTCGTCAACCAGTCTTTTTATCTCTGACAAGAAAATTTACAGAACAAGCCACACTCTATCGACGTAGCGTGCTGCTGCCGGCACCCGGCCGAACAGAAACACGCCAGTCAACAGTAGTGAACATCAACCGCTATTGTGGAGGCTCGAGAACGACCTGACGGTCAGAGCCAGAACCGCTCGCGCGGTAGACCGGCGTCAAATCCGGATCCTTCCGCAGGTGGCCATACATCAGCTCCTCGGCAAACTCCACGCACTTGTACTCAAGCAACTGCATGTTCTCGTCGATTCGGCGGTACAGCGGAAGCCGGATCGTCCAGGGACGGGTATACGTCTCTGGATCCGTGATCGTCGCCTCGTACATCAGGTGATTCTCGCTGATCGCGGTATAGCGCTCTTCAACGTGCATCGAGTTGCTGTGGTGATTTCCAGAACGGTCGAGCCAGGTGTCAGGCATCTGCGCCGTCACGTCGATGACGAGCGACTCACCGTCCCACCGGCCAATGTTGTGCCCCATCCAGGAGTCAACAGGCGCCTCGAAGTCGGGACGGTCCATGTAGACGATACGGCTCGAGCTCGCGAACTCATAGGCAAGGAGCACGTACTCTGGTGTCTGCACCAGCTGGAACGGATACGGCATATACGTGGCGCGCGGCACACCTGGCATATAGCATTTCACTGCCGGGTCACGCTCCAACCAATGCTGCAGGTTATCTTGCTGCTGCGCGCGGGCCGCAGCCGTGTAGGGAATCTCGCCACCCTCGACGATGCCCAAGCCCCCAGGAATCGCGCCATGCGATGCCATCTCGACCACAGGCCCAAACCGGGCCGCGTGAGGCTCGATGTCCCAGTGTGCACTACCAATCGCCTGCCAGATACCATTCAGATCAGGCTTCCCATCGGCGGTGCGCGGTGCCGAATAGCCTTCCTGTCCTTCGACAGGCTCGACGGCTACCGAGATGCCGACCGCCAACGCAGCAGCCGTCACACCGGCAATCATGGTGTTTCTGAGCCGATTTCGCATTTGTTTCTGTCTCCTTACACGCACCATGCGTGTTTCACTGGCATGACCCTGCGCGACCACAGTGCCGAAGCCCCTCCAACGACCTTCAGTAACTTACGACAGCAATCCGATCAACCTTGCCCCAACCGTAACGCTGGTCCACAGCGCGATCGAGGTTACGCCAACCACTTTCGGCCAGACCGGCCCAAAGTGGCCTTCCTCTCTCGACGCGATCACGCGACGCACAATGAACGTCACGATCACGCCAAGAAGCACTGCCTCCATCTTCCACCAGAAGAAGGGGCTGTAGTACTGCTTCAACGCGGTCGATGCCATCTGCGGAATTCCTGTCAGCACCAACATTGCGAAGCTTCCTAAAAGCCACGGCTCGACGGCACGCGCGAGCGTAGGTATCGAAGACGCAGTCAGTCCGCGACCGATCAACCGCAAGTCCACGACGAGCACTGCACCGGCGAATACGGCCACCGATACCAGATGAATGCACTGGACTATCGGGGTAGGCCACACGGATTCCAGAAAATAGGCGCTAAACGCCAATCCCTGCATCCACTCGAAGAACGGCTGCAACATGAGTCTTACCCCAACCCGAGATCAATCCACCACTGCGGCACAAGACCGCTATAGGCCGTCATCCGTCCCGTCACAATCACCCCGACCCAGAAGGCGAGCGATACGTAGCCTGCCATTCGGGCCTTCAAAGGCGCGACGGGATCATTCTCCCACTGGTCGACCGTTTTTTCGATGCTCAGGTGAAAATACGCGGCGTTCAGCGCGACCACCACAAGCAACCCCATCTTCAGCCAGAACCAAAAATTCGGATAGTAGCGCATGGGCTGGCTGTACAACATCATGAAACCAGTCAGCGCATTGATCGACACGCCCAGATACAGCCACGGAAACAGACCAGATTTAACCCGAGACACCGGAATCCAGCGCAGCGCAATCCCGGCCAGACGCATATCCCAGTACCCGATGACACCGGCGACCAATGCCATGCTGACGACATGCGCGGTCAACAAATAGACGTAGCCATTCAGTGACTCTCGCCAGGCCACGCTTCCCGGCATGGCGTCGACCCACTCGAAGAGCGGACGTAACGTCTCCAAGACTGCAACAAGCATCCGCTAGAACTCCATAATCAGTCGGGCCACCGCATCATGCGCCCATGGCCACCCAGACTCGAAACGACGCGACACAGCAACTGGCTGCAGCCACATTTACCGTGCAGCCTGCCAGACCGCTTAACGACGACATCCGCGACGTATCACTGCGAGGTGGCCGGAGTGTACCTCGCTCTTCCGCACAAGGTCAAGAAACGGCTCAAGAGCCTGTTTTACGGAGGCCGCGATCGATCCGGGCGAGGTGGCGTTTGAGCCGACTCGCGGCCTGGAGAAAAGGCGTCACACTTACCGCGATGCCGCCCAGGCTCAGCAAAACCACCACGATATCCCATAGCGGCCGCCGCGCGTACAACCACGGAAAATCAAGGCTATGCAAACCGTGATACAGCCAGCGATTGACCCGGGTCAAACGCTGCTCTTTTCGCGCGATCGCCCCCCGAAAGGGATCGAAATAGAGCCAGGTGGCATTCGCATCGTCGTACTTGACTCGCAGGACCGGCAAACGCCGTTGCCGACTCCGGTCGTAGTAGTAATCGTCGTACGCGCGCAGCCACGTTGATTCCACCACCGTGGCTCCTGGCATCGCGACACCCGCGGCCTCTTCGATTCGCGATGCGTCGAACTGCGCAAATCCACCAGCCTCAAGCCGCTCCAGCGACACAAGTCGCTGGTCAAGCGGCTGCGTGCTCAAGCTCGCCAGCGTAGTCGGAAGCCCCTCTGCTCCACGCAACGGTAGGGATGCATCACGAGCCCAGACGTGAGGCTCGCCTCGAAACTGCAGCACCTCGAGTTCCGCCGGAACAAACGCCTCGCCGATGATGTCGTGCGCTGCCCGCAGACGCTCCGCGGTGAGTGGTCCGAGCCGGAACAACCCTCCCGTCATCGCCTGTCTCTGCTGCACCGTGGGGGCCGTACCGGGATGCCAGCTCCAGGGCTCCATCGAGAGAGCTCCACTGAAGACCCAGGTAAACGTGAACACCCCGAAGGCAAGTCCCGCATAGTGATGCCATCGCATCAGTCCGTCGTAGGGCGAACGCGAATACCTAGCCCGAAGGCGGTAGAACCCGGACCACGACAGACGCCAGAGTCCCCAAATCAAGCCGGACAAACAGAGCACGCATCCGAACACGGACAACCAGATCACGACATCGGCCCACAATCCGACGTTCGACCGAAGCGGCGTAAAGTAGAGCCAGTGCAGCACCGCCCCCACATACGCTAAACGACGACCACTTCGTGTCGTCATCATCACCGGTTGAGCCGTGGGCCCGGACACATACAGCACGGTGTCGGCCCTATCGCCGAGATGCACGCGATGCAACGGAAAGAACGGGCGGCTTTGCAGCGTCCATTGGTCGGGCGCAGTCAACCGGACGTCATACCGAGCCATCCCGATCTGCCCGGGCGCGAATCGGTGGGCGACAGCGAGTGCCTCGCTCGAGGTCAGTGCGTGTCCAAGCTCTCCAGTGTCCGCATATACGCGGGTCCATCCGCTTGGTCCCGCGAACCGATACACCGGCCGATCCCCATGCATGCCCACCACGATCTGAGACGGGGCTACACCCGCGGCAACCGCCGCTTCAGCAACATCTATCGTCGCCGTAGACAAATCGAGCAACGGTGCACGACGCAAACGCTCGTCGCTACTCAGCGCCGGCATACCGGCATACATGAGCACGATGCCAGACAGAAACCAGGTAAAGAAAAGTCCCCCCCCGGCGATACCCAACCAGCGGTGCACATAGATGAGCAGCCGGCGCCACATCGTGACGGCGGGAAACGCCGTGCTACGAACCTCAGGCACGCCGCCGCACTCGTGCCGCCACACCCCGTGCAACGACGTCCATGACTCGCCGTCCACAGCGAGGAGAATAACAACGTTGCGCCCGTAAGTCCTGACACCCTGCCGGAGCGAATGCTCCAGAGCGGTTACGACCCCGGCTCAATCGCACGGCCTCGATCCTGGTCGTCAACCCAGTAAATGGAGTGGCAGTTATTGCAGGTCTGATAGACGACCTCCCCAAGATCGAAAACGCGCTGCGAATCCTCCGCTTCGGCCGCCGCGAAGGCGAGCATGGCCGCGTCGGCCAGATCCTCAGACAAGCGAATCCATTGATCCTGGTCTCTCGCCCGATCTTCCATCATGAGAAGGTTCGCCGACTCCGCCAAGGCCACCGCACCGAGCCGCACCTGGAGCCATTCTTCTTCCGTCTCGGGTTCCCAGTAGGTTTCTCCAGCTTCCTCGACCACCGTACCCACCGCATCCCACAAAAGGTCTGCTGCCGGGTCGAGCATGTTCGCCATCAGCATCTGAACCGTCATCTCCGTGCGAAACGGTGGACCGCTTGGGGCTTCTCCCCCGCACGACACCCCGGTCACCAGGGCTACTACCGTCAATGCCCTCCACAATCGCATATCGCCTCCTTACTCGAATGGATGCACCGCACTCGATGCAACGCCCTCTGCCATGAGCATACAGATACCCAACGCGATGCGTGTGGCTTTACACTGCACGATAGGCCGGCAGACCAGCCGGATGCTCTGCTGCATCACGCAGCAGGTAACGTGTCTAGACACATCGGCGTCTCAAGCCCAGGTCAGCCCCCTCCACACTCACAGTCCTCGGCTCCTGGTCACATTGCTACGATGTCAAGCACGCGCACGGGTACTCATTGATTATATCGTCGCACCGGCGGGAACGGCCCCGGCTATAATGCGCCTGTTTCAACAGCGCACCCGACCTCGCGTACTCGCCCCCGCCGCACGGCGCGGCCGGATAACGTTCAACGCCAGGTCCGCCCATGAAAGGACGGTCACATGAACACTAGACACCGACCAGGGATCGCACTGCTCCTCGGCCTCGCATGTGCAACGGCCATGAACACCCTTCCGCGCGCCCAGACCACTCCCTCACTCGTGAGCGCGGCGCAATTCGAACGCTGGCAGACAGAGCTCTCAAATTGGGGCCGCTGGGGTGCCGACGATGAGTTGGGGGCTGCGAATCTCATCACGGCAGAGAAACGAGCCCAAGCCGCCGCCTTGGTGACGGAGGGATTTACGGTCTCGCTCTCCTCGAACGCCCAGAATTACGAGAGCCTTGACGTCCCATGCCCAGTGGAATGGTCGATGAGCCGCGCGACCCGCACCGGCGCCAGCGACCAGATCAGTTATCCCTGTATCCACGGTCCTGGCACCACACACCTCGACGCATTCGCGCACGTGTTCTTCGACGGAAAGATGTGGAATGGCTACGATGTCGACGGTCTTGTCACCCTGGAGGATGGCGCGTTAAAAAACTCCATCATGACCGTCAAAGACGGGCTCGTCACGCGAGGTGTGCTGTACGACATCCCACGCCTGAAAGGCGTGCCTTACCTGGAGCCCGGCACGAGAATCACCGTTGAGGATCTTGAAGCCTGGGAAGCGCAGACCGGCGTAGCCGTTGGTCCGGGTGATGCGTTTCTGATCCGCTGGGGACGCTGGGCCCGTCAGGACGACCTGGGCCCCTTCGACACCGGCAGGGAGTCCGCCGGCTTGGACAACAATGTGATGCAGTGGCTACGTGAACGAGACGTCGCAATCGCCGGCTGGGAAACGCCGGGCTATGCCCCGCAACCCGAGGGTGACCTCCCACGGACAGCGCTGCACAACTTTGCCCTCACCATTCTCGGAATTCAGATTCTTGACCGGGCTGATTTTCAGGCCCTTGCCAACGCTGCTGCGGAACGTGAACGCTGGGAATTCATGATGACCATCGCCCCGCTGCCCATTCCCAACGGCACCGGGTCTCCGGTGAATCCGATCGCGATGTTCTGAAGTGACGACGGGGGAACAGACAAGCTGTCCCCCCGTTTCTTCACACGGACCTTAGTTGGACGGCCACACGACGCCCTGATGAGGAGCGCGGATCGGGCCTTCCCCTTTGTAGACAAACTTCTGCACGCGTTTGCCTTCGAACGTCTCGGTAGTGTAGATGTTGCCATGCGAGTCCGTCATGATGCTGTGTGCACCATAGAACTGCCCTGGCTGACGTCCACCGTCACCGAAGCTGGAAATGACTTCCATCTCCTTACGGTCGATGATGTACACCTTCTCGTTCACACCGTCGGCCATGTAGAGGTATTTCTGGTCTGTGTCGCGTGAGAACGCGATGTCCCAGGCCGACCCAGCCCCCCGGGTTTCCTTGGCTACGAACAGCTCTTCAACATAGGTGCCGTCTCTCTCGAACACCTGGATGCGATCGTTCACCCGATCGCAAACATAGAGCAACCCGTCAAGAGACAATTCGGCGCAGTGCACCGGATTCCGGAACTGCTGAGCCGGAGCAGCATCCGGATCATAGGGTCCGAGATCGGTGTCATCGGGCGTATTTCCGTAGGCACCCCAGAAGCGCTTGAATGCTCCGTTTTCAGCGTCAAGCACAACCACCCGCTTATTGAAGTAACCGTCAGCGATGTACGCTTCGTTGTCCTTGGGATCCACGAAAATCTTGGCAACCCGACCGAAGCTGTCGGTTGAATTGCTATCACGGACCAATGTGGGCTCTCCGGTCCGGGCATTGGCCGGCCCCGTCGCCCTCGCCCCTGCGGCGCCAATCTGCTGCAGGAACTTTCCATAACGCGTGAATTTCAGCACGTGCGAATCGGCGCCACCGTTCCCACCGATCCAGACATTGTCCATGTGGTCCACAAAGATCCCGTGGTTGGAGGTGGGCCAGTCATAACCTTCCCCTGGTCCGCCCCACGACCCCACAAGGGTTCCGGCTTGGTCGAATTCCAGCACCGGAGGTGCTGGGGCGCAGCAATCCGTTGCGACCGGGGGATCCTGTATCGCCGGAACTTCCCCAGGAGCCAGCGAATCGCCACGGTGAATGATCCAGATGTGATCACGGTTGTCGACCGAAACGCCAATGGTTGTGCCGAGCAACCAATGATTCGGCAAGGGCTTTGGCCACAGTGGGTCGACCTCGAACATCGGACCGTACACCATATCTCCCTGCGCGGCCTGGGTATTGCTGAGCATAGCTCCCATGCCAACCAGGGCAACCAGCGCCAAGGCCACCGACCCCAGCGCCAATCGTCGTCCTCTCGGAGTGTGCATCGATTTTCTCCCCTCAGATTATTGAGGCCACATCCTCTAGTACATGCTCACCGGATGCAAGGACTTCTGACGAGCGTAGATCTCGCGTCCGCCCCTTCGCCGGCAGGCTCCATCACCCCACCCTTGACATACCTGCCCGTGGGGCTGGCGCCAGGGCCGATTCAGGGCGGCACCTAATCTCGAAAATTGTTGAATTGCAGAGGCAAATCGACCTTCGTCTCCTTGAGTAGCGCGATGACCTCCTGCAACACATCTCGCTTCTTGCCAGACACCCTCAACTGCTGTCCCTGAATCGCGACCTGCACCTTGAGTTTCGTTTGTTTGACCTTCTTGACCAATTCACGCGCCAGTTCGGTTTCGATACCCTGCCTGACCGTGATCACCTGCCTGGCGTCACTGACGTTCTCCTGCGGGGCGTCACGCTCAAGGCAGAGAACATTCACTTTGCGTGCGGCAAGCTTGGCCGTGAGGATGTCGTACATCTGTCCGAGCTGAAACTTGTCCGGGGCTCGCATCGTGATGACCGACTCCTCCAGATCGAAACGCGCGTTCTTTCCTTTGAAATCGAAACGCGTGTCGATCTCACGAATCGCTTGGTTCACCGCGTTCTTGACCTCTTGCATGTCGACTTCCGACACAACGTCAAATGATGGCATCAACGCTCTCTCGACGGCCACAAACCACCGTCATCACACTTCATCCTCCTCGCGCGCCGCGCAACAGAGGACACCACTCCATCCACATGAGAAACAAAACGCCCGGACAGGCCCACCGGACCCCATCCGGGCAATTTCCCAGACATCTTGAACCAGACAAGCGCTATTTCGGTTGCGGAACCACTCGAATATACGGCAACGGCTGCTGCCATCCATCTGGGTAGGTCGCTCTGGCGTCCTCATCAGACACCGCCGGGAGGATGATCACGTCATCGCCCTGCTTCCAGTTCACGGGCGTCGCGACCTTCTTCGACGCCGTGAGCTGACAGGAGTCCAGCAAGCGTAAAATCTCATCGAAGTTACGCCCCGTGCTCATCGGGTACGTCAACATCGCCTTGATTTTCTTATCGGGCCCGATGATGAACACCGAGCGTGCCGTCGCATTATCCGCGGGTGTACGTCCTTCCGCCGTATCGCCTGCGTCGGCCGGCAACATATCGAAGAGCTTCACGATCGACAACTCCGGATCGCCTATCAGTGGATAGGTCACCGCATGCCCCTGTGACGTCTCGATATCCTTCGACCATGCCTCGTGATTGCTCACACCGTCGACGCTGATACCAAGCACTTTGCAATTGCGTTTCGCAAATTCCGGCTGCAACCCAGCCATATAACCCAGTTCCGTGGTGCACACGGGGGTGAAATCTTTCGGGTGCGAAAACAATATGGTCCACCCCTCACCTATCCATTCGTGGAAATTGATAGTGCCTTGGGTAGTGTCGGCAGTAAAGTCCGGTGCGGTGTCATTGATTCTCAGAGACACGGTTCTCCCTTTCGCATAAATGTACATTCCAGTGTTCGGCCGGCTGCTTCCTGCAGGCAGGGTCCACTGTTTCCTCGCGCGGGCCGTTCGGTTTGGCGCAACTGCACTACTCCACGGTCCAGAGCGTCAAGGATTCGATATCTTTCACGAACATTCGATTTCCAGACAGGGTCGGTAGCGTCCAGGTGGCACTTTCCGCCACCTCATAACGCTGCACTGGCTCGAACGCCGTCCTGCTATGAGGCAAAACAACCAACTCGGCATCATCTTCCAGAGAAAGGATCGTAGTCCCAACACTGAGAATCGACGCATTGTCAGCCTGGCGGGGCGCGCTCGTCCACAGCACCTCACCCGTGTCCAAGTCGAGCCCGAAATACTGTCCACTGTTGAGATGAGACAACCCTACGAGGACCCCGTCGACAACGACTGCGTTCGTCATGTGCAACGACACCTCGTCGGTGTGCCAGACGTCCTCCGTCGTCCATGCGTTCCCCTCCCTCACGACCCGGAAGCGGGTGATGCCGTTCCCCCGCCCAGACTCGATGACATCGCCGTCATACAACCGCGGCGTCTGAGATGTCGTTGTTGACGCTGTGGTGTACGGCCGCCGCCACAACAGCCGCCCCGTGTCCGCCGCCACCCCAACGAAATTCTCCTGAGTAAAGGTCACGACTTGGCGCGTATTCTCAAGCTCGACGACAATCGGGGAACCGTAGGCGGGACCATCCCCATTCCAGCTCCAGCGCTCTTCCCCGGTAGCGACGTCGAACCCCTTCAGTGCTCCGTCATCGTGCCCGCCAACATGCACAATAACCTGGTCACCATCCACAAAGGGGGACTGCCCGGTATGATAGAGCGGCTCCACCGGATCCGCGGGCCGCTGCCACAACTGGTCGCCGGTGCCGGCGTCGAACGCGGTGACAATACCGCTGATGCCGAGTGTGAACAGCCGACCGTCCGCATAGGCTGGCGTCGATTTCGGGCCTGGCCCATGATTTCGGGTCGCCGGCATCATCTCGAACGGGGCCGGATAGCTCGCCCGCCACACCGTCTCTCCAGTGTCAGCTTCCAGTGCGGTCATGACCTCGTCGTCTCCCTGACGAGTAAACATATAGATTCGGTCATCGATCAAAACCGGAGACGCGTATCCGTACCCGACGGAGATCGTCCACTGCTCGGAAAGCTGCGCCGGCCAGGAGGCCGGAACATCGAACGCCGTTACCGAACCGTCACGATCCGGTCCACGCCACTGGGGCCAGTCCTGTCCGGCTACCGCCGTCACCCCACACACCAATGTGCCCATCACCACCATCACAGAACCTACTCCTGCGCGCTGCAATCTCGTCATCCCCTTCTCCCGCCCTTCAATCGACGCACCTGGTCATAGTGCAGAATTCGATTATATCCGGGCCACAGTGCCGAACCGAGCCCCCAGACACCACAAAATCGAGTACAACATGTGTCGTTCACGTCAAGCAGTTGAGACCTACAGCTACGCGGAGGGAACGTCCGGATGAAACTAGTGCCACTCGTCTTCGTGTTCATGTGTTCCGTAGTGGGAGAACCAGTCGCAGCACAGAGTCTTCCGCGCGCCACGCCAGAATCGGTCGGCCTTTCCTCGACAGGACTAGACGAGGCCACCGCTTCGCTCCGAGCCCACATCAATGCCTCAGACATCCCCGGAGTCGTCGCCGCCGTGGCGCGACACGGCAAACTGGTATATTTCGAAACGCTCGGCCTCCGGGACCGTGAACGTGGCGCGGCCATGCCCCCAGACGCGCTCTTCCGCCTCTACTCGATGACCCGCCCGATTACCAGTACCGCGGTGATGATGCTCTGGGAGGAAGGACGATTCCAGCTCGACGATCCCATTTCGCAATACCTGCCCCAATTTGCGAATCAGCGGGTGCTCCTTGATAGCGATGCACCAAACCCGGCGCAGACGAGACCACGGATGGGCGACATCACCGTCCGTCAGCTCTTGACACACACCTCGGGCTTGGGCAGCCGTAGCTCGGCCATGTACCGGACGGAACAAGTCCGCCTCCGTTCGATCACCTTGCCGCAGATGGTTGACAACGCAGCCCGTGTACCGCTCTTTGAAGACCCAGGCACGCGTTTTCGGTACGGTATCTCAACAACCATTCTGGGCCGGTTGGTGGAAGTCTGGGCGAACCAGCCATTCGAGACCTTCCTTGCCGATCGCCTCTTTGCTCCCCTGGGCATGACGGACACTGTGTTCTGGGCTGCCGAGGATCGCGCAGACAGACTCACGACGGTCTATCGACTCGACGATGGAAGCGGTGAACTGTACCCGTACGGGATTGAAGACGTTCCCTTCACGGAACGCCCAGCACTGATCGAGGGAGGCGTAGGGCTCCTCTCGACGGTAATGGACTACCTGAGGTTCGCGCAGATGTTCCTCAACCGTGGCGAACTCGACGGCACCAGAATCCTGCGTGCCGATACCGTTGATTTAATGACCAGAAACCACGTTCCCGCGTCAGCCTTGCCCTTAGGCCGCAGAGGCTACATGGCGGGCTCTGGATGGGGACTCGGTTTCAACGTTGTTCTTGATAGTCGCCGCTACCCGTTTCCGGTCGGCGAGGGCGAATACTGGTGGGATGGCTCTTCCGGAACTCGATTCTCCATCGATCCCGAGCACGGGATCATCACGGTCGTGATGGCAGCCGTATCGCCGTCGCGCGGCGGTGGCTTTCGGGAGCAGTTCAAAGACCTCGTGTACGCGGCAATCGTGGACTAGTCCAACAACGTGATCGGAGCTTGGCAGTCAATCGCACGGTCGATATGGAGCGGCCACCATGACTCCCACGCGGTGTCCGAACCGGCAATCGGAAGCACTGGTTCGATCGGCTCAAACCTTGCGCCGCCGCCGCGTTCGGTAGCCATCGCGGCGATCTCCCGGCGAAACGCGGCGACCTCTGGCATGTCAATGACTACGAAGTGGAACTCTCGCGTGCGCCCAGCGAAAGGCTCCCGTTTCACGGCCATACAGACCGGCCGGAGCGGCGCCTGCTCGAGTCCAACGTCACGAGCTACCTGGAGGAGTTCCGCGATCGACAAACCTCCGTCCCCAAATTCACGGGCAAAAACAAGAGGCAAGAGGTCCTCTCCCGGTGCCGTCATTGACGACATGGTCCGGTCGAAGAGCTCGTTGAACAGCGTCGATGTCAACATCGAGGGCGGGCGTAACCCCACAGCCACAAACGTTGACGCTCCTCTCTCTGGAGCCACCAGGGTCCAGTTCGAGAATCTCTCCCCGTCTAGTTCAAATGGCTCGGCAATCGTGTTCTGGAGTGTCTGCATGAAGAGCCAGGGCAGGAGGACGAGCACCCCGCCCCCGAGGACGAGCTTCACCACAATACGTCGCTTCATGATCCTAAACAGAGAATTGGTGCATTTCCGTTTCAGGCCCCAGTGGTACCCGCCCTACGCCGACTCCACCACCGCCGGATCCGGCTCGGCCAGAAAGCGATAGCCGACGCCACGAACCGTGAGTAGATGCCTCGGGTTTGAGGCCTCCGCTTCAATATACCGTCTCAGACGGGCGATAAAGTTGTCAACGGTGCGAGTATCCGTGTCCTGACGCACGCCCCAAACCTCCTCGAGCAGCGCCTTGCGCGAGACCGTCTGCCCCTCATGACGCACGAGGTATCCGAGCAGAGTAGCCTCCATCAATGTCAACTGCTGCTCCATACCATCCCAACGGAGCATCTGGGCTCGAAAGTCAATCTGCTTACCCGCGAACAGAAATTCGTCAAGCTCCGGTTCCGGACCCGCCGTGCCGCCGCGGAGCCACGTCCGTCGACGGAGCAGTCCGTCAACCCGCGCGAGCAGGATCGAAAGGTCAAATGGTTTCGGTAGATAGTCGTCAGCCCCAGCCTCAAAGCCCCTCACCACGTCGTCGGTATGCGAACGCGCCGTCAGCAACATCACCGGAACGTACTGACCCGCCTGACGCAACCGACGTACGACCTCATACCCATCAAGACCGGGCAACATGACATCAAGGAGTACCACATCGAACGCCGCCGCCCCGTTGGTAAGGCGGTCGAGGGCCACCTTCCCATTCTCCTCGACCTCGGCGGAAAATCCTTCAGCCTCGAGATTGAACTTCAAGCCAGCCGCCAAGTGTTCTTCGTCTTCGACGATCAGCACGCGACTCATAGCGGCTTCAACGGTAGTTCCAATGTGAATGTGCTTCCCCGAAGCGCTCCGCGGCTTTCCGCATAGGCACGCCCCCCGTGACGGCGTGCAACGGCGTGCACGATCGACAATCCCAATCCGGTCCCACGAACCCGCGATTCCAACGCCGCCGGCAAGCGATAAAACCGACGAAACACTCTCGTCAATTCATGCCCCGTGATCCCAATTCCCTGATCACGTACCATGATCGCGACGCGGCGGGCCCCGGTTCGAACGACTTCAACGGCAACGCGGACCGTCTCGCCCGAGTATTTGATCGCATTGTCCACCAGGTTGGTGATGGCGGCCGTGATCTCGTCCCGGTCGCCTTTCACCACGAATATCCCATGCGGCACGGCCTCTACGAGACGCAACTCATCCTGCTGAAGATGATGTCGCTTGCCAGCGAGCACCACACACTCATCAACGACTTCTGACAGATCCACATCCGCAGGATTGTCCACGCGCCTCGCCGCGCCAGTCTTACCCGCGAGCAAGATCTGGTCGATCATTCGCTGTAGGCGTCCAGAATCGTCCAACATCGTCTCGATTACCTCGAGCTGTTTCACGTCGGATAATTGACGCTGCTGTAAAGTCTGGAGATGGAGTTTGATACTAGCCAGCGGCGTCTTCAACTCATGCGTCACCGCGTGGATGAAAGCGTCGTGTTGCTCACTGTTTCGAATTTCTCGAATCAGGAAGGTCGTGTTGAGTACCAGCCCCCCCACCAACACCACGGAACTCAGCACGCCCGCCAACACGAGTAAACCCGTCCGCCAGTTGACGACGATAAAGCTGATGTTCAGCGCTACCGCAACCGTAATGAGGCCGGCCCCGAGGAGGGCCACAAGCACAACCGAGCGTTTGCGGGTACCACCAGACCTGTCCATAGCGCTATC
>CAZPZZ010000011.1:17632-26424 GCA_964591245.1 uncultured Vicinamibacteraceae bacterium | reverse complement strand
GACATCCCAGGCCAGCCCAACCCAAGACAACAACCGAATCTGTAGCCAGCTCAAGTCCAGCTCCCTCCAGGTCATCCCATGTCGCGCGGATGTCGGGTAGGCGTGATGGTTATTGTGCCAACCTTCGCCAAACGTGAGTAACGCAACCCACCAATTGTTCTTCGAATCATCCGTGGTCTCGAAACGACGCGCACCCCAAAGATGCGTCGCCGAGTTAACAAGCCAGGTGCAGTGCAGCCCGACAACGACCCGAAGAAACACGCCCCACAAGGTCCAGGTCCATCCCCCGACCGCGTACAATCCGAGACCGAGGATCACCAACGGTACCCAATGCCATCTCGTCAGCACGCGATAGAATCGATCATTCATCAGGTCGGGCGCGTACTTCCCCATCACCTTCGTATCAGAGTGAAGCTCTTCACCGAAGATCGTCCACAGGAAGTGGGACCACCACTTACCGTCACGTGGCGTATGGGGATCACCCGGCTTATCCGAGTGTTGATGATGAATCCGGTGTAACGCGGTCCAGAACACCGGGCCGCCTTGCAACGTCAGCGTGCCACACACGGCAAAAAAATATTCCACCAATTTTGGAGTCTTGTAGGAACGGTGTGTGTGCAATCGGTGATACCCCAGCCCGATACCCCACCCGATACACACCCAATGCAGGACCCCTGCCACAGCAACCGCCCCCCACGTGGCGTTGAACAATGCGACGACCGCTAGCACGTGAAACACCACGAACGCAATTGCCGTGACCCAACTTACACCCTCATTGCTAGCAAAATTGGTCTGGGTAGTTGCCAAGACACCTCTCCGAGCAGATCTTGCCATGACCCTACGTCATGGCCACGGGTCGAGAGCGTACCGCTAGCCAAGGGGCCGTGGATGTAATAGTTCTGTAATTACTTCCACAATATCAAACAAAAACATTATTTACATGTACTTACAACTGAACAAGAAAACCCACAAATCACGTCAACTCAGGAAAATGGCTCATCTCCGGACCTACAAATACGCACTGCCTTCCTGTACAGAACCGTCGACGACGGTGAAAATTCATGCAATGGACGGATGTTTCAAATGGTGGTCCGTTACTAACTGGTATGCATGGGCCAAGCGTAAGATCTCAGCCTCACCAAAGAGCTTCCCGGTAAACCGAAGGCTAGTCGGCGTCCCGTCGAAAAACCCGCTAGGCATACTGATCTCAGGGTGCCCGGTCAGGTTCGTCAAGCCAAGGTCACTTCCGATGAACAGATCAAAATCGGAAAACGCCTCGTGCACCGTCTCCATGATCCGCATTCGAAGTCGGTTGGCCTGGATATAGTCCACCGCAGGCACGAAACGCGACGCCCGGAAACTGTCTGGCCACCGGCTCTCCTCTGGAGGTTCCCGCATGCTGTCGAGTTCAGCATGCACGGTCGGCAGGTCAAATGCCGCGGCAGCTTCGGTCCCCAAGATAAAACCAATCGACCGGGCGGAAACATTCGGTAAATCAAAGGGCACGACCTCTACCCCAAGTGCTCGGATAGTGTCGAGGGCGGCCCGCGCATTCCCCTGCGCCTGCCGTCGACTGGCAACTCCTCGGGAATCCTGCTGGGCGTTGGGAATTTCCTCGTCGAAGGCTGACCTGAGGTAGCCGACCCGCAAGCGCGTCACATCGGCCTCCGCATCCCAGTTGAAAGATGCATCAAGCACGGTATTGTCACGCCCATCCGGCCCCCGGATTACGTCAAGAACCAGTGCGCAATCCTCTGCCGTCCGACACATCGGCCCGATCTTGTCCATGGACCAGCTCAGGGTCATGGCTCCATACCGACTGACCCGTCCAAACGTGGGTCGCAGCCCGGTCACCCCCGTGCGCGTGGACGGAGAAATAATAGAGCCGCGTGTTTCGGTGCCGATCGCAAACGCCACCAACCCGGCAGCCGTCGCCGCTGCGGGCCCCGCCGAAGAACCACTCGACCCTTGCCTCGTATTCCACGGATTACGTGTACGGCCACCAAACCATCGATCACCGGACGCAAGCGCCCCCATCGAGAGCTTCGCAACCAGAATCGCCCCCGCCTCCGTTAACCGACGATAGACGGTTGCGTCCGTCTCGAACATCTGATTCCGGTAAGGAGACGCCCCCCACGTCGTACGGGTCCCCCGCACCGCCAGCAAGTCCTTCGCTCCCCAGGGAATACCATGCAGCGGACCACGGTATGTACCAGCGGCAATCTCTTCGTCGGCCAGGCGCGCCTGCTCGTGCGCCTGGTCCTCGGTGAGACTCACGACACACTGCAGCACCGGGTCATACTCCCGGAGCCGGGCCAGATACAAGGCCGTGAGCTCGGATGGTTTGAGTTGTCGCGTCTCAATCAACCGGGCGAGATGGGTCACCGGTAGAAAGGCCAGCTCCTCATCGGTCGAAGGCATGTCCACCGTAAGCAACTGGCGCCGCAGAGGCTGCTGTTCAGTGGGCAGACGCATTCCCGGTGGCACCGGGTTAAAGACCAGTGCCGATAGCTCGCTGTTCCCCAGATTGGCAGCCCGGAGCACGGCAGTGTCTGGCCCAGAATTCGGGCGGTTCAGATGCTCCGCTACCCGCCGCAGCTCCTCACCGGTGAATTCCACCCCGGCAAGCCGCTGAGCTTTTTTCAACATCTCCACGGTCACCACGTCGGCATCCTGGGCAACCGCCATCAAGGCACCCGGCATCAAGGTTGCCCCCACGCCTGCCGCCGACAACGCGGCCACGAAACGCCGCCGATTCATCCAGAGCCTCTGCTCGTTCATCTCTCCGACCTGACTCAAATACGACGCAACGGCCGTTCCTATGCACTAGTCGTCATCAACGACGCCACGGCCGCCACCTCGTGTCAGCCATCTCCGGACCCTCAATTCCACGCGTGCGGTCAACGAGACATCGGGCCGCACGTCCGCCAACATGCCGTGTACATGAGATTCCGACCCAACGGACGGGCGATGCGTTGCACAAAGACGAACATCCGCTCGAGTTCACGTCCCGCGACACATCCCGCCGCGCAAGGCCCCCGCCGCGGTATCCCCAAAATGGTCACGAAAACATGGCGCAAGCGGCCGACTGTTTGGCATGGACAACCAAATACGCAAGAGGTGACGCCGTGCGGTCAGCGTATCCGCGTCGGTAAACTCACTCCGCCGGTGAAACGTCGTCCAATTGTTCAGCAAGAGTACATCTCCCGGCTCAAGACGGAACCGTACATGCAATGCCGGGTCCTCAGCCAACGATTCCAACACATCTAGAGCCCGCCGCTGTACCGTACTCAAACTGGGCGCATCCGCAGCCTGATCAGCGCGATCAATCAGCACACGAAGAAAATGGCCAGCGAAATGTCCATCGTGGACAGAAAAAATTGGTAATTCACAGTACGGTTTGGCATTTCCGGTGTCGACCGTGTGCCGCAGAAATGGAAACGGCTGACTGAGCACCTCAAGTACATCCGGTTGGCTGATGCGTAACTCCTCGTGAAGCGTGACCGAGCTGACAACGAAGCTCTCGCCACCACTCTGCGCCGGCTGCAGACACGCAAACGCAATCACATCGCACCGATCGGTATGAAAACTAAGCCGACGGCGCGACGCGGGCCCACGGAATCTGGGATCGTCAGAGGTATACCCGTGATCGCGAACATGGAAAAGGCGCTCACCGCCAGGCCCCTGTGAGACCGGCGTCCCTAGTTGCACAGCTAGCGCCCAGAAGGCCTGCTCGGCCTGCAGAGCGCCCCAGCGAGCCACGGGCAACCCCCGCAAGCGCACGACACCCGGCCCCGTTTCAAGCACATCTCGCACCGAGGCCAACCGCCGTTGCAATGTGGGGAGGGGACATCCCTTCACAGCCGGCCTCGCCTCAGACGCCTGGCGGGAAGCCGCAGAACAGGCTTCCAATTCATCAAGCTCAGCCCGCGAGAAACTCATCGACCACGCAGGGAACTGAAACAATGTTTCACCGCGCCAACCTGCCGCCAATCCAGCGAACGACGGAAACGCCATGCGCCAATCGTATGCCGGAGGACTGACTCCCACCAACCACACTCAACCCGACGCCTGATAGAATCCGCGCCATGACTACGCGGCGAGTCCTTCGCAAGACCAAGATTGTGGCGACGCTCGGACCAGCTTGCACCGACGAGAAAACGTTGACCCACATGATCGAAGCTGGCATGAACGTCGCGCGGTTCAATTTTTCCCACGAGACGCACACTGGACACGCGCGACGGCTCGCGATGCTGCGCGCCGCCGCAGACCGACTTGGCGCTCCGGTCGCCACGATGCTCGACACCAAGGGCGCGGAAATCCGTACCGGCTCGGTCGACCCAGACGGCGTTGTCCTCGAACCTGGCCGGCCCTTTCGCCTGGTCAGCGACGACGTACTCGGCGATGCCCACCAGGTCTCACTTTCCTATCCCGAGCTGACTCGACAAGTCGAGGCAGGACAGACAATCCTCATCGATGATGGGCGACTTGAGCTCCTCGTGGAATCGGCCGCCGACGACGCACTCAGCTGCACCGTTGTCCGCGGCGGACGATTAACAAATCACAAAGGAATCAACTTGCCAGGCATGGCGATGCGGCTGGACGGATTAAACGAGAGTAACCGGGCCGATCTCCAATTTGCGATCGATCACGACATGGACTACGTGGCCGCATCGTTCATGCAATGCGCGGACGACGTGATCGGGATCCGGGCGTTTCTCGAAGAGCAGGGTTCGACGATCCCCATCATCGCGAAGGTCGAAAACGCCGAGGGGCTCACCCATTTGCCCGACATCGTAGATGCGGCGGACGGCACAATGGTCGCGCGGGGTGATCTGGGAGTGGAACTCCCCCCTGCCAGCGTACCCGCCGTGCAGAAACGCATCATCCGCACAACAGTAGGCATGGGAAAACCCACCATCACCGCAACACAAATGCTCGACTCGATGGAACGCAACCCGCAGCCAACTCGAGCCGAAGTCAACGATGTTGCGAATGCCATTCTCGACGGCAGCTCGGCCGTCATGCTGTCGGGCGAAACGGCACGCGGTCGCTATCCAGTGGAGGCGGTGCGCATGATGTCCGAACTGGCCCTCGGCGCAGAGGCCTCACTCCGGGACTACGGTTATCTGCAACAAATACAACCGCACCCCACGGCCCTGACCACCGATGCCATCAGCCAAGCCGCAGTCTCCATCGCGGACGATCTTGGCGCCGCCGTGATTGTGACCCTCACCGAGAGCGGATTCACCTCTCGACAAATCTCAAAATATCGACCTGGTTGCCCAATCGTTGCCGTCACTCCATCAAACCATGTCGTGCGCCGCTTGACGCTCGCCTGGGGCGTGGTTGCAACCCTCTACCGGGGCCCGGCACAAGACGAGAAAAAGTTAGAAGCAGGTATCGCCTGGGCGCGCGCGGAAGGACTCGTGGAACAGGATGACATCGTGGTGGTCACCGCCGGAAGCCGGCCTGGCACAGGGGGTACCAACCTTATTCGGGTCGTCACCGTCCCTTAGTGCACCGACGATCAATTCCATGCATCACCGCAGCGGGACAGAACTCGGCAGACGGATGACTTCGTCGGCGCACGGGCCTAGGTCGCCGGTATTCCCACCTCAATCACGCACAACCTTCGCAATTACGTAGCCGCCAGAGCGTTCGTCCAGATCGAGCTTCAAGTGACCACGCGTCTGCGCCTCTTCCAGGAGGTCGTTGAACGACGTGAAACCGTACGCTGATTCGTTGAATCCGGGTCGTCGACGCTTCAGGGTCTGCTTGATCATCGACCCCCAGAGCTTGGCCCGATCTCCACGTTCCGCGTAAATCTCCTCGGCCGTCTGCACCACGAGATCGATTCCCTCCTGCGCCGTATCTTCCGATATGTCCTCGGAAACCTCTTCGACGGGTACCGTGGGCGCGGCCGTTTTCTTCTTCGCGGCGCCAGACTTACCCCGCCCCTTCCCTCGTGGCCGGCGACGCGAGGAAGCACGTTCGGTCACTAAATCATTATAAAAAATGAACTCATCGCAGTTATTGATCAGCAAATCAGAAGTGGACTGCTTCACTCCGACACCAATGACCGACTTGGCATTTTCACGGAGCTTACTAACCAAGGGGGAAAAGTCGGAATCGCCGGAGACGATGACAAAGGTATCAATGTGCTCCTTCGTGTAGCAGAGATCGAGCGCATCGACCACCATGCGAATGTCGGCGGAATTCTTGCCGGACTGTCGCGTATGTGGTATCTCGATCAACTCGAACGCCGCCTCGTGCATCGTCGGCTTGAACTCTTTGTAACGGTCCCAATCACAATAGGCCTTCTTGGCCACAATGCTGCCTTTAAGAAGCAGCCGCTCGATAATTGGACGAATATCAAATTTCGTGAGCTTGGCGTCACGGACACCAAGTGCCACGTTCTCGAAATCGCAGAACACTGCGAGGTTGCTATCTCCGTTCATATCCTTCAAACACAACGTAGGGTGTCCAAGCGCCAGGTCGGACCCAGCCTACCTTCCGGGGGGTACTCAGGGTGTGAGGTGACGGTCGGACAACGTGGACAAGTGGCCAGAAACAACCACGACCGAACCCGGTATCCTCCGGGTTCGGTCGTGTCGTACAACGCGATATAGATGGGAACAACAATAGTTCTTAGTGACCGCCGTCGCTCGGCAGTCGCAACGCGGCGAGAGCGCCCTGCATGACACCACCGCGTCCGACCTGCACGACGATATACTGGTCTCCCTCGTGCATGTAGCTCATCATACCGTATTGGCCTGGGGCTGGCAGCTCGACCGTCCCCACGAGCTCACCCGTCGCCTTGTTCCGAGCGTCGAGTACAGCCGCACCATTCGTACCACGCGTGGTGAGTAGCAAGCTCCCGGTCACCATCGACACGGCACGAGCGCCGCCGCCGACGTTAGAGAGGTCAACCCCTTGCAAGGCCGGATGATTCTTCATGCGGTCTGGCGCATCACCGATCGGTACCCACCAGAGATGCTCACCGGTATTCATATCGATGGCAGTCATCCGATTGTAGGGCGGTTTGTGCATTGGCAATCCTTGCGGGCCACCCCAACCGACGCCGCCACCTTGCACCCAATCAGAGACCGTCGTCCCCGTCGTCCAGCACTCGCCCTCTGACGACGTGCAGCCGTGGGTATCACCATCAGCGTCGATGCCGGGGCGAACAAGCCGCCCCGAACACCCAGGCGCCGAGGGCTGATACAAGATGCCCGTCGTCGGGTCGAAGGACGCCGGGTTCGTGATATTCAGACCACCGGAGCAACCGATCCATCCTTGTACGTCTTCGGTGTGGCCCTCTGGTAGTGGCGGCATGTAGGGGCCACCGATCCGGAAGTTACTCATGATCTCCAGCGCCTCGGCACGAAGCTCCGGTGTGAAATCAATGACGTTGTCTTCCGGCAATCCCAGCGCTTCGAGTGGCGCGGGCCTCGTCGGGAACGGTTGTGTCGGTGAGAGCTGCTCACCGGGAACCACTGACGCCGGCACAGGCCGCTCTTCAATCGGCCACACCGGCTGTCCCGTCTCCCGATTGAACGCGAATGTCATCCCCTGCTTCGTCGTCTGAATGACCATCGGCACGGCCTCGCCATCCACAGTCGCGTCATACACGATGGGAACGTTCGGGAGGTCATAGTTCCAGATGGGGTGATGCACCGTCTGAAAATGCCAGACACGATCTCCAGTCTCGACATCAAGCGCGATGATACTTGTGCCGAAGAGGTTATCCCCTGGTCTAAATCCCCCGTAATAGTCGATGGTCGGCGCATTCGTCGGAATGAAGACAAGGCCACGCTCGACATCAGCTGCCAACGGCGCCCACGACGAAACATCACCAGTCCACTGATACGCGTCATTTTCCCAGGTATCGAAACCGAATTCGCTCTCTGTCTGGGGAATGACATTGAACTTCCACTTGTGCTGGCCAGTCCTGGCGTCATACGCCAGAATGTCGCCTGGCACGTTCTCAAGTCGCGACTGGCTGTAGCCCTGTTCGTGAGAGTTCCCAACCACTACCGTGCCATTCACAACAATCGGGGGCGAGGAACTGGTGATATATCCCGTCGCAGGATCAAGCCCAGTGTACGGATCGAACTCATGCCCCAGATCCGCCAACAAGTCGACCACTCCGGTCTTGGGGAACCCCTCCAGGGGAACCTCCGAACCAAAGCCCTCGAGGTGCGCGCCGGTCTTCCCATCGAGCGCATGCAGGAAGAACGCAGGCGTGATCACATAGACGACCAGACGGCCATCAATGTAGTCATGGCCGATACCCTTGCCGTAGGAGGCACGCATTGACTGCTCCCACCGGACCGTGTTGGGTTCGCGATAGGTCCAGATCGTCTCACCCGTGGCTGGATCCATTGCCACAATGGTGCGCCGGTAGCCAGCCACCGTGTACAGCAAGCCGTCGATGTAGCTCGGCGTGGACTTGAATGTGTAATTAGCGTGTGGGCTGAAGTTGTCGTTGCGCCAGACCCAGGCCACCTCAAGATCCTGAAAATTACTGGCATCAATCTGGTCTGCCGGCGAAAAGCGTGAGCCGCCAGCGTCGCCACTCTGATACCGCCACTCGCCATTCTCCGTACCCGGTTGCTGAGCCACCACTCCGGCGACCAGCAGTACGGACACAGCCAGAGTCGCACCCACGACTCGGACACGTCGCCACCAATGTAGACGGTTCGCTCTCATTGCTTCCTCCGGATCAGGACCAGGCAACGACGATATTGAGACCCGGTCCTCATCAGTTCTTCGACGCCACACTAGCT
>CAZPZZ010000011.1:0-17532 GCA_964591245.1 uncultured Vicinamibacteraceae bacterium | reverse complement strand
AAGGGGATGCCGGCTGCCTGCGTCGCCGCCAGCACCCGAGCCCGCGCGTCTACGAGCACCTGCGGATTTTCGACCCGCGAAACGTTGTACGACATGCTCATGTCTCCCGGTCCCCACTCGGCGAATCCGACGCCAGGCACGGCCGTGCTTGCTTCCGCGTTCTCAAGCGCATGCCGATCCTCGATTTTGAGACCGATCAACAACTCACCGTCTGGATTCAATGGCCACGGCTCCGCTAGAGCCTGGTACTCCGCGTTGGACAAACCCCAAATGCCAGCCGCGTAACCCTGACCACCATTTCCCCTCAGCCCTTCATTGAGCCCATCGGACTTGGGAGCATGGGGATACCGGGCCGCTTCCACCAGCACTTTGACAACCTCCGGCGACCGCGCGTGCGCCAAAAGAACACCATGCACTCCGGCTCCGAGTACCTGCTCGACCATCCAGTAGTTGGCCCACATCACGGCCTCGTTGACTCCGCCAAAGGGCAACACGGCAATCACTGTGGGAGTCCGATGCCCACTCTTCGTCGGTCCGCCATCGACCAACCCTTGCATAAAGGCTCGTAAGGCTGGCATATCGAAGGGGCTGTGTTCCATGTTGTACGTGATGTAGTCGGCCCAGGTCTGGGCGAGTGCCTTCCCCTCCTCATAGCCCCCCTCGTTCACCTGGGTGTAGTAGATCGGCTGATCTTTCTCGAGCAGTTCGATCGCCTTGTTGATCCGGGTCGGACGATAACGGTCATTCGCGCCTTCTTGACCGGCGAGCATCACGACACTCCCCAGGACCACACTTGCTGCCAGCGCTATCATTTTTTTCATCGTCTTCTCCTCTTCCAGCGTTGCCTGCCGTATCCGCTACGAACTCCACCCCGCGGAACGTCGCGCTTTCGCCGCTCCCATCCCATGCTCGCGACAAGGCTCCGGCTCCATCGATGCCTTACCCCACACCATATCAGGACACATCCGCCAACCGCCTGCACTCCGTAAATTAGATATCGTCAATCTACGCGCTTCCGGGCCGTGACTCAAGCCAAGATCGCGCGCGCCCCCAGACATCGGCCTCACAGTTCCTCCCCAAAGGCTGCAGAGTTGCCGGGTACAGACCCAGCTGACCGTTGCACCGGCGGGAGGCAGTCTGCAATCATCAGACGCAGCGATAATATTGATGCACACAACCCTACTCGGCTCATAGCCTTGTCCGTCAGGTGAACAGCACCAAGAGATATGCTCGAGGGTGCCCAGACGCAACGGCACGCACAACGCGACAGGAGACTCATGACTACTCGGAACTGGACGGCAATAATCGTGGCGGTGGCTTTGGTCTTCCTCGCGTCCCGCGCAGAGGCCGGACAGAGCAACTCCTCCGGCGAATGGACTCCCCCCCGTACGGCCGATGGTCGACCGAGTCTGCAGGGAATCTGGGCCAACAACCGAGCGACGCCCATGGAACGGCCTCAACAGCTGGGCCAAAAAGCCACACTCAGTGACGAAGAGTTGGCCGAACTGAGCGCACAAATCGCGGCCTTCCGTGACTCCGAACAAGCCGGAGACCTTCTAGGGGATCGACTCATCCAGCAAGCACTTGGGAATGCGACGTTTCAAGATTTTGATGCCGTCACTGGAAACTACAACGCCTTCTGGTTGGTCACCCGCGACCTCGACAACCGGACATCACTGATCATTGATCCGCCGAACGGGCGCCGACCGCCTCTGACCCCGGCGGCGGAAACACGTGCCGAACAGGCCGCCGCCAATCGCGGCGGGCCCTCTGATGGACCAGAGAGTCGCGGCCTAGGGGACCGGTGCCTCCACTTCGCGGCCCCGAGAATGTCCTCCGGATACAACAGCTATTTCCAGATCTTTCAGACGCCCGATCAGATCAGCATCATCCAGGAGATGGGCCACATCGTTCGCACTATCCCACTCGATGGCCGACCGCATCTCGATTCCACCGTCCCACAATGGACAGGCAACGCGCGAGGACGATGGGACGGAGATACGTTGGTGGTCGAGACTCGTAATTACGACCCTCGCAGCCGTTTCAGCGGGGCATCCGAAAACCTCGTATTGGTAGAACGCTTTACCCGCGTCTCCCCCACCGTCCTCCGACAGGAGATCACGTTGACCGATCCAACCGTCTGGACCAGCCCATGGACCGTCGAATTGCTACTTGACGCCACCAACGAACCGATTTTCGAGTATGCGTGCCATGAAGGCAATTACGCCATGCCTGGCATACTCGGTGGCGCGCGGGCAGAAGAACGCGCCGCCGCGGAAGGGCAATAAGAAACGCGCGCGTGGACACTCCTATCGAGGATCCTCCACGCGCGCGTCCAGCGCTCGCGCGCCGGAGAGAGAACTCGCCATCGAGTAGTTGCCTTCATGGCACGCATACTCATAGAGAGGCTGTTCTGTCTTCGCCATCTGTACTAGTGCCGTCCAGGGTGACGCCCAACTCGTCGGATCAGTCACGGTAAATTCGTATTCCAAGGTCTCGGAATCGACGCGCCGAAATCGTTCAACCAGGTGTAGATTGGCACTCGAAATCCAGCCACCCAGCGCCAGCCCCGATGAGGCCGAGAAGTTGGTCGTCTCGACGACCAAGGTCTCGTTTTCCCAGTACCCCCGTGAGTCGCCAGTCCACAGACGAACTCCATCCGGCAGAGGATCGCGCCCATCGAGTGGAATGACCCGAACGCTGTGAACCATCTCGTTCTAGATGACAACGTGGTCAGGCGTCTGAAAGAGCTGGACGTTGTTGTTGTATGCACTCGGCGTCATCGGTGGACCAGAGTTGAATCCCACCAAACACCGTTCAAAACTGCCTCGATCTTCGGGGCCATGGGCGTTCCGCTGACGTCTTTCCCGGCGAAGGGCCCGCCTCGCTTCCACAGCCGCACTGACCATCGGAATGCGACCATCCGGAGGATCAATGATCAATGACGTCCGCTGACGCTGGAGGGTATGGCCAGTCTCGAACCAGACCCGAACGCTGTAACCGACACGCGCCTCGAGCGGGGCGTTTTCGTTCTCGGACTCGTCGGACGCCCGCCGCTCCGCCAGTTGCTGCTCCCAGGCTGCCGCTTCTTCCGGACTCAACGTATCTTTACCTTCGAGGTCTTCAGGGCGTTCCATCGGCGTAGCCGTCGAGAAATTCCAGACCCCCTGCAAATCCGGATGCCCGTCTGGGGTGCGGAGTGTCGGAGACTGCCCGGCCACCGCCCAAGACGCCAGCAAGGATAGAAAGACCAGGCTCAGAAAGACAGCCCGGGCAGACGCCAGCCCGCGCTCGTCAGTGGGAACCAGAAGACGGGTTCGAGTGACAACACGAATCATGGCAATAGAGTCCCTTCTCAGATGACGAGCACATCAACGCCTCGGGCTTACCGCTATCACGTTGCTCACGCCGCCGACAATCGCTGGAAACAACAGCGCCACAGGAAACCCGGGCATGAGCGGGGTAGACGTCTGATCTCATCCCTGCTTGCCGACAGCGTCATCATACGCGTCGACAAGGTCACTGATCCCCTGGCCGATGCGCGCGTATTCACCGGCCGCGATCCAGTCAGACCGAAATACACTTGCCCCAAATGCGAACGCATCCGCTCCACCACGCGCATAGGCAGCCAGATTCTCAGCCGAGACGCCTCCACAGGCCAGAAGCCTCAGGTCGCCAAAAGGCCCCTTCAACTCACCAAAATACGTCGGACCAAACGCCTTCGCCGGAAACACTTTCACCATGGCTGCTCCAGCTCGCCACGCCGCCGCAACCTCAGTCGGCGTCAATGCGCCAGGAAATACCGGTACGCCCCGTTCTACACACCGCGACACAACTTCATCTATTAACACCGGTAGCACGATGAAGCTCGCCCCGGCCGCCAGAGCAAGGTCGAGACCTCGCCGGTCGAGCACCGTTCCTGCCCCCAGCGTCAGGCTATCGCCAGCGATCTCCCGGGTGCGAGCGATCAGGTCGGCAGCCCCATCGGTGTTCATTGTGATTTCAAGAGTTTCAAGACCGGCGTCGATGGCGTGTGTCACCACCGGCTCAAGGTCTTCCAACGTGATGCCACGGACGATCCCCATCAAGGGTCGACGTTTGAATCGATTGAGTTCCATGGTCCCCTCGGTCGCGTCTCCTTATCTTGCCACCGTCCCTTGCCACTGGCTAGATCACGACTCCAGGGAGACCCACAGGGCACCGGCGATGCTTCGGCTCGAAATATCGTGCAGGGCCCACTGGCAAGGTAACAGGAATCGACGAACCTGAGACGGACAGGGCCGGGAGACGAGTGCAGAAATCTCCTATGACACATCCACGGGTGCCACGGTCACAGTCACGGACCCACGACACGTGTTAATGTCCAACTAAATTAGTGGTCACGACGGCCTTCTTCGGCAGTGTCACCGCATCCGTCGATGTCCAGTGCCGCACGGTCCGTAGCGCTCGGCACGCAGCGGCTACCGTGTTATGCGCTGGACACACATGATCATTTTTTCTGAGAGGTTCTACATGAGACAACTATGGGTAGTGCTATTGGGACTAGTGGTGAGTCTTTCTGGTTGCGCCGAAGATTCTACGCCTGTCGTTGAACCTGGCGGATTGGCGTTGGTCGGCGCTCACGTCATAGACGGGACCGGTTCCGCACCAGTGACGGATGCCGTAATCCTGATTCGTGACGGCCGCATCACGAGTGTCGGCACCCAGGACACGACTCCGGTTCCAGAGGGCGCCGACGTTATCGATGTGACCGGGAAAACCATCATTCCGGGGCTGGTGAACCTGCACGTGCATTATCGCGGAGGTCCAGAAGAAATCGCACGTCAGTTCCAGACCCAGCTTTACTATGGGGTGACCACCGGGCGCAGCATCGGCAGTGACTCCGCCGATGCCGTTCCCTTCCTACTCGAAGCCAATGCGGGACGACCCGGATTTCCTCGGGCCTACACGGCCGGCCTTGGGTTCTCCCACCCCAATGGATTCAACGCCTCCGGTCGGAACGCCCCCACGACCGAAGAAGAAGCCCGTGCAATGGTCCGTGAGCAAGTTGCCCTAGGCGTGCACTTCATCAAGATGTGGGTCAACGAAATGCCCGATCCAGGACTGAAGATCACACCAGAGATCAGGACGGCGATTGTCGATGAAGCGATCCAAAACGGCGCTGTGCCGGTCGCGCACATCGATGACGAAGCGGATGGCCGGCAATTGGTTCAGGCTGGGCTACGAGACTTCCTCCACAGCACCGTCCTGACTTTCGGCCCGGGTGCCGGTGCCCCAGTCGACGAACCAACGCCTTCCGAGGAATTCCTTCAGATGTGCCTCGAAAATGGCGTGTCGTTCACGCCGACACTTTCAATCGTGCAAAACAATTGGCACTTCGCAGAGCACCCGGAGTTGTTGGACGATCCGGCGTTGCGATCCGCATTCAATCCGGATGCGCTCGCCCGCTGGGATGACCCAGAAAATCGAGCAGCGGTCATCGACGCCCCCGACTTTGAAGATCGTAAAGCTGCCTTCCGCCAGGTCCAGGATTTCGTCAAGACGATCCACGACGCGGGGATCACGGTCGCGCTTGGTAACGACGCCGGGACCTCCAATGTGCCATTTGGCTGGGGTATGCACCATGAGATGGAGCTGTACGTCGAAGCGGGATTAACGCCAATGCAGGCAATTGTCGCCGCGACGGCGACCGGGGCCGGGCAAATGCCTCCAGTTGGCGAGGCAGACTTTGGCACACTCGAAGCCGGCAAGGTTGCCGACCTCGTCGTGCTTAATGCCGATCCCCTTGTCGACATCCGGAACACGCTCGAGATCGACCAGGTCATGCGGCTCGGCGAATGGATCGACCGCGCCGGACTGCTACCCACCCCGTAACCTATTCCGTCTCCGGGCAGCCGACTACCGGCTGCCCGGAGACGGAAGCACTTCGCCCTAGTTACCAAGAGCGATTGCGGAATAGCGATTGCCCGTACCGCAGGACAAGCCGGCGCACGAGACACCTCCCGCCCACGCGATCACGTACGTCTGAAATTCACGCAGGCCGAAACACAATCGGCAACATTTTGCCGAAACCGGAAACATCCCAGAATGATTGACAGGGCCTCCCCCTGAGGCGCATCATTAGCCAAACGTGATCTTAGGAGGATGCGCGATGAATACCAGACACCGAACCCTCGTCGTCGGTTCACTCATTGCCATGGTTGCTGCACTGCTCGTGGGCCAACCGGTTCCCGCGAACGCCGCAGGGCAAGAGGCTGAAGTTACGTTCACGAGAGATATCGCGCCTATCTTCCAGGAGTCCTGCCAAAGCTGTCATCGGGAAGGTGCTATTGCCCCGATGTCGCTCGTGACGTTCGAAGAATCACGCCCCTGGGCCCGCTCGATCAGGGACAAGGTCGCGTCCCGGACGATGCCGCCGTGGTACATAGACAAGAACGTCGGGGTCCAGGGTTTCAAATATGACCGCTCGCTGAGCGACGACCAGATTGCCACCATCGTCGCCTGGGTGGACGCAGGAGCGCCGCGTGGCAACCCTGAAGACATGCCGCCCGCGCGCGTCTTCGCTGACCGCGACAAATGGCATATTGGCGAGCCCGACTTAATCGTACCCATCCCCGATCCCTTTACGGTGCCCGCAGACGGCGCCAACTGGTGGGGAGACCTCTTTTCAGACTCAGGTCTCACGGAAGATCGCTGGATCAAGGCCGTCGAGACCAAGCCGTCTGCCGAAGGCTTCCCGGTCGTGCACCATGCTGTTACACGCCTACAGGAAACAGAAGACGCCGAGCAAGGTGATTTTCTCAACGAATACGCACAGGGCAAGAACGGCGATGTCTTCCCAGACGGAACAGGACGTCTCGTGAAAGCGGGGTCCATCATCCGCTTCAACATGCACTATGCGTCGATCGGCAAAGAAACCACCGACCGAACGAGTGTTGGCCTGACGTTCTACCCCAAGGGCGAAGAACCAAAACACGAATTGTTCTCAAAGGCCTTGGCGCAGAATTTCGACCTGGACATTCCCCCGGGTGACGATGAGGTACGGCACGACAGCTACCACGCGTTTGACGCGAACGTGCGACTCACGGGCTTCCAACCGCATCTCCATAACCGTGGCAAACGCCAGTGCATTGAGGCCATCCTCCCGGACGGCAACACGGAAACGATCAGCTGTGCCGTATGGGATTTCGGGTGGCATATCGTTTACAACTACGCAGACGATGTGCAACCTCTACTTCCGAAGGGCTCATTCCTTCACACCATCACTTGGCACGACAACTCACGTGGCAATCGATGGAACCCGGATCCGCGGAACTGGACCGGCTTCGGACAACGGTCCAGTGACGACATGGCGTTCACGTGGACGAGCTACTACGAGCTCGACGATGACGCCTTCGCGGCGGCAGTCGCCGAGCGCGAGTCGATGCAGCAAACTGACGACAACTAGCCAATGGACTACGTGTCATGAGGATCGCCTCTCAAACGTTTCACACGTGCGCCGCGGCCGCGCTGCTCTTCGTATTGACAGCCGCTGACGCAACTGGCCAGATCCGGTACGACCGGGGGCAGAACGTTGCCCCCGTGTACGAAGGTTGGATCCAAAATGCTGACGGCACCTTCACCATGGTGTTCGGGTACATGAACCGGAACTACCAGGAAATGCCGGAAGCCTCGATTGGCTCTGGCAACGGATTTGAACCCGGTCCGGTGGACCGCGGACAGCCCACCCGCTTCTACACCCGCCGGCAACAGTTCGTCTTTGAGGTGCCGGTACCTGCTGATTGGGGCGAGCAAGACCTTGTCTGGACATTGACCACCAACGGCCAAACCGCCCAAGCATTCGGCTCGCTCTGGCCGAGCTGGGAAATTGACGATGGCGTCATCCGGGCGAACCGAGGCATGGGAGCCCGCGGAGCCCCCGCTGATAACCAGCATCCGGCGATCCGTATCACCGAGGGGACCGATCTCACGGTGACCCTGCCCGATACGCTCACCCTAACCGCGATCGTCAGTGACGATGGCATTCCTGGAGCTCGGCCACGGCGGAACGACACCGCCGCAGACGACGATGCCGCACGGGCGGCTCAACTGGCTGCCGCTCGCGCCAGGCAAGCCTCACGCCGGCATCCCACCAACCAGGCAATTGTCGACGCCCGGGTGGCTGGCGAAACCGGCCTCGGCGTGACATGGCTCCACTACCGCGGACCCGGTGCAGTCCGCTTTTCTCCTATAAGCTCCGCAATCGAGGGTGGACGCGGCGGCGAAGCCACCACGACGATCACATTCAGTGAACCTGGCACGCACGTAGTGCGCGCCTATGCCGACGACACGATCAACACCACCCCCATCGACATCACGGTGACAGTCGTCCAGTAGGCGCCTCGCGGCTGTCACGGATATTGCCAAAACAGGGCAAAAACGCTCGAAGGAGTCAGGGGGCCGTCGATTTCCACCAGCCGGTCTTCACGGCTCAGCTGACGACCTCAGGGATGTCAGCGTAGGGGATAACGCCCACGTAATCGCATGCGCTCACCCGCCGTCAGCGGTAAGAACCCAGTGTCATCGGTCTCCGACAAGAGTGGCTCGCACGGCCCACACATGAGCGTGTGGGATTCGGCGTTATGGTCTAACCCGAGCGCATGGCCAAGTTCATGTGCCACGACGTGCCGAGTGACCATAGCGTCGCGTCTATAGGCCCCCCGCACCTGCCGGATCACAACCAAATAGCGTGGTGGTGACACCTTCGGCATCGGCCACGTGAATGACATGATGTCTTGACGCGACAACAAGACCACGATGTCGCCAGTGAGATCGGTCAACGCACTCGGAGGACGTGGTTCAGCATTGCCCGCGGGAAGTTGAACCGCACGGGTCACGACCTGCCGGGCATACGTCTCCAACGTTCGCGCTGCCGGCACCCCCACGACTACCCGCGCCTGGTCGAATCGCACCCCCAGTTCGAGCTCCGCGAAGCGGTCGTTCCAGAATGCAATCGCTTCCTGCGCTGGTAAAATTCGGTCATCATCCGGTGACGACGCCAACACCAGAATGGATGGGCCCGCCGCGGTGTTGGCCACACCAAATAGCAGCCAGCACACGACAGCTAGACAACACCTCGACACGGCCCCTGACCGGCGCCCTCGCATGGCGCTTTGTTCTTGTCGCCGGCGGCATCCGAGATCGACACGCCGGCTTCCGGTAGGTCCCACAAATACAGGCACTGTCCCTGCTCGGCCTCCGCCAATCCCCGACGGGCCAGCACGGATACGTACACTCCCGCCACAATCGTCATCACAAGCCCCACCGCGAGCACGCTCAACTCAACAGCTGTTCGCACATTACCTCCGAGCGTCTCGGCACCAACCTGTCCCACATACAGGTAGACCAGGGCGCCTGGGAGGGTAGCAATGCCACTAGACATCATGAACGTGAGAAACGGTACACCCGTTACCCCGAACAAATAGTTGCTCGCACTGTATGGAATGGTCGGATTCAATCTGACGAGCGCGACGACCCGCCACCCGCCTCGACTGATCGCGTGATCAACCTTCTTGAAACTCGAATTCCGGTCCGTCCACCGCATCACAGCCGGTCGCGCCAGGTAGCGTGCCACGAGAAACGCAACCGCGTCAGCGACAGACGTCGCGATGCCGACAACCACTACCCCCCAACCAACGCCATATATGGTACCCGTCAGCGCGGTCAGCACCGCACCGGGGACAAAGAGAAGCGCGAGCACGACATAGCCCACGCCCACCCAAATCATCCCCAGACGTCCACCTGACTCTCCCCAACGGCGAAGCGTCTCTATTGCGACGTCCACCGGAAACCAGTCGGTCACCAGCAGAACAAGAACAAGCAGCGCCATCCCGGCGCCAAGCACCAGCGTCCGCGACCTCGGTCTCACGGCAGAGACACACGTGCTCACAGGCCGCTGAGATGTTCGATCTGACCGGTGCTATCCCCGACCTCCTCGCGGTGAACCCCGAGACGATCGAGCATGGTAAGGAACAGGTTTGTCATCGGCGTGCCGTTGGCGTAGCGGAGATGACGCCCGCCTGGCAGCAGACCGCCACCGCCCCCCGCAATCAACGTAGGGAGGTTGTCATGGGTGTGCGCATTCGAGTCACTCAAACTACTGCCGTACACAACCATGGACTGATCGAGGAGAGTGCCATTCTCATCCTCGGCGCGTTGCAACGCCTCCAAGAAGCGGGCGAACATTGCAACGTGATGTTGGTCGATGAGCTGTAACCGGGCAATCCGCGCGGGATCATTTTGGTGATGAGACAAACCATGATGTGCGTCCGGCACGCCGATCGATCGGTAAGTGCGGTTCCCACCTTCGCGGCTGTACATCAACGTAACGACCCGTGTCAGGTCCGCTTGAAATGCAATAGCGATGAGATCCGACATGAGCCCCACGTGCTCTTCAAATGTTGGCGGAATCCCATCGGGACGAGCCAACGCCGGTAGATCGAGTTGCGCCCCATCACGTTGCTCACTATTCTGAATACGTCGCTCTACTTCACGAACCGAGTCAAGGTAGTCGTTCAGCTTCCTCTGGTCACTTGCCCCTAACCCCGGACGCAGTCGATGGGCATCTTCAAGCACAAAGTCCAAGAGACTTCGATTCTGGCGCGCCCGTGTCGCCCGTTCAGCCGGATCCGTCGTGTCCCCGTCCCCGAAGAGCCGTTCGAACACGCGGCGTGGATTATTTTCGTACGGCAATGGGGTCGTGGGTGAACTCCAGGACACCGTATTGCTGTAGGCACAGCTATAACCAGAGTCACAGCCGCCAACCATACGTACATCCTGAAGCCCAAGTTCCAATGACGGCAGGGGTGTACTTCGGCCGATGGTCTTGGCAAGCATCTGGTCTACAGATTGACCGTTCTGAATATCCGCACCCTGCGTCTTTTTCGGGTGCACCCCAGTAAGCCAGCTCGCCCCGGCTCTCGCGTGATCGCCGGCCCCGTCCCCGAGTGCCTCACCGTTGCGATGGGTCAATCCAGTCAACACGAGAAGTTGATCGCGAAACGCCTCCACAGGGTGTAACGTCTTGGTGAACGCAAACCCTGCACCCTCAGCAACGGGCGTCCAGTCGCGCATAATCACGCCGTTCGCCGTATACACGAACGCGACGCGCCGAATCGGCGGCGGCGGCGCGGCAAAAGCCGGTGTCATGGCATCGAGGAACGGCAGCGCGACGGCGGTGCCTAGACCGCGCAGGAACATTCGGCGGGGCAATGCTGCTCTCGTGATCATGACTCCGGGACCCTCCTCGACTTGAATGGTACGCTATCGACAATAGCCGAGACCAGCGCCGAAAACCGATAGTCGCGCGACGCCATCTCCCGACGGATGTGGCGCACCGCTGGACGATCAGCCGGCGTCAACCCTCGCCCGAGCGCATAGGTAAGCAATTTTTCAGCCACCGTCTCCACAAACTCTATCCGGCGGGATTGCAGCACGGCCCGCAAACCGGCCGGCCCGTCCACGCTCGTCCCATCTGGCAAGGCTCCGGACGCATCGACGGCACGGCCCTGGTCTTCCTGTCGATACGCACCGATCGCATCGAAATTCTCCAGCGCGAACCCTAACGGGTCGAGCCTGGCATGACACACGGCGCACGCTGGGTTGGCACGGTGCTGCTCAAGTGCCTCCCTGAGACTCCCAGCCGACGCGCTCGCATCGTCCGCCAACTGGGGAACGTCGGGCGGTGGAGGCGGTGGAGGCGCACCAAGTAGGTTCTCAAGGACCCACTTTCCACGCAGCACCGGCGAGGTTCGCGTCGGGTACGACGTCACCATGAGCACACTGCCGTGGGTAAGAATGCCGCCGCGACCGCTACGCTCATCCATCGTAACGCGACGAAAGTACCCTCCCTCAACCCCCGCAATCCCATAGAAATCGGCGAGGCGCTCGTTCAAGAACGTATAGTCGCCGTCGATCAGGTCCAGGACACTCCGATCATCACGAATAACATGCTGGACAAACAGTTCTGTCTCTCGTTGGAACGCGTAGCGGAGTGACTCATCGAAATTAGGAAACTGCTCGGGATCAGGCGTCCAACCAGCCACGTTACGGAGGTGTAGCCATTGCCCACCGAAGTTATCCACCAGCGCGTCCGCTTTGGGATCAGCTAGCATCCTGGTGATCTGTTCAGACAAGACGTCCGGTTCGGTCAAACGCCCCTGTGTCGCCACATCTAGTAACTCCGGATCGGGGATGCTGCTCCAGAGAAAAAACGACAAGCGCGAGGCCAGGTCGAGATCCGGGAGCGGATACACTGAACCAGGAACCGCACCAGCAGGAGGGGTCTCGACGCGGAACAAAAAACTCGGCGAAACGAGTATTCCGCTCAATGCCATCTCGACGCCCGTCTCGAACCGACCTCCATCCGCCCGCCCCTGACGAAACAACTCCATCAACGCGTCAAGATCGATGGACTTCACGGGACGGCGGTAGGCGCGGCCCGCCACGCGAGCAAGAATACGTCGAGCGCAGGGCTCTTCCTCGCCTGTCGAATTCGGACGACAAACAAACAACTGGCGCCGAGCCACTGGCTCGCCAGGGCCTAGTGCATCGAAGGGACCACTGATCAGTACATAATCCACCGTGAAGCCATTGGGATCTGTACTTGCTACACCCTCACTCCGTGCATATTCAGTAAGAAAGCCTGCGCCCAACTCGTGTTCCCCTGCAGCGACCGGCATTCTGAACTCGAAGTTTCGGGTGCCTTGGTTGGCCTCTTCCGCCGAAAAGTCGGCATCGAACAGCCGCACTCGTACCCCATCCAAACGAAGGTCGAGACGCGGTGCCGGCATCCCGGTCGCACGACGACCGCGCACGCGGATGGTGATCGCGTACTCCGCGTCGAAGGGGAAGTAATGCCGGATGAAGATCCCCCCGCGTTCATTCGGTGGAAGGTGATCGAGAACCTCTTCTCCCCTCCCACGCGGCACCTCGTAACGCTCCACCACGGGCCTGGGCACTTGCGTGCCAACAACCAGGCGACTGATACGCCGAGCCGCCGCGACATACTTCTCGACATGTAACGGTGACACCGTCAGGACGTCACCGATGTTGTCAAACCCATACCCGGCATCATCAGCAGGCAAATCGCGATCATGGTCGAGATCAATGTGCAACAGGTCCCTGACGGAGTTTCGATACTCGGCGCGGTTCAGGCGGTGGATAGCTGGCGTCCCCGGATCCGGCCTGACCTCTGCTTGCCGGTCGAGCGTACGCTCTAACCGCGACAGAAGATTCGCAATGGTCTCGCCATCCGGGCGTGGCCGTCCGGCCGGTGGCATCTCCCCGGCCCGCAATTTCTGAAAGACCTTCTCGAGCACCTCAAGATCGGGATCCGTGTCGGTGCCGCGAATGCCCGACAGCGAAAGACCAGCGGTTCTCGTGCGATCGTTGTGACACCCGAGACAATAGCGCTGGACTGTCCGCTCGAACTCACCATCTTCCACAGCGGAGGACTGACCCTGCGTTGCCCCGTCCGCTATTCCGTTTGCGCCACAGAGTCCTGCGACGACGACCGCCACTCTCCAGATTTGTCTTCCGGTCACTGTGCTGGAAGTTTAGCATTGACACATGCAAATGATCTGCGCGGCCGCGCTGGTAATCTTCTTCGCGCTGGCCACGATGCCGCTCGCTCAATCTACGCGCAACCCACTCGAAGCCGACCTCCTCGCCGCAACCCAGCAGCGGAACCCTCAAGACGTAGAAAGACTCATTGCCCAAGGCGTCGACGTCAACAGCCCGCGCCCCGACGGCTCCACCCCTCTCTTGTGGGCGGCGCTGCGCGATGCGCCTCGTATCGTGGAAGCCTTGCTGCGAGCCGGGGCCGATAGCAATCAAGCCGATGAGAACGGAGAAACTCCACTGCTGGCCGCCAGCACCAACGGCAACCCTGCCATCACTGCACTGCTTTTGGACGCAGGCGCTCGAGTTGACGCCGCACGCTGGAGCGGCGACACACCGCTATTGGCGGCGGCTCGGGCCGGCAGCGTCGACGTCGTCCAACTGCTCCTCGACCACCAGGCCGACGTCAATGTTGCCGAATCACGGATGGGGCAAACCGCATTGATGTGGGCTGTGGCCGAAGGCCATGCGGCCGTTGCCCAGCTGCTCATTGATGCGGGCGCCGATGTCGATGCAGAGTCCAGCCACGGCTACCGTCCCATTCTCTTCGCCGCCGAACACGAGGATCCAGCCAGCACCCAGGCTCTCCTCGTCGCAGGAGCGGACCCTCACGCCACGGCAGCGGACGGTAGCACTGCATTCATGGTCGCGCTGGCCAAAGGCGGTGACTCCGTAAGCCGACTGCTGCTCGCCGAAGGAGCCGACGTCAATGCGCGCGACCAGACGGGAGCCACACCGCTGCACCAAGCCGTCGCCCGTGGAAACACCGAACTCGTGCAAGAACTCGTCGCGCGCGGCGCAGATATCCACGCTCGTACTTCCCGAGGGGACGGTTGGGCGGCCTCAGCAATCCGGGCGACAAGTGCACTCACCCCGTTTCTCACGGCTGCGCAGGCTGGAGATGTGAATATGATGCGCGCCCTCATCACTCTCGGAGCAGACCCAACCGCCGAGACCTACGAAGGTGCCGGAGCCGTACTGTTGGCCACACGGAGTCGGAATCTCGAAGCCGTGCAGCTGACCGTCGAACTTGGTCTCGATATCAATCGCTATCCGTCGGATACTCCAAGTGCCCTCCATGACGCAATCCGCGTCGGTCAAGACGCGATTGTTGAATATCTGGTCGCGCACGGCGCAGACCTCAACGCTCAGGATCACTACGGACGTACTCCACTCGAGGAAGCAGAATTCGAAGCCCCAACCCATACGATCGAACTCATGCGCCAGCTGACGTCGACCTCTCGCTGAGGCGGGGTTCCTCGGCTGGCTCCCACCACCACCCCCACCAGCCGGCAAGAAGAAGACCACTCGCCCGCCACGGCCTGGACTACCCCTGCCCCATGCCGACCTCGGAGTAGTATCACAGGTATGAATCATCCGACTCCGATTGACCCACGAACACATGCTGTCTATTCCCCCAATAAAATGGGCAAAAGCACCCTCTTCCGTTCCGATCGGATGTTGCTCGGGCTCAATGCGTTCGAGCCAGGACAAGAGCACGCGCTCCATGCCCATGTCGGCATGGACAAGGTCTATCATGTACTCGAGGGTGAGGGGCTATTCCTGTTAGAAAACGAGGAGGTCTCGATGCGCGCTGGAATTATGCTGGTCGCTCCAGACGGCATCCCGCACGGCATCCGTAACACCGGGCCCACCCGACTTCTGGTGCTCGCGGTGCTCGCCCCGGCCCCGTAGACCTCACCCTTATGAGACAGGTTGGCATGCGCCCCCTCCTTTCCGTGATCCTTGTTGGATTGATTGGCATTGCGAGCATCATGCTTCTGGCATGGCTTTTCCAACGCCGGCTCGTCTACCTCCCCTTCGGCGAGATACCGAGTCCCCATAGTGCAGGACAGCCTCTCGTCGAAGAAGTTCAGTTCCCCACCGACGACGGTTTGACGCTCCACGGTTGGTTCTTCCCCAGCGCAACATCCCGAGACCCGTTCACGGTGATCGTGTTCAATGGCAATGCTGGAAACCGCTCATTCCGCGCCCCTCTCGCGGCATCTCTCCACAAGGCAGGTCTCCAGGTGCTCTTATTCGACTACCGCGGATTTGGTGACAACGCCGGATCTCCGACTGAACTGGGCCTTTACCGCGACGCCCGCGCCGTTCGTCGATACGCAGTAAGCCGGCCGGACATCGACGCGGCGCGGCTGGTCTATTTTGGTGAATCACTCGGCTCGGCAATCGCCATCAACCTTGCCACCCAATTTCCGCCTGCCTTGCTCGTCGTCCGCTCGCCATTCACGTCACTCGTCGAAGTGGGACAGATTCACTATCCTTTTCTCCCTGTAGATTGGCTACTTCAGGATCGCTTCGCCGCCATCGACGCGGTCCCTGGCGTGACAAGCCCGATGCTCGTTATCGCAGGCGATGACGACCAGGTCGTTCCACTTGAACTGAGCCGTCACTTGTTTGAGGCTGCCTCTGCGGAGAAACAATTTATCGTCGTGGGTGGCGCCAACCACAACGACTATGCGCTGGTCGCCGGAGATCTGATGATCACCGCGATCCTCACGGCACTGAGACAACTCAATTAATTCCAGACCCCGTCGCACCCCACGAGAGAACATTCTTCCCGTTGCATACCGGCACTCGGTTCTCGAGAGACGCAAGAAGATGATCATGGCCGATATCACAATCACCGAAGCCCGATTCGACGACCCGGTCCATGCCCAAGGAATCATCGAGGTGCTCGATTCGTACGCCTCCGACCCAGTTGGTGGGGGCACACCGCTCTCACCAGCGGTACGGGAACGTCTTCTCTCGATGCTCCAGGACCATCCCACTACCATCATCCTCCTCGCCATGCGCGGAGCTCGCGCAGTCGGGGTCGCCGTCTGTTTCGTGGGACTCTCGACGTTTCAAGCACGGCCGCTCCTGAACATCCATGACCTTGCGGTCATTCCTGAACGGCGTGGACAAGGTATCGGCCACCGCCTGCTCCAGGCGGCAGAACGCGAAGCGGCACGTCGCGGCTGCTGCAAAATCACACTAGAAGTACAGAACAGCAACCTGCACGCCCGGCGTATCTACGAACGGTTCGGATTTGAAGACTTTGTGGTTGGAGATTCAGACCACACGCGCTTCCTGAACAAGCACCTTTCCTGAACCAGTTTGGCGCCCAGGCGAGAGCCCATGGTTCATCCACACGGCCGTGAACCTCCCGTGGTCACGGAGCACGACCAGCTTTTCAGCCCTCAGTCCCGGCTTTCAACGTGCTAAAGTGTAGCCAAACTCAGCCATCTGGCCATGTAGCAAAGGAATCCTGATGACACGTTTCGCCCGATCAGTGCTCGTACTCGGTGCCTCGGGTTTGGCCCTGCAGCCCGTCACGCACGCACACTTCAAACTCTTGGAGCCTGCACCATGGATCATCGAGAACGACCTCGGCGATCCGCAGAAATCTGGACCGTGTGGTGGTACGAATACGGATTGGGGTACGGCCAGTGGCGTCGTCACCACCGCGGTTGGCGGCGGAACCCTGCATCTCAAGATTCACGAGACCATTTTCCACCCGGGGCACTACCGCGTGGCGCTCGCCGTGAACTCTCCTACCGAGTTGCCACTGGACCCCGAGACCAAGACTCGCCCCAGCGACAGGGGACCATGGTCCGTGTCGGCTATGGTCGAGATGCCGGCGCAAATTCCGGTACTCGCGGATGGCCTGTTCCCACACTACACTCCGCCAACCCGAGGTCGCTCGCTACCTGAGCCCTGGGAAACCGATATCCAACTACCGAACATTAACTGTGAAAAATGCACGCTTCAGGTCATTCAGTGGATGGCTGAGCATGCCTACATGAATCCTGGCGCGTTCAGCTATCACCACTGCGCCCACATTCAGATCACGGCAGATCCCTCAAAGCC
>CAZPZZ010000010.1:0-52027 GCA_964591245.1 uncultured Vicinamibacteraceae bacterium | reverse complement strand
CCACTCGTTGAGGCGATGGCAACCGATGTGCCTATTCTCGCTTATGCCTCAACAGCGGTACCAGAGACCCTGGGTGGCGCCGGAATCGTCTTTTCTCCAAAGGATCTTGAACACGCCGCTGAGACGCTTGGGTTACTCGTGTACGATGACGAACTGCGCGCCCACGTAATCCAGGGACAGCGGAATCGCCTGGAACACTTCTCCAACACACGACTTGCCGCGCATCTCGATCAGCTCGTGGCGAAATTCTCCTAGACGTATCTACCATGTCCGCGACCTACGTCACGTACCACATGGATTCAATCTGGTGAAAATTGCCTTTATCGTCCAACGTTACGGAGCAGAAATAGTTGGCGGTTCTGAATATCACTGCCGCCTGATTGCAGAACGACTCGCCGTCCGCCACGACGTGGAGGTACTGACAACCTGCGCACGCGACTACATTACCTGGAAAAACGAATATCCAGAGGGTGAGGACCGGATTCGTGGAGTCACCGTGCACCGTTTTGCAAATGACCGCGTACGGGATCTCCAATCATTCAATGACTACTCCGACTGGATATTTCACCACGAACATTCTGACGCGGACGAGAATGAATGGCTTCAGCAACAGGGACCATGGTGCCCCGCTCTGATCGCGTACCTTGAGGAACATCACAAATCGTATGACGCGCTGATTTTTTTCACCTACTTGTATGCCCCGACCGTCCTCGGGCTTCAGGTTGCCCCTTCCCGGAGCATTCTGGTGCCCACGGCCCACGACGAACCGGCGATCAAGCTTCGCCTGTATCGCGACGTGTTTTCGAAACCGGCTGGCATTGCGTACAACACAGCAGTAGAACGTGGGTTCCTTAAACGCCACTTCGCCATCAACGCGAAAATTGAAGAAATCGTAGGGTGCGGAGTCGAGCTGCCGCAATCACAGCTCCACAACGTTCCGGCACAGCAGACACCGGACGCCGAGTCCGAATCACTCGATTCCGATACAGTCGACTACGAAGACGATAACGCCTTGGGTCTACCCCTCTCCTCGCGCGGCGCCGCGTTTCGCCGACGGCATCGCCTCTATGGTCCGATCGCACTTTACGGAGGGCGCATCGATCCCGGCAAGGGCTGCGAAGAATTACTCGACTACTTCGGGACCTATGCCGAGGCTCACGGCGATGCCTCGCTGGTTCTGATGGGCTTGAAGCTCATGCATATCCCGGATGCACCCTATATTCGCTTTGCGGGAATGCTGTCAGAGACCGAACGGGTCGAGGCGCTCGAAGCCGCCACTGTGATCGTCGTACCGTCCCCCTTCGAAAGCCTCTCACTGCTTGCCCTCGAGGCTTTTTCCGTCGGTACGCCCGTGCTCGCCAATGCGAGAAGCGATGTGGTGACAGATCACTGCCAGCGAAGTAACGCCGGACTGTACTACGCGGATCGCGACGAGTTTCATGAGTGTTTGCACCTGCTGATTCAAAACGATGGACTGCGGGCCACAATGGGACGGCAGGGGCGTGCGTACGTCCAGTCCAACTACCGGTGGGATGTGATCATGAAGAAATACGACAGGCTCATCGCCGGGCTCCACTCTTCGCGGACGCGCAGCCGAAACCGTCGAAGCCCACGGCGGCGGCCCGGAAAACGACCTGTCAGGAGCTAGTCGGAAGGGGAGCGCAACGCTTTTCCACGCCTACCGGCCGTGGGAACACGGACGAGGACTTGTCGAGAAAGGGCTGGGCTGCCAGTCCTACTCATCCAGCGACTCAAGTGCTTCGCCGGAAGTATCTGCAGTAGCGCCCTCGGCCTCGCCAGCTGTCCGGCTCACCGCCGCCTGTTTTCGGCGCGGCCTGATTTCGTGGCGCTTGATCATCTCGTTGAGCGTCGTGGGCTTGATCTGCAGGAGCTCGGCCGCCCGCTTCTGGACACCACCGGTGACCGCCAGTGTCCGTTCGATGAGTTGTGTTTCGAACGCCGCTGTCACCTTCTTGAACGAGATGCCCTCGGGAGGTATCACGAATTGCGGAAGCTGAAACGGTCGTGCCGTCCGCACCGCGTCGGGCACCAGTGCCTCTCCGATCTGCGCCCCCTTGGTCAAAACGACCGCCCGCTCGATCACGTTCTCCAGCTCTCGAACATTGCCAGGCCAGTCATACTCCTCCAGCAATCCCAGCGCCTCGGTGGTAATCTCAAGCTGAAGTTTGTCGTTCTCCGCCCCATATTTATCGAGAAAGTGCTGGGCTAGCAGTCGAATATCCTCGGGCCGGTCCCGCAACGGTGGCATCTCTACCTTGATCACGTGAAGTCGATAGTACAAATCTTCACGGAACCGGCCATCTGTAACCAGACGGCCCAGATCGTCGTTGGTCGCCGCGATGATGCGCACGTCAACCTTGATCGTATTGGTACCCCCCAAACGCATGAACTCTCGTTCTTGAATGACTCTGAGCAGTTTGGCCTGGGTCTCGATCGACACACTCCCGATCTCATCGAAGAAAATCGTGCCCTTGTCGGCAAGCTCAAAGAGACCTTTTTTCTGGGATACGGCACCGGTGAACGCTCCCTTGACATGCCCGAATAGGTTCGACTCCAGCAAATCTGCCGGAAGACTGCCTGAATTGACGGTTATGAAAGGTCTGTCCGCTCGTGGAGATTTTGCATGTAGGGCCCGAGCGGCCAATTCTTTACCGGTTCCACTCTCACCCTGCACGAGGATCGTGGCGCGGCTCACCGCAGCCTGAGCAATCAGGTCGAATACCTGTTGCATGCGAGGACTTCGACCTATGATTTCCCCGAACTGATGTGTCTGTGAACGAAGGTTCTCTCGCAGCGTTCGATTTTCCGTGACCAGGCGACGGCGCTCCGCCGCGTTGCGCACCACGACGAGCACCTCTTCGTTCTTGAACGGCTTGGTCACATAGTCGAACGCGCCTCGTTTCATCGCGGCGACTGCACTTTCGAGAGAAGCAAACGCCGTGATCAGGATGATAGGCAGATCTTCATCGAGTCGTCTCAGCTGCTCCAACGTCTCGATCCCGTCGATGCCAGGCAACATCACGTCGACGATAGCAACATCGAACTGGTTCGACCGGGCGAGTGACACACCTTCCTCACCGCTGCCGACCGTGGACACCCGATACCCTTCACGCTCGAGAAGCGTCTGCAGGATCTCCCGCATGATCTCCTCGTCGTCGATTACCAACACAGACGCATCAGTTGGCATGGCTATTTTCGCGTGCGATTCGGACATTGGCGATCTGCTCTCAGGTGCGGTGACCCGTCACCCGGCCTAGTCGAACTCCAGCTCCTCGGGGTCGAGACGATATCTTGGTTACGAGAAATACCACTGCTCTCGCACGCTACCCTGCCCAGCGACACCGTTTACATCTGAGCCTGCGCATGCAATGGCAGAGACACCAGAAACCGCGTGCCCTCGCCAGGCCGGCTCTGACATTCGATGCGTCCCTGGTGTTCCTTAATTACCCCATAGGTAATCGACAACCCGAGTCCAGTCCCCTGGCCAACCACCTTGGTAGTGAAGAAGGGATCGTAGATTCTCGACAGATCCGCATCAGCGATGCCAATCCCCGTATCCACGACTTCAATCACGGCCCATTCACGCTCCACCCGAGAGCGAACCGACAGACACCCCCCATCCGGCATAGCATCGCGAGCATTCAGGAACAGGTTCAAGAACACCTGCTGCAGCTTGTACTCGACCCCGTGAACAATGGGCGATGTTGTCGACAGTTCCCGCCTGAGCTGGATGTTCGATGTCTTGAGTTGGTGCTCCAGTAACCCGAGGACGTCACTCATCACCGTGTTTGCATCAAGGGGTCCTGAAACATCGGTCTGGCCTGGCCTGGCCAAATTAAGCAGGCCATTCACGATCTTCGCCGCGCGAAAGGTCTGCGTCTCAATCTTCTCGAGAAGAGGAATTCTCGGATCGCCGGCTTCGGTGCTCTCTCGCAACATTTGCGTAAAACTCGAAATGCCGGTGAGCGGCGTGTTGACCTCATGCGCAACACCTGCCGCAAGCAAACCAACGGACGCCATCTTGTCGGCCAACTGGAGCTGTTCCTCCAGTTCAACGCGGGCCGTAATGTCTTCCACGATGAGCATGGTGAACGTGGTGAGACCCTCAGAGGTGCGGAGCGGAGCCACCGCTGCGTTCACTAGTAACTGTCGAGATTCCTCGTGCCGGGACACAAGTGGGACCCGGTAGAAAGTGCCACCATCCTCCTGACTTGCGCGTTCGAACTGCTCGGTAAACGACTGATCGAATACGTCGGCAAGCGGCTGGCCTATTGCCACCTCATGCGGCACCCCGTAGATCCGCTCAAGCGCAGCATTCCATCGCACCACGCGATCATCCAGATCAAGTACGGCCAGACCATCATTCAGCGACTCAACAATATTCTCATTGAACTCCCGTATGCGATCGACCTCAGCGGCCTTGTCTTGAAGTTGGCTGTACAGGCGTCCGTTCTCGATTGCTGTCGCGACCTGCCCGGCCACAGCAGCGAGCAGCGCGACATCTTCGCTGCTCAGGGGCTCTCCAGTCGTCTTCGCCCCCAAGGCCAACACGGCAATAGTCCCCTCTTCAGCGACGCAGGGGACAAAGTAGTGAATCCCATGCGCACTCCAAGAATCTACCTCCGTCGACGGATACGAACTCCCCCAAAGCGGCTCGTCAAGCATGACGGTCTGTCCGTCCACCAGGCGACGCCCGATACCAGAGGTGCGCTCCACGACGGGCCAAGCAGAAACCAATCCGTGGTTGCTATGAGACGCCCGAAAGGCATCATCCCGATTGCGTGACGCCAACATCAACGCCACACGGTCGAGCACGAGAGTCTCGGTGATTCGCGCCACGAGCCGCTTCGCCAAACGGTCCAAGTCAAGGTCACTGTTCAGATCACGAGCAAATCCAACAAGAGCGCGCCGATAGTCATACTGGTCCCGGTAATACACTCGATCGAGCATCAACTGGATCGCATTCTTCACCGGGCTCGCCACCAGCACGACGACCGCTGTCGCAAGCAAGGCGATGATCGAGTTGTGACCGTCAGAGTCGTCGAGAAAGACCTCGCGGGCAAGGCTGTCGAGCCCAAGGTAAATCAGGACCATCGCAGAGATGGCGGCCGTATACACGACCCCGCGCTTGATGATGACCTCAACATCCCTCAGGCGATATTGCACAATAGCCGAGGCAAAGGCGAGGGGGATGAGGCCCAGAGGAATGGCCGCAACATCAAGCGGAATCGCCTCAAAACCAAGGGTCCATGGAAACGCATAACCCAATGTAAAGGGCAGGCCACCGAGCACAGCCCCGCCGACGATCCATCGCAATTGCCGCTTTGAGGTCACCGACGGAACCCGCCGCAACGTAAGGATCATCAACGCCAGGCCACTGCTCACCCCCGCAGCCAAATACACCAACTCGAGTCGCCAGACAGCCTCAATCGCCGCAGTGAACACCGCGGCCCCGGCGTCGCCAGCCAGAACCGTAGCCTGGGTAATCCCGAGAACGACGGCGGGCGCATAGACGATTGGCAGCAGCAGCCGCCCGAGTCTGTTCCGAATCGGACCAGGCGCGCGTTCCGGAAACACCAAGGCAAAATGCACGAACATCGGGGCCAGTACCAAGGTGGAAATGGCATCGGCCCAATAGAACACCCAATCAAGCCGATCCAGCCGGCCACTGAACGAAAACGCAAACATGCCAAACAGCGCAACACTGAGCCAAAAGAAGTGCAGGGTCGCCGGGGTTCCAGGCCGTCGCAATCTGACCGATACGCCAACGAGAAGTGCGAACATCCCGATGGCCACCAGCACGAAGTAAACTCGTGGCTGCCCCACGGTGATCGGACGGAGCGTCACCTCAATCAGACGCTGCTCTCCAAGCCGTAAGAGCGTATAAGTCAATTGGGGGTCCTGCTGCCCCCCATGCAGCGCGCTCACAACGTCGGCTGTCCCCTGGACCGGTATCCCGTCGATGGCCAGCAGCACATCCCCGCGCCGAATGCCGGCAATCTGACCGGCCTCGCCCTCACCGATCGCAACCGCCGTCACCCCCTCTGAAAGGTCACTCCAAAGCACGCCATCGACTATCTCAGTCCAGTTGGCCCGCACCACAACGTTGGCAGAGGCCAAACAAATGAGAACTGCCACCAGGATCACAGCCAACACCGGAGGAACCCAACGGCCCCAACGATTGCGACGTGCCCAAGAGCGACGTGATAAGCGAGTCATCAAGGTGATTGCAGAATGCGAGAGCCTACGGTCCAGGCTCACCTTACCAAGATGGAACAATTGCAAAGGCTATTCCAGATACATGCCGCGCCGACACAGCATCCCATCTCAACCCTTCGATTGGAGCCACGCCACTTTCACGGCGGTACGTCACTTTCGGTACAAGCCGATGCGGACGACGCTCTTTCCCCTGTACAGCCCTATCCTGAATGCACAAAATCCAAAAATCAGGACGGACAAATACAGAATATTGGATAAGTCTTAGCTTAAAGAAACAACGAGTTAGAAGTGGACGACAAGGCCACCGACGACTTGCTTGGGCGGACGAACAACAAAAAGCTCATCGAACATGGACGCCGTACGCCTCGGATCGAAGAAGAGGCTCCGCACAGCAATCATGGCCGCCCATTGGCTCCCGTCCAGCAGGGAGAAGGGGAGCGCCTGGTGCACAACCACATCGAAGCGGGTGTCCAGACCAATTGCCTGACCATCAGATCCGGTCTGAACGAAAGCATCATTGACACGGACGCGGACGAATACCCGGGTCGCCGTCTCCGGGAACTCGGTCTCCACGGTTCCACTCACATCATGGAACGCCTCGACCGTCGGCCGTATCGCACCAACCACCACATCCCCCAGTGCGGCGTCCGCACCGGCTTGGACCCACTGTGCATCGGCAATCGTGACATCGACTGACCCACTGACACGTCTGCCGAGTTGACGCCGCAGCGTCAGAATCCACCCACGACTGGTGTAGGACCCAGCCCGCGCCAGGTAGTAATGGCCGGTGGGAGCATTGCCGTACTCATCAACACCGAACAGCGTCGCCATCTGGTCCGTGACATCTTGGTAGAACCGGCTGACTCCGACGACGTAATTCTCAGCAATATCCTGTTCGAAACCAACTTCCAGGTGCCGTGTCCGCTCTGGATGCAGCTCTCGAGTGGAAGAAAAAGCCGCAAAGGTGCGTTCGGGTGGCAACCAGAGCCCGGTGCTCACTCGAGGCGAAAATTCTTCCGCCCCTGGGGCTACCTTCTCCTGGGCACCCGTGAACCGCATGCGGAACCCAGAGACCGGCGTCAACGTGACCGCCGCGTGGGGACTGAACAGTCCCTCTTCCTCCACGTATCCGTACGTGGCGTAGCGCCCGCCATAATCGAGTGTCAACCACGGCGAGACCTTCCAGCGGTCAGACGCACCGAAGCTGGCGGCGTACCTCGTCTCAGGAGCCACTGTCATCGCGGCTGGATTCGCGCCCCTATAATGCTGACGTCCATACCCGACGTCGAGCGAAACTTGATGCGCTGAATCGGCAGCCTCGTCCGCAACATACGAACCAGACACAACCCAGGTCATCACGTCACCCGTCGTCATCGCCCCCTGCGCCGTCCAATCCCCCAACCAGAGGGGAGCCCCCACGGATAGGTTCGCAATTCCCCCAGGCCGCGTCACCTCAGACAAAGAGTTAGACGATGGCACTGTGCCGCGGGTCAGCAGATTGACTTCACCCCTGACCGGGAACCCACGCAGCACGCTCGCCCCCCCCCCCGCATCGGCGAATACCCGTCCGGGTTGAAAACTCGCCGGCTCAGCCGCGTCCCCAACCAGCCGGGTCGCTGTCTCTTTCAGGACACTACGCCTGAGCCGACGGAGGCGCCACGCCTTCTCGCCATGATCGTGTGGCACTGAAGCCACAGCCGGCGAGCCTCCTGTATCAGTCTGCTCCCGCGTCACGGGACCGGTTCTCGGCACCCCCAACTCCGCCGAGAGCGCCTGAACCGATGCGGAAGCCGCCACGGGGCTCAGCGTAATCGCGTGCACAGCCTGCATACCGGCCGAGACCGAGACGATCTGGCTCGGTGAAGAGGCAAATCCAGCCAGGTGAGCCTGAATGTGGTACGCACCAGGCGCAAGTGATGAGAGAGTGAACCGTCCCGCCCTATCTGAGAGGGCTAGTTCGGCCCCCGAAGGACCGAAGGCGGAAACCATCACCCCATCCAGAGGAGAACCAACAGCGTCGGTCACCGCGCCGGAGATGACTCCAGACACGGCAGCCGCGGTATGTCTCGCTCGTACGGCATGCGGTGAGCTGGATTCATTTCCATGCCCCTGGCCCACTGCAACGCCCACCTCGCCTAGAACCGAGACGATTACTCCTATGACGAGTGCGCAATGCCTAGACATGACGATCTCTCTCACAGGTCACCGGACAGTCACACCTCAGAACTCCGCGACGGAGAAATCGACGATCCGCGTTAGTGACACACCACTGGAGTTATCAGTCACGGTAATGTCGAGTCGATATTCGGCCGCCGGGAACGAAGACAACGGGATCGCTTGGCCCGCCACCAGCTGATGTCCGGCCCTCAGGTCGAACCCCTGAGGGAGTGTTTGCTGATTGAACGTTTGCGGATTGGTACGGTTGAAAAACTCGAGACCGCCCGCCATTCGGGTATTGAACGTGTAATCGACACTCACGTCCGGCATCCCCCTCGGATCCACCTCCGGGTTATAGACCAGCATCACCAGCGAGAACTCCTCGTCGGTGAGAAACACGGGAACCGACTTTGGCACGATTCGCATCATGCCCAGCGTATACGGGTTCGCGATGAGTTGGTCAGGTGGCGGTGGCGCCGTCAACGACTCGATCCGGTCGGCAAGAATGACACTGCTTGTAGCAAGCTGACCAGTCCAAAGATCAGGAACGGAGAGCGTTTTCTTGAGCATCATCGTCGCCGGCTCCGCCCCGTCGGCGACGTCACTCTCACTCAGCGCAACATACGCATCATAGTCGCCGGCCGGCACCCAGAACCCGCGACGGATCTCATAGACGCCCTCCTCTGTCGGCGCGCCGAGCGACAGATGGTACCCGTCTTCGAATACGGGATCCGGAAACTCCAGATCCGTTCCGTCGGCCCCGGGCTGCACTCCAACCCCTTGGGGCACGACGAAGAGATACATCGCCACTCGTGACGTGCTCAGCTTCCCGGTGTCCACGGAGATCGTGAACGGCACGAAGGTCGTTTGCTCGCTACTCTTCAGAAAATCATTCGCCCATCCGAATGGCTCATCGGTGGGCACAATCTGTCCCTGCAACGCGGCTCCGACGACCGTGGCCAACGAAACAATCTCGGACTCCTGAGCCTCCGTCGTTTCCGCTTGTCCGTGGGCTACTCCGTTTCCAATGGCCACGAGCACGACAAGCACCAAGACCCACAAACGAGGAATCCTCAGATGGAGAGACATCTTCTCCGACATATGGCTGATCATAGGTAACCCCCTCTCTGCAAGTCAACGAAAGAGACATCTCCGCAACTCTTTCAATTTGAGCGGGTTCCATCTCTGTCACGGCGACCTTCGTGATATCATCCGCTCCTTTTTGCCCGCGATGCTGGCGAGGCTATATTCCATCGCATATGCCCACTGTCACCAGACCACCTCTTGTCCTGGTCGTTCTCGACGGCTGGGGTGAGAGTCACCTCCGCACGAGCAACGCCATTCTCCAAGCTCACACCCCGGTGTACCACGAGCTGCGCGACCGGTTTCCGTCTGCCTTGCTGACGACGTGCGGAGAAGCCGTCGGCCTCCCTCCCGGGCAAATGGGCAACTCAGAGGTGGGGCACATGAATCTCGGCGCAGGCCGCGTCGTCTTTCAAGACCTCACACGTATCGACCAGGTCATCGCCACCGGCGCGCTGGAAACCATCGAATCGCTCACGACCGTAGTCGACTCGTGCCTCATTGCCGACCGGACCCTCCATTTCGTCGGCCTGCTCTCTGACGGGGGCGTGCACTCTCACCAGCGGCATCTCGAAGCACTCGTCCGCATGGCTGCTCAACGCGGCGTGCGGCGCATCATGGTGCACGCGCTAACAGACGGCCGTGATACCACACCAACCGGTGGCGCTGATTACATCGCAACGCTCCAACGCACGCTGGACGACGTGGGGGCAGGACAAGTCGCCACCGTCTGCGGACGCTATTACGGCATGGACCGTGACAAGCGCTGGGATCGAACCCGCTGCGCCTATGAAGCCATGACCCAGGGGATCGGTACCCGCGGCACAGACCCGATTCGCCTCGTCGGGGAGTCATATGCCCGCGGCGTCACGGACGAGTTTCTCAAGCCGTGTGTCGTCACTAACGGCGAAAACCAGCCACTCGGCCTCCTCCGCGACGACGATGCTGTTATCTTCTTCAATTTTCGCGCCGATCGCGCCAGACAGCTCACGCAGGCACTAGCGTTCGGAAACGACGACTTCGAAGGATTCACCCGAACCACCCCACCACATATCCGGGTACTGACCCTCACGGAGTACGACGCCGCGTATGGCCTACCGATGGCCTTCTCCCCGCAAGTGTTCTCGGGAAGCCTCCCTGAAGTCTTGACGACGCACGGCTGCACGAACCTGAGGCTCGCCGAAACGGAAAAATACGCCCACGTGACCTATTTCTTCAACTGTGGAGAAGAACGACCGGCTCCGGGCGAAGACAGGATTCTCGTCCCCTCTCCCTCCGTACCCACCTATGACTTACAGCCCGCAATGAGCGCTGAAGCCATCACCAACCACCTGGTTGACGACCTTCATCACAGAAAGCACGATGTCACCATCTGTAATTTTGCCAACGCAGATATGGTGGGCCACACGGGTCAACTTGAGGCAACTATCGCAGCCGTCGAAACACTTGACCGGTGCCTCGATCGAATTGTGACCTCCGCGCGACGAGCGGGAGGCACTGTCATCGTTACCGCCGATCACGGGAACGCAGAGCAACTCTGGGATGAAGAACGAAGCGCTCCTCACACCGCTCACACGACAAATCCAGTCCCGGTAGTCATCATTAGCGCAGAACCCCAAGAAGGACTCTCACTGGCCAACGGATCTCTGCGTGATGGCGCGCCGACGAAACTCTTAATCATGGTGCTGTAACCGTCGCCAGAAATGACCGGGCGCGATCTCAGACGATGTGGAAATACGTAACGGTCCGGACGCGGCTCGATGAGACTCAACCTCCTCGCGCCGGAAGAACTGTCGGTCAGGCCTTCGCTTCGTCCGCCGCAATCCTGAGCGAGCGGAGAAAACGCCTGTCCTTCGAGCTGATCGCGGCAGATTTCACTGTCCGATCACATTCTCGTATGGATGGAGAGGCAGCCGTATTCTCTTGGCTCGGGGAACGGGGCGCAAACCCAATCACCGCCTCAAGCGATACCTTCATAGAGTAACCGGCAGTCAAGGCATTTTCGTAACACGCACCGACCCGATGGTCATCCGCAATAGCCGCCGCCACGGCAGCGGCCAGCTCCCGGGAAAGACGGTTCACCACCTCGTCCATGAAATCTCCTCACCGGCGATAACCTGGTTGCATTCGCGCTCAGCCAAGCATGGAACAGTGAGTCTCAGCGACTGGAGAACTTCTGTCAGGGCCTCCAAGTCCTATCACTATTTGGTCTATATATAGCGCCATTCATGTGTATATACCCCATATATAGTTGTGTCAAGCGGATGGAGCAGATCTGACCTCCGATCCACTACAATCGCGGTGGAATGCAATCAAAGACCGCCACCCCCGACGACCTGAAGGACTGGCAACCGGATGATGCACTCGGAGCCCCCGGTGAATTCCCATTCACTCGTGGTATCCACCCGACCATGTACCGTGGGCGACACTGGTCAATGCGACAGTATGCCGGCTTCGGGACCGCAGCCGAATCGAACCAGCGGTACCGCTACCTCCTAGAGCAAGGCGGTAGCGGCTTGAGCGTCGCCTTCGATCTCCCGACACAGATCGGCTATGACTCGGACCACGCACTCGCCCGCGGCGAGGTCGGGCGCGTCGGCGTTGCAATCGATTCCATCGAAGACATGAGTACGCTGTTCGACGGCATCCCGCTCGACCGCGTCTCGACTTCGATGACCATCAACGCGACCGCGATCATCCTCCTCTCTCTTTACGTAGCGACAGCACGCCGTCAGGGTATCGACCCGCGGGCGATTGCCGGAACCGTGCAGAACGATATCCTGAAGGAGTACGTCGCACGCGGTACCTATATCTTTCCACCTCGCCCCTCCTTGCGTATCGTTACCGACGTCGTCGCCTATTGCAGTGCCGAGCTTCCGCACTGGCATCCCATCTCAATTAGTGGCTACCACATCCGTGAGGCCGGAGCGACCGCCATCCAAGAAGTTGCCTTTACCTTCGCGCACGCCATCGCCTACGTCGAAGCCGCACGCAATGCCGGACTGGACGTCGACGTTTTCGGAAAGCGCCTGTCATTCTTCTTTGCCGCCCACAATAACTTCCTGGAAGAAATTGCCAAGTTCCGTGCCGCACGCCGACTCTGGGCTCGCATCATGCGAGACCGCTTCGGTGCCCAGGAACCGCGAGCAAGGCAACTTCGATTCCACACGCAGACAGCAGGTAGCACCTTGACCGCTCAACAGCCGGACAACAACATCGTGCGCGTGGCTCTGCAGGCGATGTCCGCCGTCCTGGGCGGCACCCAATCACTGCACTGCAACGGTCGCGATGAGGCCCTTGGTCTGCCAACACAAACCTCGGCCCAGATTGCCCTCCGCACACAGCAAGTCATTGCTGCCGAGACGGGCGCCGCAAACACGGTCGACCCCATCGCCGGCTCATACGCAGTGGAATCACTGACGGATACCATCGAGCAAGGAGTCACTGCAGTGCTCGCCGAACTCGACTCCCACGGTGGCACTCTGGCCGCCATTGAACGGGGCACAATTCAGCGTAAAATTCAGGATTCAGCGTTCCAATACCAGCAAGCCATCGATTCCGGAACGCACTCGGTGGTCGGAGTGAACCGCTTCACCGACGACTCCCCCGTCAGCATCGACGTCCTTCGAATCAATTCCACCGTCGAATCCGAACAGAGCCAACGTGTGGCGCAACTGCGGGCATCCCGTGACCAAACCCGCTGTCAGCACGCGTTAGACACCGTGCGACAGGCAGCCCGAGGCGGAGAAAACCTCGTCCCACTCATTGTGGACGCCGTGGAAGCACGCGCCACGGTGGGCGAGGTTGCGGACACGCTCCGCTCAGAATTCGGTGAGTATCGCGAGGAAGCGTGGTAGCGGTAGACAGCGGCACTTGCATGTCACAGCGTGCTCCTGAACATCGTGACCCATCGAGACTCCTCGATGTGCAGGACCTGACGACAGTCTTCACCATCCAACGTCATGAGGTCCCCGCGGTACGCGAACTCAGCTTCACACTTGATTCCGGCGAAACGCTGGCCTTGGTGGGCGAATCTGGCAGTGGGAAATCGGTGACCGCCCTCTCACTCCTCGGCCTCATCCAACCACCCGGACGGATCGCAGCAGGAACCATCCGTTGGCGCGGAGTCGACGTGACGCAAGTTGACGAGTCAGAACTTAGACGGATCAGAGGACGCGAAATCGGCCTCATCCTGCAAGATCCTGGAGTCGCACTAAACCCAGTCTTTACAGTAGGGGACCAGTTGGTCGAAACGCTACGGACCCACGAGGTTACGGTAGCCCACGACCTCCGTACGCGTATGCTCGAACTCCTCGCGTCCGTCGGTATCGCCACCCCCTCCAGCCACGCCCGCGCGTATCCACACCAACTCTCGGGTGGACTCCAGCAACGGACACTGATCGCACTCGCCCTCGCAGGCGATCCGACGCTCCTGATCGCCGACGAACCAACGACAGGACTCGACGCCCTGACGCAAGCCAAGATTCTCAGCCTCCTCAATGCGTTGGTGCAGCAACGGGGGATCGCACTACTTCTCATCTCCCACGATCTCTCCGTTGTCCGTCGCTGCGCCGACCGCGTGGCAATCATGTACGCTGGACAAATTGTCGAAACCGGATCCGTGAACACGGTGCTCGATAGCGCACAACACCCCTATACGAAAGGCCTTCTCGCCTCACTCCCCGGGGAACAACCGGGGCTCCCGCTGAGGAGTATCGAAGGAACGCCGCCCGGGCTGGAAGCCGTTACGGCGGGTTGCACTTTCGCACCACGCTGCCGCGAACGATTGACTTGTTGTGACACCTCCCCCCCACGCCCGCACCAGCTTCCGACCGGATCGATCTCTCGTTGTCATCTCCACGAATCGTGAATACGCCACCTCAACCCTTGCTCGAAGTGGACCGGCTCTCAAAACACTACCTCCGCCGGCACCTCTGGCATCGTACCGAACGCATCACGGCGATCGATGACGCCAGCCTTTCCGTCGGGGACGGCGAGTGGGTAGGACTCGTGGGCGAATCTGGAAGCGGTAAGAGTACTCTGGCCCATTGCATTTTTGGCCTGACCACGCCAACCACGGGTGACATCCGCTACAACGGGGAATCGCTACGAACTGTCTCAAAGAGACGGCTTCGGCAGCTGCGTCGGTCATTCCAGCTGGTCTTTCAAGATCCGTTCGCCTCGTTGAATCCGAGGCACACGATCGGGGAAAGCGTCGCGGAACCGCTCGAGGTGCATGGCATCGGCACCTCCGCCAGTCGTCGGGCTAGGGTACTCGAACTATTTGATCAAGTGGGCCTGACACCCACACAGCTGCAGCAGCGACCAGCAGAATTGAGCGGCGGTCAGCAGCAACGGGCTGCGCTCGCCCGAGCGCTTGTCATCCGACCGCGGCTTGTCGTACTCGACGAGCCTGTCTCATCGTTAGATGCGTCGATCGCCGCCCAAATCGTGAACTTGCTGTTACGGTTTCGCGCAACTGAAGGGCTCGCGCTCCTACTCATCACACACAACCTACACCTTGCCCGGCACCTGACGACACGTATTGCGGTGATGCGCGAGGGCCGCATTGTCGAGATGGCGGATACCCGGAGCTTGTTCGAGTCGCCCAGTCACCCGTACACGAAGATGCTCATTAAAGCCGGAAGGAGGAAATGACGTGGCCTCAGGAGGACTGGGTATCACGACGAACGTCATGCTCCACCTGCCCATCACGCAGGTGGATCACGCGATGGGCGCAGTCAGCAACATCCGGCTCGTGGGTGATCAAAACGATCGTGTTGCCAGATTCGTGCAAGCGGTCAAACAGAGCCATGATCTCAAGACCTGTTTTGGAATCAAGATTCCCGGTGGGCTCATCCGCCAACAGAATCGATGGCGTGTTGACCAACGCACGTGCGATTGCCACGCGCTGCCGCTGGCCACCAGAGAGTTCATTCGGGCAATGCGTCACACGATTGGCCAAATCCACTTTCTCCAGGGCTTCCAGCGCGCGCACACGACGCGACGCACCCGTCACGCCAGCATAGACAAGTGGGAGCTCTACATTGTGCAGCGCGGTCGCCCGCGGCAAGAGATTGAACGTTTGAAAGACGAATCCGATCTCTTCATTGCGAATCCGCGCCAGCTCATCGTCATCGAGTTCTCTCACCTGGTGATCGTTGAGCCGATAACTTCCCTGGCTTGGCGTGTCGAGACATCCGATAAGGTTCATCAATGTTGATTTACCGGACCCCGACGGCCCCATGATTGCGACGTATTCACCTGCCTCGATCTGCATCGAGACCCCTCGCAACGCGTGGACTTCCTCACTGCCCATCTCGTACGTCTTCCACAGGTCACGCGTCTCGATCAGGGCCATGTATTTTCACTCGGTCCGGCGAGTAACCACATCGCACGGAGGATCCTCACCCGGGCTACTGACAACGCGCACACGCCACGCAGCTTGCAACCGCCCGGGTTCTTCGACGACGAACCCACACACTTCGTTCGATTATGTAACGAACCCGGGTCAAGGCCACACGGCCACCGCGTTGGTGCATTTCACCATGAGTGGCCGTTGAGGGGTTCCTCACAGTGGTGGTCTCTGCGGGAACGTGCCCACGCTCACAAGGTGGCGACTACAGCCGGGGGGCACGTAGCGGGTTCGAGCGGCAGAGCCCCCTGCTTACCCTCTCTTTGAACGGGTCCGTAAACGAGACGGCGAGCCTCGGAAGATTGCACGACCCCAGAAGTCGACAGCCGTGCCACTCCGGGCTGGGAGCGACGCGCATGCCGAGCAACCGGAAGACGCTTCACACGTTTAAGGGCGTCGAGTAGAGCACTCATTGCCTACTCGCTATCGGCTGTACTCGCTCAGAGCATTAGCGCCACCACCCGCGATCACGATTTATTGTTCCGCTCGAAGCACTGGAACTCAGGAAATGCCCATCCCCCTGCCTTCACGGCTGGAGTGGTGACGATGGCGGAAGCTGCTCAGCAGAAGACGAGCGCTGAAAGATAAGCGCCCCCAGGAGGCCACCGATGCTTGCGAACACCGCACCGAGCACCAGCATGACCCCAAAACCGGCCAGCACCGATCCAAGTTCCACCCCGGGACCGATGTTCTCGAGAAGCTCTCGCACGCGGGGGGGAATATCGGTTCCGGACTCGAGGGCGTTGTCGATCAACTCGCGCTGAAATGGCATCGTGACCAGCTGAATAGGCAGCGAGACAAGTGCGTAGATCACAGCACCAACAATGCCCGCCTGAAACCCTCCCATCGCACCTTCCCCGAGTGAAATGACGTCGGAACGCCCACCCTGTAAAAGATACGCGGTCACCACACCACCGCTGGTCACCCAGAGACAGCAGCAATTCGCTAAGGAGACGAAAGGGAGAGCAGAAAGTAGCCCAATGAACAACCCGCCAACGAGAACCGGCTGCATCGGACCTTTAGGCACAGCGCTAATCGTAGTATTCAAGACCGAGATGAGTGATCAGCTCTTCGCCACCCATGAAGCGTAACGTGTTCTTGAGCTTCATGAGTTGGATGAATAAGTCGTGCTCAGGATAGAGACCCGGGGCGTGCACAGGACTCTTGAAATAGAACGAGAGCCACTCTTGAATCCCGCTCATGTTCGCCCGTTTCGCGAGATCGAGAAACAACACGAGATCCAAGACAATCGGCGCAGCCAAAATGCTATCTCGGCAGAGAAAATTGATCTTCAGTTGCATCGGATAGCCGAGCCATCCGACCAGATCGATGTTGTCCCAACCCTCCTTGTTGTCTCCGCGGGGTGGGTAGTAGTTGATTCGCACAACATGACACAAATCCCGGTAGAGGCTGGGATACAGCTCAGGCTGCAGGATGTAGTCAAGGACCGATTTCTTGCTCTCTTCTTTCGTCTTGAACGATTCGGGATCGTCCAGGACTTCACCGTCGCGGTTGCCAAGAATATTGGTCGAGTACCATCCCGAGACCCCGATAAGACGCGCCTTGAGACCAGGTGCCACAATTGTCTTGATGAGCGTCTGACCGGTCTTCAGATCCTTTCCGGCCACCGGAGATCCGTTGTCCAAGGCCAAGCGATCAAGTGCTGGGATGTCAGCACTCAAATTTGGCGCAGCATTCGCGTAGGGAATGCCCTCCTTCAACGCCGCATACGCGTAGACCATGCTGGAAGAGATCTTGTCGTCATTCTCTTCGAGCGCCTGCTCGAACGCCTCGATCGAGCTGTGGGCCTCGGTAGGCGTCATGAAGATCTCGGTGCTACCGCACCAGATCATCACGACTCGGCTGAGACCATGATCCTGCTTGAATGTGCGGATATCTGTGCGTAATTGCTCAGCAAGCTCTCTTTTGTTTGCACCAGATTTGATGTTGGTGCCCATGAGCCGCTTGACGTACTGCTGGTCAAACACGGCAGGCCAGGGACGTATCGCCTCAAGTTCGGGACGGATCTTTTCGAGCATCAACGGCTCGATCACGCCTGCGGTCGTCGCCGCCTCGAACGCATTCTCCTCGAAAATGTCCCAGGCCCCGAAGACGAGGTCGTCGAGTGCGGCAAGCGGCAGAAAATCCTTTATCAGCGGCGAGCGCCCTTCGTTCCGCTTTCCCAGCCGAACGGTCCCCATTTCTGCCAACGAACCGATAGGCGGCGCTAAACCCTTACGGATCAAGAGGGTGCCGGCAATGAACGTGGTACTTACCGCGCCCATACCGACGAGAAGGACTCCGAGTTTACCGGTAGCAGGCGCAATTTCAACTGGGCGATTCACGGCCGGTCACTATATCATGGCTTGGGGAATGTCTTGCGACACACGGGGCAAACGAGCGCCTCCTGCGTCATCAAAAATAGCCACTAATTCTCAATGCCCATATTCAAGAAAATCAAGGGAGACAAGGACCTTCGGGTCTCGATGGCCGGAGTCAAGCTCGGGGATCGAGTGCTCCAGATCGGCCCGCATACCCCCCAACTCATTGCCCAACTGGCCGCGACGACTGGACTCAGCGGTGAAGCGGCAGTACTGGTGACGGATGAGGCGCACGCCAAACCGATCACGCGGGCCGCCGCCTCCAGAGGGGCGCTCGTAGACATAAAAGTTGCTCCATTCCGATCCCCGCCCTTCGCGCAGGGGTGGTTCGACGTGGTGGTCATCCCTGACCTCATCGGCTCGATGCGCCCACACGAGCGCGTAGGCGCCCTGCAAGGCGCCCGACACGTCTTGCGAGTGGGAGGCCGCTGTCTCATCATCGAGGCCGCTCCTCGTGGCGGGCTCGGAGCGCTTTTCTCTGCCCGTTCCCTCGATCCACATTACCGATCACAGGGGGGTGCCGAGGCCGCATTGCTCGCGGAAGGGTTCAAACCAGTGCGCACGCTTGCGGAGCGCGCCGGCCTCCTGTTCACAGAAGGGCTCAAACCGGACACGGCTAACTGATCACACTAGAACTATCTCTTTTTCGAACAGTTCTTTACGCCGCCCTGATGAACGCCGGACACCACCACACCAAATCATCTCAGGGATGACAGGCGCGCGACATGCGACGTTCCTTACGAACGCGGGCACGTCTCCACCCGCACGCACAACCCATGAACCGCGCTGCCCTGTCTTCACTACACTACCTGCCTCTCTGTGGGGACAGAGCTGCGTGGACTGCAACCGGCAGACCGACACTCTCTACTTCACACAGCGGAGGCACGGTTCCCGCCCTGACGAACCCTCGATGGCAGAATCTTTGCTTCTCTTCTCTATGCGAGGACTTTCGCGTCCGAGCATGGCATTTCTGACCCGCCACAGATGTGGCGGGCTCGAGACCGGAGCGAGAGCTGGTGAACAGGGTCTGAACGAAGAGCACCCAGCATGGACTTTCTCACGACCACCGTTACGCTCATCTCGCTTGGCCTGGCCCTCAGCATGGGGATCATCAGCTGGCGACTCGTCCGCGAAGAACGGCGCCGGTCCGATGCCACGATCGCGGCCCTGCAAGCCAAGCTCACTCGCTTCACGCACTCGCGTGCAGGCTCCGACGAAGTCGCATCCGTATCCAGGCCTCGGCCTACGAGGAAGGACGATCCAGGTGACGAATTTGAACCGGCCCGGGGATATTTCCTCGCCAGGACTGAATCGGCCGAGTCATTTCTCGAAGGCCATGATCTCGCCAGCGCCGCGGTGGCCTCCGGTCAACCCGCCACCAGACGGCTCACCACTACGTGGCTCGCCTGCGCTGCTGCGGTAGCCGTCGGGCTCGCCGTGGTGGCGTTCACGCAATTTCGCGGCGAGCCCAAGGCCGTCCCCAGCACCGAAGCAGCACTCCCCCTCGAACTTCTTTCGCTGACGCACACCAGACAAGGGGGCTACCTCGTCATCCGGGGTACCCTCCGCAACCCGCCCGACGGAAGGGAGTGGGAACAATTGAGTGCCGCAGCGACGCTATTCGATACGAACGGGACAGTAATCGGCACGGGAGAAACCCCACTGGCAGCCGATGTCCTCTCCCGCGGCGCCCAAACGGCGTTCAGCATTTCCCTTCCGGACACCGAACACGTCAGCCGATATCGAGTGAGCTTCAGCCAGGACCAGTCCAACGTCCCGCACATCGACCAGCGTGGTGCACGTGAGCAGGCACACTCAACCGAACCAACTGCCCCGGAGGCCCTTCCATGATCAGCAACCACAATGTGCTTCTGGCGCTCTCCCTCTCGGCAAGCCTGCCGCTGACAGCCACGGCCCAGCCCGACGGGGGCCAGCCTGTGTTCCGGACCGGCATCGAGCTGATCAACCTCACAGCCACGGTGACCGACGCTCGCGGACGATTCGTGCCCGGGCTCACACAAGATGACTTCGTCGTGTATGAAGATGGTCGGCCGGTAGACGTCACCTACTTCAGTAACGAGCGAGTGCCCGTGAGTCTTGGCATTGCCCTCGACACGAGCGGAAGCATGGAAGGGCGGAAGATGGCCGCAGCACGGAAAGCCCTCGATCGCTTCCTCTACGATTTGCTCGACCCTGAAGATGAGATTCTGCTCTATCGATTTAGCTACATCCCAGAATTACTACAAGATTGGACGATAGACCGGAATCGAATCAGCCGGAGCCTCAGGGACATCACGCCCCGCGGCGGAACCGCGATGTATGACGCGGTCGCAGAGTCGATACCGCAGATCGCAGACGGGCGGCATCGGAAAAAGGCGTTGCTCATCATTTCTGACGGTAATGACACCAACAGCGAGACCGATCTGCAGACGTTGCGCTCCCTGATCCGAGAACACGAGACCCTGATCTACGCCATTGGGCTCGACCGGGACGCACGCCGCCGCGTGAACCGACGAGTGCCGACAATCGGGTTCCCCCCCCCAAGGACCCCTTTCCCGTTTCCGGGCGGAGGAAATCCTCGCCCCCGTATGCCGCAAGGGGGTCGCCTGTTCCCGGTCGACGACCGTGTCAATGTCTCGGCGTTGCGCGATCTGACCGATGAGAGTGGCGGGCGCACGGAGATCATCCGGGACGCCGACGACCTCGACCCTGCCACCGCTGAACTCGCGCGGGAACTGAGCCAGCAGTACTATCTGGCATATCCAGCGCAGAGCAAACCCGACGGTCTCTGGCACACGATCAGGGTGGAAGTAAACAATTCGTCGTATCGAGTTCGTGCCCGCCGCGGATATGTAGCAGATCGCTGAGGGAACGCGGAACATCCCATCACGCCCCGCGTCGTATATCATCCCGAGAGTGGAAGTTTTTGCCGCCGTCAGCCTGAGCTTGATAGGAAGCGGAGGGGGATTACTGATCGCCTCTCCGCTATTACTCTTGCCCCAATCCGTTCGGACACTCGTCGTTCCCACACTCATCAGCTACGCAGTCGGCACTTTGCTTGGAGTCGCGCTCTTGGCATTGGTGCCGGAAGCGCTGAAATTACTGCCACCTTCGGCGGCCCTGGGCGCCCTGCTCGCTGGAGTTCTCGGCTTCTTCACGCTGGAGAAGTTGGTTATCTGGCGGCACTGTCACACCACGGACTGTGAAGCGCATGACAGCAGCGCCACCCTCATCTTGATCGGAGGCGCAGTGCACAATTTCACCGACGGGGTGATCGTCGGAGCCGCGACCCTCACCGCATTGCCGCTGGGCATAACGACCGCGCTAGCCGTCGCCGCCCATCAGATTCCACAGGAAGTCAGCGATTATGCGATCCTCCTCGACGCCGGGTACACGCGTGGTCGGGCGTTCCTGTTAAACGCACTGTCCGCCTCAACCTGCGCGTTGGGTGCCATCGCCGTATCACTGGCCTCACGATGGACACCCTATGCCTTACCCTATGTGCTCGCGATCGCCGCGGGTAGCTTTCTCTACGTTGCCATGTCCGACCTTATTCCTGGTCTGCACCGTAATCCGGCCGACGTCGGTGCCATTCGCCAGGTACTGCTCATTGCAGCTGGAATCATCACGATCCTAGTGCTGTAAGCGCGGCATACAGAAAGCTACTCGTCGCCCGACGGAAAGGTCTCCCACGCCCACCATTCGGTGGCCATGTTGTCGTCGGTAATGATCGGCTCACGTCTGGTCCGACTTAAGATCTGCGTGCGCGATTCCCAGGTCGGACCACCGCGCCACATGCGCTCCACCGAGAGCTGATCGATGAGACCGTCATCAGCTACCGGATCGAACACCGGGGCACCTCGAATCGTCCATTCGGCCAACTCGACCCGCCATCGGTCGAAGTCCAAGCGAATCGGATCGAATCCCGCGAGCACCATGTTCTGATAGCGCCACGCATGGGGAAAGACGGTGGCCATCGTCTTGTGCACAGCGACCGACTGGGTGGAATTCGCATACACGATGCCACCGGGGTTCAAGCGACGTCCCGCCAACTCAAAATATTCACGCGACAATAAATTAGCAGCATGAGCACGCCAGTACACGGTCGTGTTGGAAATGATGATGTCGAAGCTCTCCGTCGTCCGACTCAAGAACCTCCGACCGTCATCGACAATGACCTTCACCTTTGGGTGTACCAGCGCCGGGGCCACGAGCGGCGTCCGCCGCATGATCTCCAAATAGCCAGCATTAATCTCGACCACCGTGATTCGGTCGACTTCATCAAAGTTGGACAAGACCTCGAGCCAAGATCCAGAGCCGACTCCGATCATCAAAATGTTGCGAGGAGCGGAATGAAACGCTGGAATCAGGTACGCACGCAGGACCCGGTTGGTATCTTCACCCGGACGTGGGTCGATATTCATCTGGCCGTCATACGAACCACCTCCGTACACGGTACCGCTCTCACTGAGGGTAACAATGCCACTGCGATTCTCCACGACATGCGCAAACCGCCGCCCGTCATAGTAGTCGTCCTGGTAGAGCAACCGCTCGTACATTCCTGCGTACAACACCGGCGATGACCAGATCAGCACGGCCGCGAGGAGAGCGTAGCCAATGCCGAGCGTGACACGCACGCTGCGGCCGCGAACGGCCACGGCTGTCAACAACGCACTAATGGCTATTCCGAACAGAACCAGACCGAGATTCACTACCCGTAATGACAGAACATCGAGCAACCACAGACCGGTGACAAAGCTTCCCGAAGCGGCCCCTAAGACATTCCCAACATAGAGATAGGACAAGCGGGCACCGGCATCCTGGTCGGGAGGAATGGCATAGTGCGACAGCAAAGGAAACCCGGCGCCGAGCCCGATCGCCGCGACGGCAAAGATGGGCAATGTCCGCGGAGCCTCCAGACCATAGGTACTGACAAGGTAAGCAACGGTAGGTATTACGAGAAAAGCCGCGACGTTCGCCAGCAAGAAGAAAAGCCCCAGGGTCACCAGGGGGGCGCCCCCCGAGAGCTTGCCCGTCGAGTGGCAAGACACACGAGCAAGGAGGCCTCCCAACGCGAGCCCAGCAAGATACGCACTCAGCAGCAGGCCAAACGACTCCGCCTCCCCACCGGTCAAGAACCCGTAGATACGAATCCACACGATCTCGTAAGACAGCGCGACAAAACCGCTCAGTGTAGTCGCGATGAATGCAATGCGGACCTTCACGCGAGTCGTCGCTCCAGTGCGGTCATGGCAACCACCACGACCGCAAGTCCGACATTGAGCCCAGCCGCAGTCTGTGCTGTTCCCGTGAGCCCGAACTCACTCAACAACACAGTCGCCGCAAGATAGGCTCCTCCTGCAGCACCAACCGTATTGAGGAAATACAGTGTGCTGACAGACCGCCCCACGTTGCCGGATAGCCGAGTCATGTACGCGACCAGCAGGGGCAACGTTGCGCCCATGCACGTAGTAGGAATCACGACAAGCAAGAATGCGACAAGACCTGTGGCCGTATACCCGATACCAGTCGTCCACTGCGCAACCCGAGCGAATAGATCGAGACTGAAAAATCCGAATAACCCGATTCCAAACTCAAGAAACGCGAACAACGGCAACTGCACGTCAGGATAGGCACGGGACAGCACACCACCAGCCAGGCTGCCCATACCCAATCCGAGTAGGAAAGAAGTCACCACCAGCGTGACCGAAACAACGTCGAGGCCGTACATCACGAAGAGAGCCCGCTGCCACACGAGTTGGTAGACGAGTGCGACACCACCCGACAGAAAGAACACCGCCCCAAGCCACAATCTCATCTCGTGCTCTTCTCGAGCGAGCGGACAAACCACCCTTCCGTGGTCTAAAACCCGACCCGCGACGCTCATTCGGACGTCGTCCCCCAAACAGGTGCCAATGCCCTCACGAAGTGACACTGCACGACACCATTACCTAAAAACAAACCACGTAAGTATATAAATCTAAATACGTTATGAGAGTTCAATCAACTGGCATGCCCATTGCTTTCTCTCTTGATGACAACCGTCGGGTAGCGAATAGGAGGCTTTCCGCCTTCGACCGCCGGCACTGCACAAAGGAGGTATCAGATGACGTTACGCACGCTGACCGTACTCTCTACGCTCATGCTCTCATCGACTCTCGTCTTTGCCGCGCCTGAGCGAGAGACCCTGCATGTCTTCGAGGACGTACAGGAGGAAGTACACCGATACGCGTTCTACACAATCTTCGACGACGTGAACATCGGAATCGACGAGCAGGGCGTTGTATCTCTGACCGGTTACGTCACCGGGCCCCACAAATCCCGCGATCTGGAAAACCGGGTCGCTGGCGTCAAAGGGGTCACCGCCATAGTCAACGCGCTGGAAGTCCTCCGGGTCTCACGCCATGACGACAAGCTCCGTTATGCTGTGGCCAGAGCGATCTACGGCAATACCCACTTCTGGCGCTATGCCATTGGTTCGACTCCGCCGATCCACATTGTCGTGAGTCGTGGACACGTGACACTGACCGGTGTCGTGACCAATGCATTCGATCGACAGCTTGCAGAAACCTTTGCTCGCCGCGTACTCGCCTTCTCGGTCACAAACGAACTGCGCACGAACAAAGAGGCGAGAGCTGAGCTCGAGTTGCTGAATTGACACTTCTTACGACGGGGACCTGGCCGGCACCGGGCCCCCTCCTGCCCTGTCTCAGCTCCTTCGCCTGCTCCGCCACACGATGCCATTAACAATCGATTCCACAGACCTGCATTCATCGCTGGCCTCGCGCGATATACTGCCCCCCCCTATGTCTCAGAGACCTCGTCTCTTTCTCATCGACGGCAACTCACAGATGTACCGGGCGTATCACGCCATCCGTGGACTCACCGGCCCCGAAGGTCAGTCGACGAACGCCGTGTATGGCTTCATCACGATGCTGCGCAAGTTGGTGGATGACCACCAGCCAGAACTACTTGCCGCCGCCTTTGACCTGAAGGGACCGACATTCCGTCACGAACTGTCGGAAGACTACAAAGCAAACCGCCGGCCAATGCCGGACGACCTCGTTGAACAGGTACCGTGGGTGCACGACGCGTGCGCTGCCCTGGGCGTCCCAGTCGTGACCCAAGCCGGAGTTGAGGCAGATGACGTCCTCGGCTCACTTGCCCTGCGCGCGGTGGCGGCCCAACTCGACGTAGTCCTCGTGACTGGCGATAAGGACTTCTTTCAGCTTGTTGGCGATCACATTCGGATTTTCAATCCACGGGATGAGGGCATCTGGTACGACACGAACGGCGTACAGCAAAAGTTTGGCGTGCGACCGGATCAGGTCGTCGACACGCTAGCGATCATGGGAGACGCGAGCGACAACGTCAAAGGCGTTCCTGGGATCGGAGAAAAAGGCGCACGCGCACTCATATCTGAATACGGCTCCCTCGACGAATTACTCAAACGGGCCGCTGATCTGCCACGAAAGCAACACCGCGTCGCGTTGACCGAACACGCCGATGACGCCTTAAAAAGCCGGGAATTGGTCCGTATCCGCACAGATCTACAGGCGGGGGACGATCCAGCCACTTATTCATACCAGGGTGCCGACAACGCCCGTTGCTGGACGTTATTCTCCAAACTCGGTTTCAAGTCACTACTCGCTGACTACGCGCCGAGCGCAGTCAACGTCACCACGGACTACCGCATCGTCGACCAAATCGCCGATCTTGAAGCGCTGGTCACGCAACTGCAAACCTCCGGGCAATTCGGTCTCCATCTCGTAACCGTCACTGCCCCCCCTTCACGCCAAGGGCTCGTGGGACTCGCGTTCTCTACCTCGCCGCGCTCCGGGTGGTATGTACCGCTCGCGCAGGACGGGCTCGACCTCTCCGGAAGTCTCGACAGCCATTCGGTCATCACCACCCTCAAGCCCATCCTAGAAGATCCTGATATCCGGAAAGTTGGCCACAATCTCAAGAGGAACACTCTGTGGCTCGCGACCCATGGCATCCGACTTCAAGGTCTCGAGCTAGACACCATGATCGCGAGTTACTTACTCGACGCGACTCGCGCTTCACCCACGCTGGAAACCGTCGCCCTTGAACAGACAGGCTATCAGGCACTCTCGACCGAAGATGTCCGAGGCAAGGGTTCCAAAGCTCCTGACTTCGACCGCTTGCCGCCTGACGCGGTGCTCGCCTACGCGTGCGAACGAGCCGATCTCCCGCTTCAAGCTGCCGCTGTCCTGAAGGGACAGTTGGACCAGCATGGACTGGCAACAGTCTATGCCGAGCTGGAACACCCACTGATCCCGGTGCTAGCGGAGATCGAACAAGCAGGCGTCTGCCTCGCCACCACGGCCCTCGCAGAACAGTCGCGGCAGATCGACGCAAGGCTTACGTCTCTGCAAGCGGAAATTCACGGGCTAGCCGAGGAAGAATTCAACATCAATTCGCCACGCCAGCTTTCGACGATCCTTTTCGAGAAGCTTGCACTACCCGCTCGCAAGAAGACCGGGAAAACCCGAGCTGCCTCCACATCGGTCGAAGTACTCGAAGAACTGGCCGAACAACATGATTTGCCGAAGTTCGTACTCGAATGGCGCACGATCCAGAAACTGAAGGGCACCTATCTCGATGCACTTCCGCAGCTTGTACGAGCCGAGACCGGGCGTCTGCACACGTCCTTCAATCAGGCCATCGCCGCCACAGGACGATTGAGCAGCAGTGAGCCCAACCTTCAGAACATCCCCATTCGCACACCACTGGGTCGAGATATTCGGCGAGCATTTATCGCTCCAGAAGGGCACTCCCTGATCTCTGCCGACTACTCCCAAATCGAGCTTCGCGTGCTCGCCCACCTGTCTGGAGATGCCGCACTTATCGAAGCCTTCATCGAGGGCCAGGATATCCACGACCAAACAGCCGAACAGGTCTTCGGAACCGAGAGTGGTCTCGACCCACACGAATTGCGGCGCCGGGCCAAGATCATCAACTATGCGTTGCTCTATGGAAAAACCGCCTTTACCCTTGCCCGGGACATCGGCGTCACACCGAAAATGGCCCAGGCCTTTATCGACGCCTATTTTGCTGGCTATCCGGCGGTACGAGGCTTCCTCGATGATGTCATCGCCGAAGCACGGGAACGGGGGGAAGTCCGAACAATGTCGGGCCGGCGACGTTTGGTACCTGAACTCCGCAGTCGAAACGGTCAGATCCGTGCCGCGGCCGAACGCGCAACCGTGAACATGCCGATTCAAGGCAGCGCGGCCGATATTCTGAAACGCGCGATGATCGATCTCTCCCGGGAACTTCCAGCCTCAGCCCGAATGATCCTTACCGTTCACGACGAGCTCGTGCTTGAAGCTCCCCAGGACAACGCCGAACATGTCGCCAACCTCGTCCGTGAGGCAATGGTGGGGGCCGCATCACTCCGTGTGCCGCTGACCGTGGATGTCGGCATCGGTGAGAACTGGATGGACGCGAAAGGCTAGAACCTCCCCGTCGATCGCCCTCACCGCGGGTCAGCACTATCAGAGCGGCGGATACCGTTCGTGGTGGTTCGTGACGGCTTGAAAAGCATCCGCCAACCGTAGGATCGCGGACTCACCAAATAGAGCTCCCGTCAGGTGCAGCGCCGTCGGTGTCCCCTCAAAAAAGCCATTCGGCAAACTCATCACCGGGTGCCCGGTACGATTCGTCAATGCCTGATGGCTTCCAATGAACAGATCCACGTCGGCCATCGCCTCCGCCATCTGTTCCATAGCGCGCATCCGCAACCGGTTCCCCTGCACAAATTCCACAGCAGGCGTAAACCGAGCGGCTCTGATCTCATCAGGGCGACGACTCTCCTCAGGCCCGTTCTCAACCTCCGTCAGCACCCCGGTTCGGGTTTCTTCGTCGAACGCGGCTGCTGTCTCGACATATCGCATGAAATCAATCGTCTCGATTGGCACATCGGGAAGATCAAAGGGCACCACCTCGACCCCTAACGACCGGATCACCCGAAGCGCCTCCTCAGCGTTGTCTCGTATCTGCTGCTGGCGTTCGGCTCTCGCTGGTTCATCCGGAAGGCCGGCGTCAAACAACGACCGCAGATACCCGACACGAAGCTGGCTCACGTCATCCTCAGCGTCCCAGTTGAAAGGAACGTCGAGTAACGTATTGTCCTGGCCATCCGGCCCCTGGATAGCATCGAGCACAAGAGCACAGTCTTCCGCTGAGCGGCACATTGGACCGACCGTGTCCTGGGTCCAGACCAACGACATGACCCCGTATCGACTGACCCTGCCAAACGTCGGTCTCAACCCGGTCACCCCATTGCGCGTGGACGGCAGGATAATCGAACCACCGGTATCGGTCCCGATGGAAAAGCCCACCAGGCCAGCCGCAGTTGCCGCTCCCGGGCCAGCCGACGATCCCGACGCATCTTGCTCCAGATTCCACGGGTTACGCGTCGTGCCACCAAACCACCGCGCGGAGACGGCCAGCGCTCCAGTCGAGAGCTTGGCCACGAGGACCGCGCCAGCCTCCGTCAACCGATTGAACACTGTGGCATCGACGTCGATCACTCGGTCTGCGTAGGGAGACATTCCCCACGTGGTGGTCGTGCCGCGCACGGCAAGCAAGTCCTTTGCTCCCCATGGAATCCCATGCAAGGGGCCACGATAGTTTCCGGCAGCAATTTCTTCATCAGCCTGTCGCGCCTGCCTGAGCGCAAGATCTTCGGTCAACGTCACGACCGCACGGATCTGTGGGTCATATCGTCGCAGCCGCTCGAGATACAGCTTCGTGAGTTCTGTCGAAGTGACCTGGCGAGTCTCGACGAGTCTGGCGAGGTGTGTCACCGGGAGAAACGCGAGCGCCTCATCGGTCAATGGCATGGATACGGAACGAGCACGCCGACGAAACGGCTTACGCTCGGTCGGAAGCTTCTCACCCGGCGGAACGGGATTGAAGACAAAGGCCGGCTGGGTCTCGTTGCCCAATGCCGAAGCACGAAGCGTCTCGAACGCCGGACGCAGATCGCGAGCACCGTTGAGTCGGTCGACGATCCGCTCTTGTTCCTGCCTCGTAAAGGAAATTCCAGCGATCGCCTGGGCCGCCTCGAGCATCGGGAGGGTAATGACCTCGGCATCCTGGGCTACCGCGACCAACGCCCCGGGCATCAGCGCCATACTCGCCCCTGCCGAGGAAAAACAAGCCACAAATCGACGTCGGTTCAGCGCAAGCTGATGAGTCTTCATCGCTGTGCCTCCATCCCGTGCCATTTTCCTGGTGACGCGCACGGATCACATGCGACCGATTATCGCACCGACCTTCGTACATGGACGCATCGACAGGTCACCAACAAAGCGCCCCTGGTGTATACAATGCATACGTCCCCTGCGAATCGAACAATCACCGGAGTCTGCGAGGTGCCCATGCCTGCGATGCCCTGTTCAGTCAGAAAATACTTGTCGGTGCTCGCCGTCGCGCTCATGACGGGTCTCATCAGCTGGACGGTCGCGCCGGCCACAGCGCAGCCCACCACCACAAACCCCAAGGTCGAGGCCCAAATACGCCTCTTCTCCGCCTGGCTCGAAGGTCAGATCACGTACCGGAACCTGCCTGGCGTCGTCGTAGGAGTGGTGGCTGACCAAGACTTAGTGTGGGCGAAGGGATTCGGCCACGCAGACCTGACGACACGAGCGTCGATGGAGGTGGATACCCGCTTTCGTATGGCCTCCCACAGCAAACTCTTCACGGCCACGGCAATCATGCAACTTCGCGAGGAAGGAGCGGTACGACTCGACGACCCGGTCTCCGACTACTTGCCATGGTTTACGTTCCGCCCCGCGTCGCCGGGGGACCCCCCAATCACGATCGAGCACTTGTTGACCCACAGCTCTGGCCTGCCACGTGAAGTCCGCTCGCACTGGAGCGATCTCGATTTTCCGACGACCACGGAAGTCCGTGAATTGATGTCCGACCGTCAGGCCGCATTCTCGCCAGAGACACGCTGGAAATATTCCAACCTCGCGTACACGATCGCGGGAATGGTCGTCGAGGCAGCCAGCGGCCTCTCCTGGGCAGACTACCTACAGCAACACATCTTCACCCCGCTCGGCATGAATGCCTCCAGTGTCGACATAGACGACAGCAGACTGGCGACCGGCTATGGCATCCGCATGCCGGACGGCTCCCGCGACGTGATGCCTTTTGTGGACGCTCGAGGCATGGCTGCGGCAACCGGCCTGACTTCCACGGTCGAGGATATGGCCCGGTTTGTTTCAGCGCAATTCCGCACTGGAACCCGAAGCGACGACCGCCTCCTCAGCACCGCATCTCTCCGTGAGATGCATCGCGTTCGCATGCTCGAAACCACATGGACGAGTGGCCAGGGCCTCGGCTTCGGAGTCCGGCGAATCGACGGGCACGTCTTCGTTGGGCACGGCGGGAGCTACCCCGGCTATACCACCAATACCTCTATTCGCCTCGATGCACAGGTCGGGGTAATCGTGCTCACCAACACCAATGATTCCAATCCCAATCAGATCGCCCAGCAGCTCATGAACACCGTGGGCACAGCGGTTGCCGCCGCAACGACACCCGCTCCTCCCGCGACCACCTGGAATCCGACGTGGACGCGGTTCGCTGGTCGCTATCGCAGTCGAAACGGCGAACGCCAGGTACTGGTCATGGACGAGTACCTGACCGTCATAAACCCCTGGGCTCTGACACTGCAGGCGCCGGTACCACTCGAGCCCCTCGGCGAGGGACGGTTTCGTATGGTGGCGCCCACGGGCGGCGGTCCCGTGGGCGAGGTCGTACGTTTCGTGGAAGAAAACGGGGAAGTCGTCCGGATGATCACCGGCGATTCGTATGCCGATCGCATTCGCGAATAAACGCGAGCCGAGCACCAACTCGACACCCCTTGCAAACCGGGGGGTATAATCAACCTCCGTGGCGGCGCCGACAACCATTCCGCGAGCGGAGCATAACCTCTCCAGGCGGCTGGTAGACGACGACGCCCTGCGGGTCATCACACGCCTACAAAAAAACGATTTCGAGACCTATCTCGTTGGAGGGGGGGTCCGAGATCTGCTGCTTGAGCGCCGGCCGAAGGACTTCGATATCGGGACCTCAGCCCACCCGCCGCAGATCAAGCGGCTCTTCAGGAACTGTTGGATCATCGGCCGACGGTTTCGGCTGGCCCACATCAAATTCGGGGAGAAAACCCTTGAGGTCGCCACCTTCCGCAGGAAGGTGCCACCAGAAACAGACGACGAGAAGACGGCACGGCAAGCAGAGCGAGATCGACTGAAGAAGCCGGACGGAAGCGGCCCCATCCGACGCTATATTCCCAGAGACAACACGTTCGGCACAGCGGAGGAAGACGCCTCGCGCCGCGATTTCACAATCAACGCACTCTTCTATGACGTCGCAACGCGCTCGATTCTCGATTATGTCGACGGCATGCGCGACATACGGAGTCGACGAATCCGGTGCATCGGTGATCCGAACGAACGGTTCGTGGAAGATCCCGTGCGGATGCTCCGCGCCGTCGTGCTGGCCGCCCGTCTCGATTTGACGATCGATTCAGCAATTCTCACCGCCATTCGGCGACACCGGGGGGAAATCGTCCACAGCTCTCCGGCCCGGCTCCTCGAAGAACTGTACAAGATCGGCAGAAGCGGGTCTGCCGAGCGCATCATCCATGATCTCGGTGAGATCGGACTGTTGAAATTCATCGCGCCCGAACTCGATCGCGCTCGGTCCGACGCACTGTCGCTCTCGCTCGCCTCGCTGGACCGGTACCGCGCCCGCTTCGAGGATATTCCCTCGACGCTCCGCAATTCATTACTGCTAGGTACTTTCGTGACCCCCTTCGCCTCCATCGACCGGCCACGGCGACGAGTGCCGCGCGACCCGTCGACAACACGCCCCCCAGAAGTTGCGCTCGGGTTACTGCCGATCGCACGGCGAGATCTCGAACATCTGCGCCAGGTGTTGGATCTGCAGCGACGGTTGACCGACGACCAGCTTCCTCAACGTACGCGAAGGACGCTCACCCGCCGAGCGGCATTCAACGATGCCCTGACCTGGATGGAGATACACGGACAAACCCCTGAGCTTATCGAGAGCTGGCGAGCCGAGGCCATCTCCGCGGCGGAGGAACCGCCGCGGCGTCGGCGCCGGCGGAGGCGCCGTAAGCGTTCTCGCGCTGGCCGCCCCGACTCCGGTGGCGATCAGGGTCCATCGACTGAATAATCCGATCGCACCGATGAACCCGTAAGAGAAAAGCGTTCCTCTAGCCGAGGAGCAAGCTCGATACCTTCACGAACGAAAGCCCTACCCCGGCGACTGTCAGCACGATGAGCCCAAGCGAGGTCAATAACACCCAGCTGGAATCCTGCCGGTCATCATCAAGATTCATGACCTGGGCCGTCACCCAACCCGCGGCAAATCCACCGCCGTGTGCCCAGTTGTTGATGCCCGGCATGACAAACCCGAACACGCCCAAAATAATCGCCCATTGCCATAGTTGCTGGGTCACCACAGAACTCCCGCGCCGCCGGCCGTAGACGATCAACGCAGCCAATAACCCGAAGATACTGCCAGAGGCCCCGATCGTGGGCACACCGCTCATCACATTCGACACGAGAAAACCGCCGGCCCCGGCCACGTTGAACAACAGGAAGGCACGACCAGGGCCAAAGACTTCAGCAACGGCGGGCCCGAGATTACGGATCCACATTACGTTGAAGACGATATGCAACAGGCTACCGTGGAGATACATCGCCGTGAGTAGCGTCCACCACCATCCAAGATCCCAGGCGACGCCCCCGGTCATGCCAAGCAAATACAGCGCCCTGGAACCCGGAGAGAGCATCGACATGAGGCCTCCTCCGAACAGGGAGCCACCTCCGGCCACGCTCACCAGCAACGCAAGCGCGTAGAGCGTGCCACACCCGACGCCGATGAGACTGAACAGGTCCAGACGTCCGCCGAGCCAACGCCGCAGTGTGGTCGCCCACCCGAACAGCCCTGGCCTCCAGGCGCCACAGAACGGGCAGGTCTCCTCATTGACACCAACCAGACGCCCGCACTGGGGACAGACAACGGCCCCCTCCATCTGTCTCACGAGGCTTCAACTCTCATAGGTCAGCCGTGGATACGCTCAAACTCGCCCATGAACTCCACAAGGGTACTCACACCTTCTTCGGGGAAGGCGTTGTAGATGGACGCACGCTGCCCACCCACCGACCGGTGTCCTTTGAGGCCAACCAGGCCGGCCTGATCAGCTTCACCGACGAATCGCTGCTCAAGTTCCTCACTGGGCAACCGAAAGGTCACGTTCATCAGTGATCGGCTGCCGGTCTGCACAGGGCAGCGATAGAAACCCGTCCGGTCTATAGCGCTGTAGAGCAACTCAGCCTTGCGCCTGTTCCTGGCCTCCATCTGCACCAGCCCACCCGAATCAAGCAACCAGCGCATGACCAGACCCGCAAGGTAGATAGCAAACACGGGCGGCGTGTTGTAACGCGATGCATGTTTGACAGCCACGTCATAACGCAGCGTCGTGGGCAACGTGTCGGGCGACCGTTCGGCAAGATCCTTACGGATCATCACCAAGGTAACCCCGGCCGGCCCGAGATTTTTCTGCGCGCCCGCATACAAGAGACCCAGACCGGTCATGTCCAAAGGACGACAAAACAGGTCTGAAGAAGCATCAACCACCAGCGGAAGCCCCCCTGTCGTGGGAAGCTCTGGCCACTGGCTACCCACGATCGTGTTGTTCGAGGTCACGTGGAGATATGCAGCTCCTGGCGTGAGCTCCAGTTCCTCAGCGCGTGGGATTCGCGAGAACGCCTCGTCCTCCGTGGTCGCCGCAATATGCACCTGACCGAACTGCTGAGCCTCGCGTACCGCCTTTTTTGCCCAACTCCCAGTCAAGACATAGTCCGCTACCGCGTCAGGGCCAAGCAAATTGAGCGGGACCATTGCAAACTGGAGGCTTGCGCCGCCTTGCAAAAACAACACGTGGTAGTCGTCAGACACCCCGGCTAACCGCCGGGCGTCCGCCTCTGCCTGCTGAAGAATATGGTCAAATGTCGGAGAACGGTGACTGATCTCCAGCACCGACATACCGAGCCCCGGCAATGACATCAGATCGCGCTGCACCTCTTCAAGCACCGGCTCAGGCAGCACGGCAGGTCCAGCCCCAAAGTTAAATACTCGGTGGCTCGGCATCACAGTAAATGCGTCAGGAGTCCGTCCCGTAATTTGGGTTCGAACCAGGTTGATTTGGGCGGCATGATGTCACCCATATCGGAAATGGCCAACAACTCGTCGACCGTCACTGCTGCCAGGGAGAACGCCACCGCCGCTTGGCCAGAATCAACGAGCCGCTCAAGCTCGCCGGTACCGCGCGCTCCACCAACAAAGGTCACTCGTGGATCGGTCCGAATATCGTTCACGCGCAACAAGGGGCCAAGCACCTGTTCTTGGAGCTTCGACACATCGAGCGAGGCCACAACGCCAGATACTGGGCGCGCACTCTCTGACGAGCTTCCTTGCCCATCGAGCACGACCCGATACCATTGCCCCGTGACATACATCGAGACCGCCCCCTTCTCTGGCATCGTGACGGCTGTCGCTTCCGTCGGCAAACGTCCGGCAACCGCGGCCAGATACTCCTCCGCTGACGCGCCGCCAAAATCTGAAAACGCACGGTTGTAAGGCAGGATTCGCGTTTCGTGATCGGGAAAAGCCACGGCAAGGAAAAAATCCCGTTCCGCAGGGCTTGCCTCAACAGCGCCCGCGGCCAACATCTGACGCGCTCGAGCCGCACTCGCCGCGCGGTGATGACCGTCAGCGATGTACAGTGCGGGCACAGCTTCAAACCCCGCTACGAGTGTGACGGCATCGCCGGGGTCTGCACGCCAGACAGTGTGACGAACCCCATCGATGGCCTCAAAATCGAACAACGGTGTTGTTTCCGTGATCCGATCAACCACCGAATCAACCCTCGACGAGGCCCGATACGTGAGAAACACGACCCCGGTTTGCGCCGAGAGCGTCACCATGTGGCGGGTACGATCGTCTTCTTTGTCGGGTCGGGTCCGTTCGTGCTTCTTGATACGCCCGCTCTCATACTCGTCCAGGGAATAACATCCGGCCACCCCGGTCTGCACGTGGTCTCCGGACGCCAATCGGTACACATAGAGCGAAGCCTCAGCCTCGATAACAAGCGGGGCGTCACGCTGGATCCTGGTCAGATTCGCCCTGGCCGCCTCATAGACAGACGTATCGTGGGGATCACGACCCGGCGGAAGTCCGATCTCTGCTCTCGTCACATGGAGAAAGCTGAGCGGGGTATCGGCAGCCAGGTCCCTCGCTTCTTGCGTGTTGACGACGTCATACGGAACCGCCGCCACGGCTGCCGCCACGTCCCGTTTAGGACGCAGCGCAGAGAACGGGCGCACTTTCATACAAACACTCGGTCGATTCAGATATTCGTGCCAGCCTCTGGGCCGGCACAAGCTGCTGTCCTGGGCGTCCCGTCAACAAACGGGCGAGGTTCCCTATTATTGGCCACCCGCGCTGAGTGAACCGGACTCAGCCGGCTCCATAGAGGTTGGAGGCGCCTGCGGCCAGCGATCCTGAACCTGGGCAAGCAATCCATCCCGCGCCTGCTCGAAAGTGGCCATATGCTCAGGCGGCACCGGATCGCCAGGAGGTAGGTTTCGGTGCTCGATGAGCGGATTCACAAACGTACCATTCTTTCGCAGACGATAATCAAGATGCGGCCCCGTCGATAACCCAGTGGAGCCGACATAACCGATCACCTGCCCCTGCAGCACCCGCACCCCGGACCGCATACCCTTCGCAAAACGGGAGAGGTGCAGGTAATACGTCTCGTACCCGTTCCTGTGGCGCAAACGCACCATGTTGCCGGAGCCACCGCTAGACGTCGTGGACACGACCGTACCGTTGGCGACGGCAATCACCCGTGTGCCAGTAGGCGCTCCATAGTCCACACCCAGATGCGGACGGTGGACACCAAGCACCGGGTGCAATCGTCGATACGAAAATCGAGACGTGATGCGGGGCTCAAACGGAAGTGGAGAACGCAGGAATTGCCGTTTCATAGAGCGCCCTTCGGCGTCAAAGAACGCCGGTTCCTCACCTGGCACCTGGAAACGGAAGGCATTCACGTCTCGCCCATCGTTGTGGAACACCGCCGCCAGCACAGGCATGTCGCCGAAGCTGATGTACTCTTCATCACGGACAAAACGCTCATACAGCAGCCCAAAATGGTCCCCGGGTTGAAGCTCTGTATTGAAATCGATCTCGCCGGCGAACACCTCGGCCATGGCCATCGCGACCAAGTCATGTCCTCCCCCCGCACTCATGGCCGCCATCAAGGAATTGTGCTCGCGGTCGATGGTCCCACGCATCGCCACGTGCTCCCGTTGCTTTTGATAGTCCAACAACGAAGCCTCGAACATCGGCGGAGGCCCAGGACGAGGAACGACTTCCAGATACTGGTCTTCGTCAACGTGGTACTCGAAGCGCCGAAAAGCCCCATCGGCACCGTAGATGATGGTGTAGGGATGACCGACTTGCAGCGAGCGCGGATCGAAGACCGGACGCATCGCCTCCACGAAAGAATAGGCCACATCACCCAGATCGTGTGACGAGAGGAGCGTCGCAAACGTCGCGTTTCTCTTGACTTGCGCTTCGACCACACGGAAATCTGGCTTCAGGTAAATATCGGGACCAAACCTCGCGTCAGGCAGTGGCGGCTCGACATACCCACAGCCAACAAGCCCCAATCCCTGAACGACCACGCAGAGACCGACCGCAACGAGCCACAGTCGCGGCACCCGTACTCCTGCAGCTTGACACCCCCGAGGTTTCAGAACAAAACCCCGTCTAGAGAAGCACCCTCCGACCATAAGCTGCCAAGTGTACCACTACGCACGAAGCGGCCCCACCAATATCGGCGGATCTCCGTCATCCCTGGTTTCGACCACCCCCACGACTGCCGCCTGCGGATATCCCAACGTATGCAGTTCCGCGACACAGGCCGCAACCTCGGACGCGGGCACACTCGCCAGTAATCCCCCAGCCGTTTGGGGATCGAACAGCAGCGGATACCGTGAATCGGTCGCGGCGACGTCCACATTCGCGACCGCCCGACGCAGCCGTATATTGTGCGGATGCAGCGAACTGAGTAGGCCAGCCGCACTTGTTTCGAGCGCTCCCTCGAGGATCGGCACCCGCTCAAGGTCAAGACGCACATCAACCCCGGACGCACGGGTCATTTCCACGAGATGCCCAAGGAGCCCGAAGCCCGTCACATCGGTACACGCCGTGGCATTATGTCGACGCAGAACCAGCGCCGCGTCATGACTGGATTGCCGCATGGCTCGAATGGCACCAGCGATCCATCGCCCCTTTGCCCGCATCCGCATCTCTGCCGCAAACAACGTGCCCGTACCGAGCCCTTTAGTCAGGACCAATCGGTCGCCAGCGCGCATCCCCCCCTTGCGCAAGACGGCATCGGGATCGACCAAACCGGTCAACGACAATCCCAAGGAAAGCTCTACCCCTTCACTCGTATGCCCTCCCACCAGGGCCGCACCGGCCCCATTGAGCACCGTCACGGCGCCCGAGAGTAGCTGGACCAGGGTGGCCTCGACCTTGTCGTCCAGCCCAAAAGGAACCGTCGCGACAGCCAACGCCGTCTGAGCCTCGGCCCCCATGGCAAAAATGTCCCCTAGGCAATGGTTTGCCGTAATCTCACCGAACACGAACGGGTCATTCACGATGGCTCGAAACGCATCGACCGTGCGAACCAGCAACTTATTCGGTGGCACCCGCATCACCGCAGCGTCATCCGGAGCATCGAGCCCGATGACGACATCATCACGCAGTGTGGGCTGGAGCTGGGCCAACACTCGATCCAGAGGTCGGGCCCCCACCTTGGACCCGCATCCGCCACATCGCATCGCAGCCGTCGAGATTTCCTGCAACACTTCCGGCGACGCCAATCCTGATGCAAGCCCGGGTACTCCAGCGGTCGCCATGGCCGGAAGATCGCGATACCGTGCAATGAAACGCCGATCAATCCAGTCCTTCCAACGCCAGACCCAAGCCCCCTCCACTGACCACCATCCGCGTGATCCCACCGCATACCGATCTCCGGTCGAGACCAAGGTCACAAATCGGCGCTGCGGACGAAAAGGTCGCGGGGACCTTCCCACTAGCACCCGGCGCAGGTTGTTAGCGAGCGGTGGCCCCTGCCGTACCGCAAAGACGCCAGCCTTCTCGCGGGGGTGATCAACAACTGCCGCGACGTCACCGGCGGCGAACACACCTGGATGCGACGTCGACTGGAGCGTGTCATCGACGAGAATGAACCCTTGGTTGTCCACCGCGAGTCCGGCCCGCCCCGGCCACTCCGCAGCACCCGCCTGCGTGACACAGAGAATCTCGTCCAGTCCGACCGAGGTTCCGTCGGCGCAGTGCACACGTCCGCTCGTCACCCCAGTGACGGCCGTTCCCAGATGAAGCTGCACGGCGCGTTCACCCAACACACGCGCGAGGCGCCGACGCATCCCCCGGTTGTGAGTGGGAAGAATCGTCTCTCCCGCTCCGAACAGATGACACTCCACCAATTCGGCTGGGCGGTGAAGATCGTTCAACATCTGCCGCAAGGCATACTGCATCGCGAGCAACAACTCGACACCACCCGCACCTGCGCCCACGACGCCGATACGTGTGGGGCGGGTCGCCTCGGCGACCCGCTGGCGGAGTTGTTCCCAGTGCTGGGCGAAACGGCTAATCGGCTTGACGGGTATCGCTACATCCGCCGCACCACCGATACCCTGAAACGATGGCGCAGAGCCGATATTGATCGATAACAGGTCGTACCGAATAGGGGGGCGCCCCTCACACCGGACCTCACGGCGCTCGAGGTCAAGTCCAACCACCGGCTGGTGATAGAGCCGGGCTCCAGCAAATCGGCTCAACCGCGCCAGGTCAATGTGCACGTCGTCGTATTCGTAATGACCAGCTACCAACCCGGGCAACATGCCCGAATATGGCGTGTGAATGTCGCGTGCGATCAAGGTCAGACGAACCCCGGGAAGCGGGCGCATGCCGAATCGCCGCAACACGGCCACATGGGTATGGCCGCCGCCAACCAAAACAAGATCCTTGACGACCGGGACTGGAGCAGTAGTCATGACGGCGACGTTCCGATACGCGCCAGCATTCTGGCCAGAACCGAGCCAAAACGGCTCGGTTCTGGAAGCAGGCTGACGATCAGGAACGCCTCACGCGGAAAATCGAAAAAGTATCCAGGGTGCACATAGATCCGCTCTTGCTCAATGAGGTCCAGCACCATCGCTTCCTCCGAGCGCACCGCGGGAACCTGGATCACGGCATACCACCCGGCTTCAACCCGAAGCAACTGGGTCGCGGGAAACTTCCGGACCATCTGTTCAAGGCAGGCATGATTCGTCCTGATGCGATGCTCTATATCGGCAACAACAACCTTCGTCTGCTCTAGTAGCGTGTCAACGGCCAACTGCACTGGCGTTGCCACAGACAAATAACTGTCGCAGATCAGTTCCAGTCTGGACAACGCACGCGTCACGAGTCTCTCTGGCCCGCCGACGAGAATCCACCCAAGCTTCAGCTGGGGCAGCCCCGCCATCTTCGATAGCCCGCCCAACGTAAACGTCAAGACGTCGGAACGCATCACCAGTCGCCCCGGCGGGACCGAGTCGTAAGCCGGTAACGCATACGAGTGGAAGACCTCATCACAGATGAGCGCAAGACCCCGCTCGGCCGCCAAATCACTCACCGCGTCGAGCTCGTCCTGGCGCACAAACGAGCCCGTCGGATTGTTCGGACTGACCAGCAAGACAGCACGCACCCGGGCATCCCGATCGAGCGCCTCTCGTAGACTCGCCAGGTTCAGCTCCCAGCGCCCGTGGTATTCGAGCGCATAGGGACTCGCCACGACCGCATCTAACCGCGTCAAATGGTCAAATAGCGGATAGCTCGGCTGCGGTGTCAGCACCCTGTCAGCCGGGTCACACAGCAACTTGAACAGTAGGCTATAGGCCTCGCTCGTGCTGGCGGTCAGGATCACGCGGTCCATCGGCACCTGAACCCCGGCAGCACGGAGATGTGTGGCAACCGCCTCCCGCGCACAGGGAAGGCCAAAGGGCGCCGGTTCATAGCGCAGGGCCTCCGGCCGCGCTAGCGGTTCGAGCAAACCGTGCGGATAAGGAATCCCGATCGCGGTGGGGTTCGAAACCGTAAGGTCGTCGAGGGGCAAACCACCGGCCCGCGCACGGGCCAGCGCCCGCGCAATACGATTGGACCTCAGTCCAGGCACCCTGGCCGAAAACATCTGGTAGGAGATTATAGTGGGCTCACATGCGTGCGTTATTACTAGCCATCGGTTCGGCAGGTGACGTCCACCCGTTCGTGGGGCTTGGACTCGAATTACAGCAACGGGGCCATCGCGTCACACTCGTAACCAATCCGTATTTCCGCCCCCTCATCGATCGCGTGGGACTCCCATTCATCCCGGTCGGTACAGCGGAAGACTATGACCGCATCACCACCCATCCGAAGATGTGGCACTCCCGCAAAGGCCTGCAGGTCATAGCCACAGCCTCTGCCCTCGCGAGCCCAACGCTCTATCGCATCGTCCGCGACCACGGCATCGGTGAAGATACGGTGGTTGTCGCGGGAAGCCTGGCGTTCGCGGCCAGGACGGCCCAAGAAACCCTCGGCATCAGACTGGCCACAGTGCATCTGCAACCCAGCTGCTTTTTCAGTGCGCACCGGACACCGGTATTTCATCCGACATTGCACTTGATCAACCGGTTGCCAATCGCAGTGAAGCGCACCCTGCTTTCACTTCTCGATCGCGCGGCGGACCAGCTCCTCGCGCCAGCAATCAATCCGCATCGCCAAACGCTTGGCCTCAAACCGGTACGACACATCACAAGCACGTGGTGGCACTCACCCACGACCGTGATCGGTATGTTTCCTGAGTGGTTCGCGCCCAAACAACCGGACTGGCCATCTCACATGCAATTGACCGGATTTCCGCTGTTCGATGAGTTGGGAACCACCGAGACGCCGCCTCACGTGAAGACGTTCCTCGAGACCGGCTCTCCCCCCATCGTCTGGATCGCCGGATCTGGGAATCGTCAGGCACCTGCGTTCTTTCGAACTGCAGCCGCAGTCAGTCAGCACCTCGGCCGGCGCGGATTGCTGTTGACCCAATACCCGGAACAGCTACCACCGACGCTACCGGATGACGTGATCCACGGAACGTACGCACCCCTCGCCCAGGTGCTGCCCCGCGCCGCCGCTCTCGTTCATCACGGGGGCATCGGATCAGCCGCGCAGGCCTTGTCTGCTGGAATTCCCCAGCTCGTACGCCCCATGGCCTTCGATCAACCCGACAACGCGGCAAGGCTCAGGGATCTCGGCGTCGCGCAGATGCTGTCTCCATCCCGCTTCAGGACGGCAGCCGTCGCGCGGACGTTGGACGCGTTGCTTCGATCCCCTGACGTCGCCAATCAATGCCAGCTCCTCGCCACCCGCCTCCGGGAAACCGGCAGTGGCCTGGAGTCCGCCTGCGACGCGATCGAGGCGACGCTCGACAAGTAGTAAACCCGTCTTTCGACTCCACGGGTCCTCTGTTCACCGAGCGCAACGGCACGGCTCCGGCTGGCGGACCGGACCAGACCAGGGTGCCGCACGACCCACTGGTCACATCCTGGCGGAAAAGTCGGGAAACATCCGGACGAGGAGATGTCTTGAAGCGCGGCCGTTCCTGGGGATATTTGGGGCACGCGACGATCTTGACTAGAGTTAGGACATAGGAGAATTCGAATGCGCCACTTGTCTTTCGTCACCGCAAGCATTGTGACGGCCATTTTGGCCATCGCCTCCGCCGTGCCCGCACAGTCCCCGGGGGCCTACCTGCTCCCGCCTCAGAACATCGTGGACATCCTGGACGCGGCACCGATCCCCCGGGTACTCGCGAGCCCCAACGGCGAGACCGTCGCACTCTTGTCTCGTCCGGCGATGCCCTCGGTGGCCGAACTTGCCCAACCGATGCTCCGCCTTGCGGGCTATCGCCTCAACCCGCGGACGAACGGTCCCCATCGCGCGGCAGGTCTCAACCGTATCATCGTCAAGCGGATCGATAATGGCACCGAGCACACGTTTGATGCGCCGCGTGAAACCTCTCTCGGCGACGTCGAATTCTCTCCAGATGGCTCGCGGCTCCTATTTACACTCACGCGCTACAACGGGATCGAAGCGTGGCTCATGGAAGTCTCCAACGGGCAGGTGCGCCCACTCAGCGATGCATCCGTCAATGCCGCCTGGGGCAATCCGTGTGATTGGCTAGACGAAAATTCGCTCGTACTCTGCCGGTTCAAGCGCTCGGCGCGGGGCGCTCCGCCGACCGCACCTGACGTGCCGACCGGTCCCAACATTCAAGAACACACCAGCGGTCCGGCCCCCATTCGCACCTACCAGGACCTCTTACAGAACGCCCATGACGAGGCGCTCTTCGACTACTACTTCACGACCCAGATCTCCACGATCGATATCGCCACCGGCAGTCGAACGCCCATCGGGCAACCAGGCCTCTTCCAGCACGTCAGCGTGTCGCCGAGCGGACAGCACATCCTGACGGTTGAAGTTGAACGCCCCTTCTCCTGGTTGGTACCAGCCCGAAGTTTTGCGAAGGATGTGACAGTACGCAACCGAAGTGGCGAGGTTGTGACCCAAATCGCCCGGCTCCCCCTCGCAGATGCCGTACCGATCGGCGGCGTACCAACTGGACCTCGAAGCTTTCTGTGGAACCCCGCGGAACCGGATACGCTCGTCTGGGTCGAGGCACAAGACGGTGGTGATCCCAAACGCGCAGTCGACCACCGAGACCGTGTCCTTGCGCACGCCGCACCCTTCAGCGGCGCGCCGACCGAGATCGGTCTGACGCAATTCCGGTATCGCACCCTTCAGTGGACCGAAGACGGAACAGCGCTACTCACAGAAAACGACCGGGAGACACGCTGGACCCGTACTTGGGTACTCACCGCAGACCCCAGCGCGCCGCGGAAGTTGTGGGACCGGAGTACCGAAGATCGGTATGGACACCCCGGCACCCCCCTCTCCACCTCTCGCCCAGGCGGACAGGTACTGCGTCAAACAGGGAACAGCATTTATCTGACCGGTGTCGGCGCCTCACCCGCTGGAGACCGACCGTTCATTGACCGCCTCGATTTGGACACGTTCGAAACGGAGCGACTCTTCCGCAGCTCAGATGACAGCTATGAACAGGTGGTCGCGCTACTTTCCGCTAACGGGACCTCCGTACTCACCCGACGAGAGACGCGCACCGAACCACCAAACTATTACGTCCGCAACACAAGCAATGGCACCAGCCGCCCCATCACCAGTTTTGAGGATCCGGCGCCGCAGCTGACCGGCATCCGTAAGGAATTGCTGACGTATGAACGCGCCGACGGGGTACAGCTCTCTGGCACGTTGTACCTCCCGCCAGACTATGAGGACGGAACACCAGTACCGATGCTCATGTGGGCATATCCTCGCGAGTTCGTCGATCCGAAACTCGCTGGTCAGATCAGCGGTTCAGACGACCGATTTACCGCCATCCGGGGCGCATCACATCTCTTGCTGCTCACCCAAGGCTTTGCCATCTTCGACGGACCCACGATGCCCATCATCGGTCCTGGCGAAACGGCCAACGATCGGTATGTCGAGCAGCTCGTGGCAAGCGCCGAGGCCGCTATCGACGCCGTCGTGGAACTCGGCGTGACGACGCGCGACATGATCGGAATCGGTGGGCACAGCTATGGCGCCTTCATGACCGCCAACCTACTGGCACATTCCGATCTCTTTCGAATGGGAATCGCTCGCAGTGGTGCCTACAACCGATCGCTCACACCGTTTGGATTTCAAAACGAACGTCGGACATTTTGGGAAGCCACAAACATCTACGCCGCGATGTCACCGTTCTTCCACGCCCATCAGATCAACGAACCGATCTTGTTGATTCACGGCGAAATCGACAACAACTCAGGCACGTTTCCCATCCAGTCAGCCAGGATGTACATGGCACTCAAAGGCCATGGCGCCACCGTGCGGTACATCACCTTGCCACACGAGTCGCATGGCTACCTCGCTCGTGAGTCAGTACTTCACACTGTGGCAGAGATGCTGCATTGGGCCAGCGCGTACCTCCAGGCATCGGGCGAACCGATCACGGCAAGCGTGACGCGCTAACGGGAGGCAAACACAGACGCCTATCCAACAGTCGGCCGAAATCGCGGGATCTGGCGTGCTGCGCTCTGCTGTTCAAATGCATAGGCAATCTGAATCAACGTCGGCTCACTCCAGGCGCGTCCGAAAAACGACACCCCCACCGGCAACCCATGCACGGTGCCGGCAGGTACCGTAATGTTGGGATACCCCGCCACGGCCGAATAACCGGAGGAGCTGCCGCCGAAGTGATCCCCATTGACGAGGTCGGTAGCCCAGGCCGGCCCCCCGGTGGGGCCAATGATCGCGTCGAGACCATGCTCATCCATCGTCCGATCAATACCTTCGACGCGAGAGAGTTGGCGTGCCGTAGCCAGCGCTTCGAGATACCCCGGCTCCGAAAGCGGCCCCATGTCTTCGGCCGCAAGCAAGCGTTCTTGACCGAAGTACGGCATCTCCTCGTCGGCATGGCGCTCGTTGAACTCAATCAGGTCGACAAGTGACCGCACCTCCGCGCCAGCCCCGCGACGACCGAGGTAGGCGTTCAGCCCCGCCTTAAATTCGTAAAGCAACACCCGGGTCTCAATGCTCCCCAAACGAGCGCGGGCACTGCGGACTCCAGGGCGACCGACGCGACCCAACTCGACGGGGTCGACGATCACCGCCCCGGCCGCGCGCATCCTGTCAAGAGCGGCATCAATCAGCGCGTCTACTCCGTCATGAAATCCGAGAAATCGGCGGGCCACACCGAGACGCACGCCCCTCAATCCATCGGCATCGAGAAAGGGTACGTAGTCACGCACGCCACGTACCTCACCGACTGCAGTGGCTGGATCTCGAGGGTCCGCACCCGCGATTACTCCCAGCACGATCGCAGCATCGCGCACGGTTCGCGCCATGGGACCGGCTGTGTCCTGACTGTGCGAGATCGGAATGATCCCGGCACGACTCACCAGCCCCACGGTCGGCTTGATTCCCACAACACCGTTGGCCGAAGACGGGCACACGATTGAGCCATCCGTTTCCGTGCCAATCGCGACGGTCGTCAGGTTCGCAGACACTGCCACACCGGAGCCAGAACTCGATCCGCAGGGATTGCGGTCGAGAACATAGGGATTCCGGCACTGCCCACCGCGAGCACTCCATCCACTGGACGAGCGAGATGAACGGAAGTTGGCCCACTCGCTCAAATTTGCCTTACCGAGCAGAATAGCGCCCGCCTCACGCAAGCGACGCGCTACACCCGAATCACGCGGCGCCACCCAACCTCGCAACGCAAGGGAGCCCGCGGTCGTCGTCATGTCGTCCGCAGTGTCAATATTGTCCTTGAGTAGTACGGGTATGCCATGCAACGGCCCCCGCGGGCCTCGAACACGACGTTCTCGATCCAGCCGATCCGCGATCCCGACGGCGTCGGGATTTGTCTCAAGGATGGCGCGGAGTTCTGGACCGTCGAAGTTTAGTGCCTCGATACGACCGAGGTATGCCTCGACAGTCAATCGCGCCGACCATTCCCCCGCACGCTGCCTCGCCCCAAGGTCGGCAATCGTGACCTCCTCGAGGGGAAAGTCCTCTGACGACGCTCGTGAGTCCCCCGCCGCTTGCTGGCTCGCGCACGGTGCCCCTTCTTCGGCAGAGCCCCGTGCGCCGTAGCCCGTAACCCCCAACGCTCCCCCGACCGCAGACGAACGGAGAAACTCACGACGCGTCGGACGGACGAACCGGTCAACGCTCCCTCTGGCCATCTTCTTAGCCTCCCACCGCCGGTGGCGCACCCGGGTGACGCATGCTCGCCGCCGCGACCGCACCTGCTAGGCCGATGACGACCAATCCAAGAAACGGCATGGTGTAACTCGCGGTCGAATCGTAAACGACGCCGGCCACCCACGGGCCCAGTCCCCCGAAGACGCCCGTGATCGTCATACGTATCCCGCTCGTGACGGCAAATGCTCGACGACCAAAAAAGTGCGAGAACACAACCGGAATACTGACGAACGCCGTGCCGAATCCAATCCCCAGCAGGGCAATAGCCACCGTTGTCCACACAGTATTGGCCGCAAGCAACAAGCCCCCCGCTCCAATTCCTTCACAACCGAGCGCAATCGCCAGCACCATCTGCGGGGACATCCAGTCCCCCACGGCCCCCAGTAAACGCCCCCCTATGCTGAGAAGCACCATAACGCCCACGAATCCGATAGCCACCGTCTCCGCGTGCCCCACATCGATCAGGTGAAGCGTGAGGTGGGCAACCGCGGTGTTCCACGGCATCGCATAGGCAACTCCGCACACCAACATCAGCAGAAACTGCGGAGTTCGTATCGCCTGCTCCGCCGTCCACCGATCGGCGATCGTTGCCTGCTTCGCCACCCTTGAGTGCACGACCGTACCCATCTCCACGCCGTCTCGTCGCTGGCCAACCGATTCCGGGGTCTCTCTCACGAACACCCCGGCCAGTAACGCCAGGAAACCGGTTAGTGCGGCGATGCCAGTCCACCCCATTCGCCAGTCGTACCGTGCCAACACCCACGCGTCGATCGGTGCCACCAGCCAGCCGACGACGCCACCGAACGCAAAGATTACGCCGATGACAAATGCGCGTCGTCGAAGAAACCAGTTCTGCCCCAGTGTCTGCGCGGGCACGATCGTCGAAAATCCAACGCCGATCCCGCCGAGTAACGAGTACCCCACGTAGCAGTCGAACACCGTCTCGGCCCGCGCGACCAGCAACAGTCCCGCGGCGGTCACCATGAACCCGGCTGTCATTACTCGGCGCAGCCCGAGACGACCAATCGCGAACCCCACCAGGACCCCAACGCACTGATACAACGTGCTGAACAGCCCAAACACGCCGCCAATATCCGACCGATCAACACCTAGATCAGCCGTGATGCGCGGAGCAAAAATGCTCCAGCTGTAGTACATGGGAGAAAGGCCAAAGCCATAGCACACCCCGGCCACAAGAACGATCACCCACCCGTAGTAGTACCTGCTCACAACTGGATCTCTCTGACGGAACGACTTCGAGCTTAACGGTCCGCGGTCGGCAACGGCTTGCGAGGAAGCAAGTCATCACGCATTGCCGTGTTGTAGGTGAACGCTGCCGCGACGATTGCCATTTGCACGACATCATCCCGTTGAACACGGTCCACCACGTCCATGTTGGAATGATGGGTTCGCGAGTTGTATTCGAGACGATCCTGCATGAACTGGAAGCCTGGCAACCCGAGTGCGTCAAAGGATGTATGGTCGGTGCCGGTCACACGCCGCGGTCCCAACGTGGTCACACCCAAATCTTGCAGCGACGCGATCCATTCCTCAAAGATGGGCGCAACCGCAAAGTTCTCTTGTAGCCAGATTCCACGCAAGCGGCCCGCGCCGTTGTCGAGGTTGAAATAGGCGGACAACGTAGCGTGTGCGGGCTCGAACACCATCGTACGCGCATCACCAAAATGGCGACGGACGTACTCTCGAGAGCCCAGAAGGCCTTGCTCCTCTGCCCCCCACAACGCGAGTCGAATCGTACGTCGTGGACGCGCTTCGGTGACCTGTAGGATCCGCATAACCTCCATCATCGCGGCCACCCCAGCCGCATTGTCGGTCGCTCCCGTCCCAGCATGGGTCGTATCGAAGTGTGCGCCGATCATGACAACTTCGTCTGCGAGATCGCGACCTGGAATCTCCGCGATAATGTTGAATGCATTCCGGCCATCGTCGGCATTTGTTTCAGGATAGAACTGGGTTTCGACGTGTAGCGCAACCCGAACCGGGAGCCCCTTGTCCAGAATACGTACCATGCGGTTGTAGTGCTCAACTGCCAACGTGACGGCGGGCACATAGCTGCCGGCCGTTTCGTCGCGAGGTCCACCGCTGCCAACGAAAATGGTGCCGCCATCAGTGCGCTGCGTCCGTTGGCGCAGCCCACTGCCAGCCCCGACAAATACGGCATCACTCCCGCGATCAAGTACGGCCACAACTCCCTCATCGCGATAGAACTGCTGACGCTGCTCAGCAAAAGCGACGCGCCCTTGAACAGCTGCAGTACTACGACGACGACGCCCCGTGTTGGTGCCGGTCGGCACTTCCGTTCGACTGGCCTCGGCCAACTGCTCATCGTCCATCCGAAGCACGAGGTCTCCCTCGAGCAACGGCACCTCACGCACGGGCTGGGGTAACACAATCTTGCCGTCAAGCGTTCCACGATATTGCGCGAAATCCTCCTCCGTCCGAATATCCACCCGAATGACGTCCGCGGTCACAGTGCCATTGGTGCTCGACGACCAGGCTCTGGGATACCCGATGAGCGGCATCACCTGTGGCTCCACCATGTGCGCGTGAAACCGCACGAGCGACCACCCGTGGCCAAAGGTGAACCGCTCGGCATGAACGTTCGCCAGCCCCCACCGGCGCATGGTCTGCATCGCCCAACGCCCAGCCTCCTCGATCGCGGGCGTGCCCGTGACGCGCGGCCCGTAGACGTCACTCAACCAGCTCACATGATCCATAACCTGCGACCCGCGAAGCCCTTCTTCCCGGATAGCCGCGAGCACCTGATGGTCAAGAGGTTGGGTAGACGCGGGTGCCGCAACGCACATAAGCACAGAGACAACGACGGCCCGCTGGAAATGCTGCATGACAGTGCTCCTCACGCGAGGCTTTCCTCCCACACCGCCTCGACCATCCACAAAACCAAGAGAGACCCAAGCGAGCAGACCGCGCCGCGGACAGGCACGCCTCACGGATGCCGCTCCACCGTTATGTCGGTCCCCGGCTCGACCTGGGCAAGCACGGTCGGATCCCCGTCAATCCGCCCGAACACATTGACCGCACTCGCCGGCCTGATCTCGTCTCCACGACTCATCGGTGTCGGCCCCCAAAATAGACATAACGCGCGACCGGGCGGCCAGTAGGCCACCGCCCCCCTCTCCACCGTCTCGACGGCATCGTCATCGACCTCTGCCTGGACGGGTACCGAGAAGTAGATCTCATCTCCCCAGGTCTGCACGCTCCCTGTGAAGGGCAGCGCATCCCAGAGCAAAGTTGCGGTTTCCGAAGTACTCAGCTCGGCGACCACAGTCGTACTACCGGCAGTGATTCGAATTCGTCGGATTTGAGGCATGAATGACCTTCACCACATCGAGATACACCGGTTCCACGTGCACATCGACGAACCCGGCTCGACACACGTTGCCAACCGTGTCTCGGTTGAGATCGGGACCGTAACGACGAGTCAGCGGCGTCATTACATCAAGTAGCGAGCCAAATGGGAAAAAGCGACTTCCGGTATGCTCAAACATCCCCAGCATTCCGCCTGGCGCCAACACGCGTCGGAGCGCGTACAAGCCGTTCACCGGATTCGGCACGGAACAGAAAGTGCAAGAGGTAAACACCTGGTCGAACGCGCCGTCGGGATAGTCCAGATCGTGCACGTCAAGCTGGCGCAACTCCAGGCCCCCGGCGTAGCGCGCCGCGCGCGGGCGGGCCTGCTCGAGCATCTTTGCACTGATATCGATAGCCGTGATGTTCTGACCAGGTGGAAAAAACTGAATATCCTGCCCTGTTCCGATCGCCAGGAACAGTACCTTTCCCCTCATTGTTGAGAAGAGCCGCCGTTTCCACGGCGCCCAGCGCCACTGGAGGCCATAGCCCTGCATGAGGTCATAGCCACGAACCGCGGCGTCCCACTTCCGACTGGTCGCCACATCCATAAGACCAGCCCCTTTCAGTCGTGATCCGGGTACCGCACCACGCCCTGGCGCTGTACCCGGGCGTTCACAATATAGGTCGCACCCAGCGCTACCAATCCCACGAGCATTCCAATCGCAACGCCGGCACTGGCCGACAGGCCTCGCATCGCCATCAACATCGCAACCAACATTCCGGTCACCATCCCCGTGAGCATGACCGGCAACATGACCTCCATCGCGCCGAACAGGATCGAGAGCAACACCATAGCCGGCAGCGCGACGACGTCTCCCAGGAGCATCCCGGAGACCATTGCGAGCAGCGGTGGCCATCCCTCGCGGACAGACATGACCACCACGAAACCGACAAGCGCGCCAACCCCGGTATTGCTCACGATGTCGCCAAACAAGAAATACAGACGACGTTCCACTTTCGATTGGACTCCGTCTTACGGAGACGCCGTTCATAGAGACGACGAGTCTTCGCTGGCGATACCAGGTCGCCCGCGAGCAGGCGATGAGGGTTCTGCCGAGAACAACACTGTCACTACCGCTACGCCCGCAAATATGGTTCAAGAGCCGCGAACCGGTGCTCAATCTCGTCGATTTGCGCCTGCGTGAAGTCGTACTCGCCGCGCCGCGACTTCAATGTCTTGAACACGCCACGCTTGCGAAGGACATAGAGACGAACACCCGGAATCAGGCTGTCGAGATTGAGCATCAACAGCAATTTGGCGTAGAGGTCTCGAACATCATCATGCCGCCCCTGCACATGCAGATCCCAGAGGCCGGCGTAGATATCGGCATACATCACCCCGCCGGTCATCACCCCGTCAGTGCCGAGCCGCATCTCATAGGGCCACGCGCGCCCAAAATTTGCGCCTAGGATGCTCTTGATCGGATTCGGCCGATGCTTCGCGAGTTCCAGCATCCGCTCCTGTACAGGAGGATGCTCCTCCTTGACGTAGCCGCACTGCGGAAATTCGCGAGCCAGCGACACGAGAAACTCCACGGTAGGCTCGATATCCGGCGCACCGCCACTCGTCTGGACAAAGACCGGACGATCGGTCACTTCGCACAAAGCCGCGTAATAGCTCCGAAAATCATCGAGCGACGTCGCGGTTCTCGGTGGAATCGCGATCATGGCGTCAGGAGCCAGCGATTCAGCATATCGGGCATACTCGAGCATCCCCGCCGTATCGTCTGCCTGCACCCCCAAGACGAGCGCCGGAGGCCGCCCTTCGTTCGCCTCCGCCAAAGCATCGAACCCGCGCAGCCGCTCGCTCTTGCTGAGGTACCGCTGCTCGCTCGAGTTTTGGGGCCAGACAAGTGCCTCGATTCCACACCGATCGCAGAAGTCAGCCTCACCGGCAAGATCGTCGTAATCAACCTCGCCACCCGCTTTGTAGGGAGTGCTGAGAATCATGAAGGCCCCCCTCAACGCCTTCTCCTCCGCAAGTGGCATACCACGCGCACGCGTGCCGGGATACATCGCAGCCGCAGCGAGAGTAGTGAGGCACGTCCTCCTTGTCACCATGAATCGTGAATCTGCCATGCGCCGAACTCCTATCTATAGCGGGTAGGGGTGCTACTCTACACGCTACCTGACTTCCTGACTACTTCGCCCCACCATTTCACGCATGCCCGAAATGATGATGACTGCGGGTGAGGATCTCGAGTGTCCGGATCTCCCCGGATTCGGCAACCAGGCTCGAGACACACGGGGCCTCTCCGCCGTTCCGATAGTCCCGAACGGG
>CAZPZZ010000009.1:25563-55451 GCA_964591245.1 uncultured Vicinamibacteraceae bacterium | reverse complement strand
CCCGGAAACTATCGATGATTACACCAGAACTCATTCTTTAGGGCCTTGCCCCGGGAGAATCTCCGCCACACGGGGTTCCTAGTGTGGACTGACCCGAAATGGCAATGACCCGAATATATAGTGATTCATGGTTAACACGATACTAGATGTAGGTGTATAGTAGCTGGTCAGAATGCAACGTGGCTGGATCCGGATCTCGATCGTAGTCATCGCCCTGGCAACCATCGGATTTTCCGGGCTTCAACTCCAAGAGTCGGAACAGACCCTGGCCGGGGAGCAAAACGTCGAACGAGTCTTTACCGATTTGAGCTGGAACTTGGCTCTGACCCTGGCTGAACTGCGGTCGGCCCAGCAAGCCTACGTTGCAGCCGGCCAGGATCGCACCTACTGGATCAGCACGTTCACCGCACATCTGGAAACCGTCCGTCAAAGCCTGGACAACCTGGGCGGGTTAGTCGCAAACCCAGAGACAATCGAGACGCTGGCGGAAACAAGTCAAGCGATCGCTGAACTTGAACAACTGGACGAACAAGCACGAGAACATACCGATCGCGAGCAAGCGCTATTAGCATCAGACCTCATCTTCACCGACGGCCTCGCGTTAGCCAATCGTGCAGCCGCGAACATCGAGCTCGCCCGCGCCACAGAGCGGACGACTCGCAATGAAGCCATTCAAACCGCACGGGCTAGTCAGATCCGCACCCTTGTGACGGCGGTGGGCGTCGGTGTCTTCGCCGTATTGCTATTGGCGCCGGCGCAGCCAAGACGCCAGAGCCCCTCACCCTTAGCGTCAGCCGACCAGGATGAGAGCAGAGCCTTGAACGCGACCAGTGGGATGCTCTCGCTCTCAGACGGGCTGGAGATCAACCCGCTTGAGGATTCGTCCCCGAACGAGATCAATGAAACACTAGGCGTCGCCTCCGAGTTAGACAGGGGGACCTCCCTGTCCGACACCCTGCGAACACCGGAGGAAGTTTCCACAACTACGATAATCTCCGATCATCAGTCTCAGAATGAGCCAGCGCCAGATCTGTCCACTGCTGCGACGCTCTGTACAGATTTTGGATGCGTGACCAGCACCGAGCAGTTACCGGAACTGCTTTCGCGGGCCGCCGCACTACTGAATGCCAGTGGCTTGATCGTCTGGGTTCGCGGCGGAGATTCGTCTGCAACATTACGCCCCGCACTCGAACATGGATACCCCAAGGGTTTTCTCACCCGGATCGGCTCGATTTCCGAGGATGGAAACAATGCCACCGCTGCCGCCCTCCGGAATGCCCGGATGCAGATCGTAGAGCAGAGTGAAGGAGCTCCGGGAGCACTCGCGACCCCCCTGATGGTCGCAAACCGCTGCATCGGTGTCCTCTCGGCCGAACTCCGTGATGGGTGGGAAACCAGCGGACCCGTCCAAGCGACAGCCACAATCGTAGCCGCCCAGCTCGCCGCCTTACTTCCAGACCAAACAACCGCGGTCACGAGCCCCGCCGCCGAAGCGCACGGGTGATCCCTTTTCCAACCCCGTACGGACCAAACACTGGGCGGTCGTCCGTGACCGGACTATACTGAACAGATGGAATCGTTGAACTTGCCGCTCGACTACGCGGCCATCGAGCGGATTCTCCCGCACCGATATCCATTCCTACTAGTCGACCGGATCACGGAGTTCGAGGAAGACAAGCGGATCGTCGGCGTGAAGAACGTCTCTCTCAACGAGCGTTATTTGGCGCGGCGACCGGGCGAGCAGCCCGTGCTGCCCCCCACTATCCTCACCGAAGCAGTTGCCCAGGTGGGTGCCATCTTGATTCTGACCAAACCGGAAAACCGAGAGAAACTGATCTACATCGTCGGAATCGAGCGCGTGCGGTATCGACAGCCTGCACATCCTGGCGATGTCATCAACATCGAGGTAAAGGTCAAGCGACTACGGAGCCGTATGGGCCAGCTCCATGGAGTGGCAAAGGCGAACGGTAAGGTTGTGCTCGACGGACGTATGACATTTGCACTCGGTCCCACCAAGTGACCCCGGCGTAGTGGTACAATGCTGAAGCATGGGTGCCAAACATCGTCGAAATCGTCCTAACCCACAACCCGTCGTTGAAGACAAGACCACAGGATTCCCGTGGCTTGTGATTGCCATCGGAGCTGCTGTCGTTGTCGGTGGCGGGCTCCTGATGATGCGGTCGTCCTCAAATGACGCCCCAACTGTCGAGTCAGCCCAAGTAATCGATCAGTCGAGCCCCGCGTCGATGACGACGGCCAGCACTGACGGTGTGTCACCAGCCGGGACTAGTTTTACCAGCGAAGAACTGGAAGATCTCCCGTTGCCCCCGTTGCCGTACATGGGTCAGACAGCAGGACCGCCCGAACTCATGGAACAGGCCTACATCTTCGCGGCTAAGAATCCCGACGTCTTGGACTACGTCCCTTGTTATTGCGGATGCGGGCAAACGGACGGCCATGTTGGAAATACAGATTGCTTTGTGGAATCACGGGCACCCAATGGGCAGGTGCTGGAGTGGGCTAGTCACGGTATGACCTGATCGCATTGCCTTGCCGTCGCGCGTGACGCGATGCAGATGCATGCCCTTGGCGCTACCCCCGCGGATATCCAGAGCGCGGTCAAAACGAAATATGCCGCCCAGTCGGCCTACGCAACACCGACACCACCCGTGCCGGCAAATTAGCACTTTTGTGGCTCACGGTCCTCGACCGTGAGCCACGTGCGACCTGCAGATAGTTCATTTCCTCGTCGCGCATGACTTCGCGACCGGTCGAGCGCCGCCGTCATTCACCCTCCCCCGAGGCGGAGCTCCTGATGAGTCTGTACAACTCGATTCGGGAAGGCGTGTATATCGGAACACTCGATTCCGAAACCGTGAGTACGCTGGGTGCAAATCCACATCTGAAAGCCATATTCGGATTCGCTGCCGAAACGCCCTTCGAATCCATCCATCCCTTCGCGCCAGATCGGTTCGTCGATCAACGTGCGCGGGACACGTTTTTCAAACAACTCCGGCGCGACGGAACCGTAAGTGACCACCTGCTGCGCGTACGCCGCACCGACAACAGCTCCATCTGGATCGAGGTGACCGCGACGCTTCACTCAGCGGTAGGTGCTCGTCCAGCGCGCCTCGACGCACTCGTGCGTGACGTCAGCGAACGGCGGAAGCTGGAAGATCAAGGTCGCGACCTGAGTCGGCAGTTAGTCCAATCAGAGAAGATGGCCACACTGGGACAAACGGTCTCCGGAGTGGCTCACGAGCTCAACAATCCCCTGGCGACCATTTTGACGTGGGCAGAACGACTGGCCTCTCGTCCCCTTGGACAGGAAACCAAGCAAGGCCTGGAAACGATTCTCAGTGAGTCGGAGCGAGCTGCGAAGATTGTGCGGAATCTGCTGACGTTCGCCTACAAGAGGAACACGACCCGCGCGTTGGTTGATCTCAACGAAGTTGTACGGGATACGCTCAAGCTTCGCGCACTCGAGCAGCGTGACGCGAACGTGACCACTCTCGACGCACTTGCTGCCGGCTTGCCCCAGGTTTTTGCCGATCCACACCAGATCAAACAGGTACTGCTGAATTTGATCATCAACTCGGAACAGGCGATGGTCAGTGCCAATGGGCGGGGAACACTCGTCCTTCGCACCTGGTACGACCATGCAGAAGAAATGGTGATGTTGGAGGTGAACGATGATGGACCCGGTGTACCAGATGATGTTCAGCGAAAGATCTTCGATCCGTTCTTTACGACGAAAACAGTAGGCAAAGGAACCGGACTCGGTTTAACCGTTGCGTACGCCATCGTACAAGAGCACGGCGGACAGATCCGTATCGGTCCATCCAATAGTGTTGGTGCCTCATTTTTTGTCTCTTTTCCGGCTACGGCCGTCGCCCCGCGCATCCCACATACTGTCGCCGAGCCTCCGCAAGCCGTGGTGGGAGCGTCCGTCTTGGTTGTCGAAGACGAACCGGCACTCGCGACAGCCGTGGCGGACGCGTTAACGGACGCCGGGTATCAAGTTGAGCGAGCCGCCGACGGGCAGGAAGGGCTGGAACGAGTGGAGAAGGCGGTATTCGATCTCGTCATCTGCGACTTGAAGATGCCGCGACTCGACGGCCGAGCATTCTATCGTCTGCTGCGCGCGCAGAATCCGGCGCTTGCGGCACACGTCATCTTCGTGACGGGCGATGTGGCTGGTACCGACGCTGAACGATTCCTCGTCGAAACAGGGTGCCGCTGGCTCCCCAAGCCTTTCCGATTAAACGATCTGCTGCGGACCGCACATGAAGTCCTTGGCTGAATAGCGGCTCAGCATGCAACGCGATTTACGACCTGACCGGCGCTTCGCGCCGTAACGGTTTGTCGGGAAGGGCCAGCCAGGTCGGATGTCTCCATCCGGATTGGCATGCGCTTGCGTCCCATCACTTTCGGTTGTGTAACCGCCTTCCCAAGATGACTCATCGCCGCAGCCACCGCACCAGGCTTCAGATCAGGACCCAAGGTCTTCCGTAACCGCTGGACCGCGCGTGCATGCAGCTGCGAAACACGTGATTCATTGACCCCGATTTCGTTGCCAATTTCCTTCATGGTGACCTCACCGTAGTAGTACATGCTGATCACCTTCCGCTCGCGCCACGGCAACGCCTTGATGGCCTCACGCACACGAGTAGCCACTTCCCCTCGCTCACAGGCGGTATACGGCCCCGGGACCTCGGGTGGCACCATCACCGGAGGCAGGTGAGCCCCCTGCACAGCGTCCACAGTAGCCAATGGCGATGTCGATTCGATCGTATTGATCCGCACGATCGTTCGGCTCAGCCGCTTTTCATCTGATCCCATGTGGGTAGCAAGCTCCGACAAGGACGGCTCTGTGCCCAGCTCACGGCGAAGCTTCTCCCTCGCAGCTTCAAGTTCTCGACGGACGCGACGGATTCCGCGTGGCCATGCGTCACGGCGCAAGGCATCGATCATGGCTCCGCGAACGCGGCGTTCTGCAAACGTTTCGAATTTAATGCCGCGGTCCTCATCGAACCGGTTCGCGGCGTCGATGAGTCCAATCATGCCATCCTGAACAAGATCTCCCAGGTCTATGGAATGTGGCATTGATGACGCCATACGCCGTGCCATCGCCTCGACGAATGGCAGGCTCGCAGCAATACGGTCCTGAGATTTGGGGTCGAGCTGTTGAGCTTTCATAGCATTGTCTCCGAGCAGTACCCCCAACGTCTCTTCTGCGAACGCGGCGGCCACTATGTGACCTTCATTAAGGCAAGGACTATGCCAACCACCGCCTATTTTTTTTCACACTTCCATAAAACATTTTAAATAGTTGTAAAAAAATGACTTATTAAATTATATGGCGAGATAAACAACCACTCAGTCGCGTCCAAGAAGACACGCATGGGCGTCAATCGCTTGACTGTTCTTACCTCTGTACAGTCAAATATTTGACGATATTGAGCTAAATTGTGAGGTCAGGAAAGTCGCACTACTTGTCAGGAAAGCATTCCCGAATGTGCCGGGCGGCACTGATTGCCTCAACGGCGCTACTCACGATCTGGGCGGCGCGCGATGAACTTGTGTCGTCGGAGAGTCTGGCCTCAAGAAGCTCAGCATTAGCGAGAATAATGCCGAGTTGGTTGTTCAGCCGATGGAAAAGAGCACCGTGATCGGTCGTCTGGTCCATCTTGAAACTATCCGTTCTGGGCAATGGGGTGCGGATCTAAATGGTCCATGAAGCGTCGGTTGGCTACCGATTCGTTTGCACGGACGGAAGTTGCGGTGCATCCGCCCCCGGCTCACGCCAAAGGGTGTCAACGAAGATACGCACGGAGCCACCCGCGGTTCGGACATATTCTACTTTTCCGCTTGAGATCCAATTGTAGATAGTCCGTCGACTAACACCAACCAGCTCACAGGCCTTCATGATCGAAATGGTTTTCCTATCAACTATCATCACAGCGGCTCATATCTGGCCCGCCCAGTGCAAAGGGCAAGACGAAGTCACTTCGGAGCGGGCTCGAATAATGGTATCGGCCGTGTGCGGTCCGGCCATTAGGCCACTATTGATATGAACACGCAAAACGATGGAGCCCCCCGGGCAGAAACCCACCTGCTGCTGGTCGAGGACGAAGCCTCGTTGCGGGAGACGACGGCGGCCCAGTTAACCGATCATGGCTACCGGGTCGTACAAGCTGAAAGCGGCGAGGCCGCACTAGAGCAACTCACTGAGTTCGCGTTCGACGTGGTTTTGACCGACCTACGCTTGCCCGGCATTGACGGCACCGAGGTTCTTTCCGCGGCGATCGAACGATATCCCGAGATCGTCGGCATCGTCGTGACCGGCTTTGGCACCGTTCGAGACGCCGTAGATGCCATCAAACAAGGTGCGTCCGAGTTCATCACCAAACCGTTTCAGATTGACCAACTGCTACACGTCGTGACCTCAGCCCTCGAACAACGACGACTTCGCTCCGAAAACGCGTACCTTCGGTCACAGCTCGAAGAGCGCTATCGGTTCGAGGAACTCGTGGGACACAGTTCACGCATGCAGGAGCTGTTCGAGCTCTTGGAAACGGCAGCCCGAAGTGCGAGCACGGTTCTGATCACCGGAGAAACCGGTACCGGCAAGGAGCTTGCGGCGCGAGCGCTGCATCACAACAGTCCCCGACGAACCCATCGTTTCGTGGCCCTGAACTGCAGCGCCGTCCCGGAAACCCTGCTCGAGTCAGAATTATTTGGTCATGTCCGCGGTGCGTTCACCGGCGCGGTGACCACCCGGCAAGGTCGGCTCGAGACCGCGGACCAGGGCACGCTCTTTCTGGATGAGGTCGGCACGATGAGCAGCAGCCTGCAGGCCAAGCTGCTGCGAGTCTTGCAGGAGCGAGAACTCGAGCGCGTCGGCGATACCCGGACCATCAAGATAGACGTCCGGATCATCGCGGCCACAAACGCCAACCTCTCGCAGCTGGTCCAAGATGGCGCATTTCGCGAAGACCTGTACTATCGATTGAACGTCATTCCCGTCTATTTACCGCCGCTGCGCGAGCGTCGCGAAGACATCCCTCTGCTCGTGCAACACTTCATCCGGCGGCTCAGCGACGAGGAGGCCCCCACCCGAGAGGTCACGTTGACACAAGAAGCAATCCGCCGGCTGATGGCCTACGATTGGCCGGGTAACATTCGACAGCTTGAGAACGCCATCGAACGGGCCCTCGCACTCGGCGGCAACCGACCCCAGATCGACGTCGGCGATCTCCCACCCGAACTCCAACGGACACGCCCTGCGGAAGAGCTACCCCTCCTGCCAGTGCTTGAGGACGGTTTCGACATGCCGACCTACATCGCCACTATCGAACGCCAATTGATTCGCCAGGCACTTGATGACACGAGTGGAAACCGTCAACGCGCTGCGGAACGGCTGGGACTGAAACGCACAACATTGGTTGAGAAGGTGCGGCGATTAAAACCTTGAGACAATACGGGAACACTCTCTTTTCCTGACGTACAACCTCGTGGCGGTTTCTGCGCCTGCCACTGGCTCTACGCGAAAAGATCCATTGGGGCAAACGAGCCTTTGAGAATAGACTCGCTCTCCTTGAACCCAAGCCAACCATCGATCATAGAAGCATAGACTCGCCGGAAGTCGGTGGTCATCTTGAGATTCCCGTCATCCAGATCGGTCAAGCTTGGGTGTTGACCGTGCAAACCTCCCTGGACCTGACGACCAATAACGAACATCGGGGTCGCCGTACCGTGGTCAGTCCCGAGACTAGCATTCTCTTCCACACGACGGCCAAACTCGGTAAACATCATGATGGTGACATCATCCGCGCGACCGATCCTCTGCAGATCAGTAACGAAGCCCCGCACCGCATCCGCTGTGTACGCCAGCAAGCGGGCATGGGGATCGGCCTGATGTACGTGCGTGTCGAAAGAATTTCCTTGGTAGCTCACGTAGTACAGCCGGGTCGGCATCGCCGCATCAATCAGTGCTGCCACCTGGCGAAGCTGCGGTGAGAGCCCGCCAATGCCGTAATCGATCGGAGTGCTGTAACCGGCCGCGACCTCGCGCACCAGGGTCGAACTCTGCCTGGCGTTGACCGCAGTCGACGCGAGGAATTCAAGCTCTGCATTGTCAGTCAGCGTCGAGTGAATTTGTTCAATCATACGCCGCTCGCTCTGCGATCCGTCACGGCGAAAACTCCTCGGATCATTGAAGACGAGCGGCTGGTGATGACGGGCCTGCACGGCCAGTGATTGGCGGGTACCGATGTTGACGATTCTGTTGCCTTGCGCATCGTGGTCATAGGCGCCATCAGCAAGACGTCCCAGCCATCCTAGTGGTTCACCGCCGTTGGGCACACCCGTATGCCAGAACCCCATTGAGGAAAAATGAGACAAACTTGGATTGTCATAGCCACACCCATGCACCACCGCCATCATTCCGTCCTTGTAGAGCCGCTCAAATCCCACCATGGCTGGATGGAACCCGAAACCGTCTGCGATCGGAAGGGTACTGGCCTCTGGAATGCCCAAATTCGGTCGCGCTCGGTAGTACTCGTCGTCACCAGACGGCACAACGGTGTTCAATCCGTCATTACCTCCAGAGAGTTCGACGACCACGAGAATGCGCTCCGGGTGGATTACAGTGCTGGTGCCCTGCAGTGCCTGGGCAGTCAGCGCCGCCGAGGTTTGACCGAGCAGCCCGGGAAGCCCCCCGGCCACCCCAATGCCCAATAGCCCTTTCCTGAGAAAGTCACGCCGCGAGCATCCACAGCCGTTGAGATGGCGAATGATCATCATGGTCTCCTTAGGGCCGTTCGCAAAATGGTGTAACCGCTCACGCGAGCTGGTACTCCGGAGTGCTCAGCACGAGGTAGAGCAAGGAACGCAGGGAACGTTCGAGCCGAGGACCTGCGGGCGGGATCCGATCGCTCGCCAGATCATCACGTAGGTGCTGCACCAAGAGTGCGCGAGTCCCTGTCGCGATAGGTACGCTGAGAAAACGGCGAACGAAGTGATCGACAACCGCATCGACCGTTGAGGCACCAACCTCAGCGACGAGCCCAGATAGATCCAGATCGGCGGTTACCCGTGGGATACGGTGCAGGCGTTCGTACGCCATGACATAGCCCCGGTACCCGCCGTAGCGGGTGTTATAGTCCTCATCCCGATCAACGAGCTGGCTCGACTCGGCATCGCCCTCCTGCGTGGCAGCCGTGATACTCATCCCCTGCTCAAGGCGCTGTCCCACACGCGCGTAGATCCCCGGGATGGCCCGGTCAGGTGCCCAGAACCCATCCTCGTCCGGAAACAACACCTGACGGAAAAGATTGCCACGCTGGAAAAGCAAAGCCGGGGTAATCCAGGTGCGCCCACCGGCCCACCCGGCAACGTTGGGCGGATTGAACAACGTCTGACCTAGGGTCGCTGTCAACCGGTTGAAATCAGGAATGGTCGGCAGTGCTGTCAATCCCAACTTCCGATATGTCGACACCACCAGGTGGACAGGGGTCTTAATCTGTCTCGCGACAGAGGCCGGACTATAGAAGTCTCGAGAAAGAAAGATTTGGCGTAGCAGCGGGCGCAATTCGTAGTCGGCCTGACGAAGCGTAGAGCCCAATTTCACCCTGGTTGAATCGTCAATCTCCTCCCGCACAAAGAACCGGTAAAGCTTCGACGCAATGAATTCAGCGGTGACACGAGCGTCGAGCACGATGTCGATGATGTCCTCACCATTGAAAGGCCCCGTCCGGCCAAGAAACGTCTTGTCTCCATCATCATGTGACGCCGCATCGAATCGATACTCAAGGACATCATTGGTCCAGCCAGTGAACGCCCTAGACGCTTCACGGATATCATGCTCGGTGTAGTTGCCCACCCCCATCGTGAACAACTCCAGCAGCTCGCGTCCAAAGTTTTCGTTCGGATGTCCCTTGCGGTTCTCACCATTGTCGAGATAAACGAGCATCGCGGGGTCCATCAGGATGCCCATGAGCAGATCGCGGAAGTTACCAGCGGCATTGGCCCGAAGCATCTGGTGCTGCTGCAGCACCAGACGGGTGTCACGCACTTTGCTATTGCCGGTAGCGAAATGACCATGCCAGAACAGCGTGAGTTTCTCTTCCAGCGGCCGACGTGTGGTAAGCATCCGCTCTCCGAACCACGTGGCCAACCGCTGGGTCTCGATAGCGTTGGCGCGCAGGCCGTAGAAGAACTTGTCGACAACAGGCTGGAGACGCCGTGATTCACCTTCCGGCAGCACCGGCACTCCCATGGAAACACCCGTCTCACGAGCGATGCGCACCGCGTCCGCACGGCTCTTCGGGAATGGATCCATGCCTGGATCCCAAATAGGTGAAGGCTCGAAGGCCGGTGCCTCGTCGGGTATCACGTCGTAATTGATCAGCTGGTCAACCACAACCTCCGGGCTCATGGCGGCAAGCTGGTCGATCTCGGCTGGCGTCGCGCCGAACCCAGCTCGTTCGATGAGGTGAGCCGCCATTTCGTAATCCCACGCCGTTGCAGGGATCGGCGTCAAATCATCAACCCAACGAGGGGAAGGTGCCTCCGCCGCCGCCAGGGTGAGGGAACCGGACAGTACCAGCACCAACAGTACGATCGAAAATAATCCCGTTCCCCAATACCTGAGGGTGTTCCTTGCCTTACGCGTCGTTTCCTTCATGACCGCGCTCCTCTCCGACGTCTCGGTGTACCGTGTCCGGTGAAAATGCCGGTAAGCAGACCGCCACGTATTCCGCCCCCCCTTTTTCTGGGCTCGCATAACGTACCCATTCACCCGGCTCGGTCACGACCGCCTGCCCTGCACGGACATCCATCGTGCCACCCTCATACTCGACACGCACGAGTCCCCGCAGTACCACCGTCACCTCTTGAAACTCGGGCCGTTGACCTGGCTCGACCCAGCCTTCTGGCGACACCATGCGCGCGACGCTGGCTCTTGTATCACCACTGTTCACCCGGCCTGTATATTCTTCAATCCGCTTCGGCAAATTCCCCGTCGCCCGGACAACACTTGGGCCTTCGATAAACTTCGGCATGGGCGATAGCTCCTAAATTGGGGTCACAAGGCAGGTGCGCCACGCCTTTACAAACGGAAACAGACAGCCACCTGAAAGTGCTACCGGCTGCAATCGACGGTCCCGTCGTCAGCTGCCCGTCGCGTTACACCACACGTCCAGACGCTCGTCATTCTCTAGCAGCGGCACTCCGAAGAAACCACAGATAATCGCTCTGAGTTCATCGATAGAGTCGGCCTGATTAATTGAAATCCTGAGTCGGGAACCACTGTCTACGCCTTTGGTGTACCACGAGCCGAGAGCGCGCAATTTGTTGATAACCCATCGTTCCCTGGTCTTGGCACTGCGCCGCCGAGAATTGACACGGTGATCACCTGTCGCCGTGTGGCGAAACCCGTTCGCTTCAGCTGCTCCCTCACTGAGGAGTAGCTCAAGGTAGGCAAGTAAAAACCGCCCGCGCTCAGCAGCCGTCACAGGACGCGCAACACCACCGTCACCCACACTGCGCGCCTGCTCGAAAATCCAAGGATTGCGCAATGCTCCACGCCCGACCAACACACCTGCGACAGCCGTCTCTCGCATGCGACCGACCAAGTCATCAGGGGCCACGCAATCGCCGCTCCCGAATACGGGAATCGACACCGTTCGGGCCACATCATCGATAAGTCCCCAATCAGAGCGCCCCCGGTACGATTGAGCCGCAGTGCGACCGTGCACCGCAAGTGCGGAAGCACCAGCATGCTCCATCATCCTGGCAACCCTCGGAGCATTTACTTGATCATCGTCCCACCCCGAACGCATCTTCACGGTTACCGGTATCGACACGGCGCGGGTCATCGACGCCACAACATTCGCGGCATGCTCTGGCGTGCGCATCAAGCTGCACCCGGCCTGGTGTTTTGCAATCTTGGGCACCGGACAGCCCATGTTGACATCAACGATATCTGCGCCCATACCTTCGACAATCTGGGCAGCCGCGGCCATCTTGGCCGGATCGCCACCAAAGATTTGAATCGACACCGGTCGTTCTTCCTCGGTGTACTCTGCATACTCAAGGGTCCGGCCAATTCCACGTACCAGCCCTTCAGAACTGACCATCTCTGTCACCACGAGTCCACACCCGCCGCGCCGCTTGACCAGACGTCGGAACGCCGTGTCCGTCATGCCCGCCATGGGTGCCAACGCGAACGGTGAGTTGAGCGTGACAGATCCGATCGCGACCGATGCCTCTTTCTGCATATTCAGTAGACCTTGATATCTGCCGCGTCAACCTCGACTGAGACCCCCTGGCCAATAAGGTTCACGGCCAAGACCAGACGTGCGTGCCTACCCTTCCGAATCAATCGCCCAACGACACCCTTCAATGGCCCATGTTCTACTTCAACCATTGTGCCCTCGCTGAGCAGCGGACAGGGGTCATATCGCAGATCCGTCGCGATAAGGCGACGGATGCTTTCTATCTCGTGCGCCGGAATCGTCGCCGGTTCACCGTTGAAAGAAACAATGCCGACCACACCGGAACACTTCAGAACGCGCAATCGAGACTCTCGGGCAAATCGTACGAAGCAGTAACCAGGGAACAGTGGCCAATCAATCTTCTTTCGGCGATCTTGCCAGCGACTCCAGCGCTCGATCGTCGGTAGGAACGCCTCGACCCGCTTACGGCTGAGCTGATCGCGAACGGCCTTCTCATGCCGTGAACGGGTCCAGATTGCGAACCACGGATCGGCTTCCTCAAGTCTGTCGGTGAGGCCAGACGCGCGAGTCACCGACGTGTCGACACCTGCGTCCATAACGCGGCTCAGCCGCCACTCTGACTCGCGCGCTCCTCGACATATTGGTCGTAGATCTGGTTGAGCCCTTCGTCCTTCCACTCGATAATGGCTTCCTCCCGCAGGTCACTGAGGTATTCGGTCAGCCCCTCTAAGCGGCGTTCATTGAAGACACTATCGATGATCCCCTCACGCACCTCCTCGAAGGGCGCGGGAGCGGGCGCCTTGAACTCTTCGAGTTTCAAGATCTGATAACCTGCTGGCGTCCGTTGCACAGCGCTGAAATCGCCGCTCTCCAGCCCGTCGATCCATTCCAGCACGTTCTCTGACAGATCATTGAGGTCGATCGGACCGATCACCCCACCATTGGCTTTCGAGGCCGCATCAGAAAACTCCTCCACCAAAAGGGTAAAGTCTTCACCACTTTGTGCGCGTGTCAGGAGACCCTCTGCCCGCGCACGTGCTTGATTGTCACGGGCCACGTTAAACGTACCTCCACCGCTGCGAACCGCCACTAGAAGTTCGCGTAGAGTCACGGTGGACGGTTCAGTAAATTCGTCTGGGTTGGAGTCATAGTACTCGCGGGCTTCGGTATCGGTCATGTTGATCCGTCCCAGGACCTCCACCTGTTGCACTTGACCCACAAGCATCTGCTCTTCCATCGTTCCGCGGAGATCGGCAAGTGTCATGCCCTCGTCACGCTGCAGCGCCATCACGAGCTCCTCGTCATCCATGTCGTTTTCTTCTTTGATCCCTTCCAGGATCTCGTCGAACTGCTCATCACTCAGCGCATAACCCATCTCGCGACCACGCTGTACGAGTAATAGTTGCTCGACAGCATTCGTGATCACCTCAGGAGTGATCTCCTGGATGACACGCGCGAGCTCTTCATCCGTCTGCGGTGGTACCGGACGCCCCCGCAACCAGTTGATCTGCGCCTGCTCCAGGTCTGTCTGCGTAATGAGATCACCATTGACCGTGACCAAGATGCGCTGGAGAACCAGCGCACCAGGGGTCCCGGAGACAAGGGACTGTCCTGTCGCCGGAGCGGTAAAGAGAAGTCCCGCACAGAGTGTCATCACGCCGATCCAGACCACCATCATTCCCTTCAGGGATTGCTGCATTCCTATCACCCTTTGAAACCGTTATTCGGTACTGAACCAAACACCAGAATCCTCCTGGGTTTCGTCCCACGCCATCGTAAATCGTTCCAACCGGCCCGCAAGGGCATATTGCACTCGCCCGGAACCAGACACACCCTCACGATTCTATCGCCCCAAGCCGACTCAACTCCACCAGCAGACTACCGACCTGGTCCAAGAGCGCCGCCACCCCGCTCCGATTGCGCGTAGCACGTTGGAACTCTGTACGCGAGAAACCTGCCTCCACACCTCCGCTTCGAGCACGCGTGGTCCACCAAGACTGATTTTCCGTGGAACGCTGTGCCTCCCGATCCTCCCGAATATTGACGTATAAGACTCCCGGAGGCTTCAACAACACGTCTTGGCGTCGTTCGACGAAGCGGACCAGTTCCATTGGGTCTACAGGAGTTGTTGCCCCGAGCTTCACGACTAGCAGTTGATCATTGCGGTCGATTGTCTCTACACCAAGTTCGTCCGCCAGAAGCCGGATCCGCCCGTATTCAATCAACGTCGCCACCGAAGATGGGATCGGGCCGTAGCGGTCACCAAGTTCATCGAGCAGCACACTGAGCTCCTTCTCAGAACGCACCGATGCCACACGGCGATAGATCATAAGGCGCTGATTGGTATCAGCGACATAGCGCTCGTCAATCTTCAAATCGACGTTGAGGTTGACCGATGCACGCGCGGTGTCATCCAGCTCTTCGCCTTTTAGCTCGCGCACAGATTCTTCGAGCAGCTTGACGTAGAGATCGAACCCAATGGATTCAATATGGCCACTTTGCTCTCCACCCAGGAGATTGCCGGCCCCGCGAATCTCGAGATCGAGAGCCGCGATACGAAAACCGCTACCCAGGTCGCTGAACTCGCGGATTGCCGAAAGACGTTGGCGCGCGACCGAGGTCAACGAACCTTCGGGCGGCACGAGCAAATAGGCGTAGGCCCGGCGATCGGAGCGTCCCACCCTGCCTCGGAGTTGGTACAGCTGCGCCAATCCAAACCGCTCCGCATGGTTCACAATAATGGTGTTCGCGTTCGGAATGTCCAATCCGTTCTCAATAATCGTTGTCGCCAGCAACACGTCGTACTTGTACTGCACGAAATCAATCATGCAGCGTTCCAGCTCTCCCTCCCGCATTTGCCCATGCGCCACCGCCACCCGCGCCTCTGGTAGCAGTCTCGTCAGAAATTCACCCATGGCATAAATAGATGTGACCCGACTGTGGAGAAAATAGACCTGCCCTCCCCGCTCGAGCTCAGTGCGAATCGCTCTCGCAATAACTTGATGATCGAACCGGACGACATTGGTCTGGATAGATTGCCGATCTTTCGGTGGCGTCTCGATGACCGACATGTCACGTATCCCGACGATCGACATATTCAACGTACGGGGGATGGGGGTGGCCGTCATCGTCAGCACGTCAACCCGCCTGCGAATTTGTTTGATCCGCTCCTTGTGCGCCACACCGAAACGCTGCTCTTCATCGACGATGAGCAATCCCAAATCGTGAAACCGTACGTCTTTGGACAGTAGTCGGTGGGTACCGACGATGACGTCCACCTTCCCTTCCGCCAGCGCGGTAAGTGTTTCTTTCTGCTCACCCCTTGTACGAAAACGACTGACAAGATCGATCTGTATCGGAAATGCCGCGAAACGGTCTGACAACGTCTTGTAGTGCTGGAAGGCGAGGACCGTCGTCGGAGCCAGAAATCCCACCTGCTTGCCATCCATAACCGCCTTGAATGCCGCCCGCATCGCGACTTCCGTCTTGCCATAGCCGACGTCACCGCAGAGCAGTCGGTCCATCGGAGTCGTGGACTCCATGTCCCGTCGAATATCCTCAATCGCAGCGGTCTGATCTTCCGTGAGTTGATACGCGAAGGCATCGTCAAATTCCCGATGCCAGTGACTGTCGGAACTGAACGCGTGCCCCGGCATCGCTTTACGGGCGGCGTAGAGTTTGAGCAGCTCTTCAGCCATGTCACGCACGGCCCGTTTGACCTTCTTCTTGGTCTTGGCCCAGGACGTACCGCCAAGTCGATCCAGCGTCGCCTTCCCGGCACCGCTGTATTTCTGTAAGAGATCGATCTGCTGCACCGGCACGAACAATTTGCTCTGCCCGGCATAACGCAACTCCATGAACTCATGCTGCTCGAATCCAACTGGAATTTGAGTGAGTCCGACGAACTTGCCGACGCCATGATCGGCATGGACCACATGGTCACCGGTTTTCAGGTCGCGGAAATCGGATAGAAATGAGCGGGCCGGTCCTGGCCGCCGATCTCGGATACGTCTTTCCTCATCGAAGACATCCGATTCGGCGAAGACGGTAAGTCCCGCGTCAGGCAACCGGAAGCCGGCGGTGAGCTGACCTGTCGCAATGAGCAGCGCCGCACCATGGATCTCTTCGGCGTGATCGACCTGTAAACCAACAACGTCATGGTCACCCAGCAGCTCAACCACTCGTTCGGCACGGCCAGACGTACTGGCGACGAGAAGCGCTGTTTCTCCCCGGGTCTGCGCCTCCGCGATCTCGGCTGCCCAATCGCCCAGTCGGCCATGAAACTCGCGGACCGGTTGACAACTAACGTGCCGCACGGTTGCCGCTGTCTCCTGATCTTCCCAGAGCTGCTCAAGGTGCACGGCGGAATCGAGCCAGTGCTCTAGCGCCGTAACCTCCACAAACAAGTGCTCGAGAGGCAGGGCCAGATCTCCACGTTTTTCTGCGTCGAGATAGCTGGTGGCCGCTTGCTCCGACCGTTTTCGGACCATCGCCCGTGACGCGTCTGATTCCGAAAGGTAGACCTGGCACCTGGGAATATGGGCGAGGTAGTCGAGCAACCAGGCAGAACGGTCTGGATCACCGGCGTCCGTGGATGTACCCTCACCAGAGAGTTCGAAGAGTTCCCGAAGAGGAAGAATCTCAGTCTGGTCGAGCGTCCGGCTCGACCGTTGCGTCGCCGGGTCGACACGCCGAAGTGACTCGAGACTGTCTCCCGCAAATTCGACGCGGATCGGCCCGGCGTCACCCGCTGGAAAAAAATCAACGACACCGCCACGAAGACAAAATTCGCCATGAGCGTCCACCGGGTCGCCTGGGGTGAAACCCGCATCCGCCAGCAGATCACCCAGGTCCGGCGGTTCCATCAACAACCCAACGGAGAGCCGACAACTCGCCGTGAGAAGTCGTTCCGGCGCGCTGAGCTTCGGTAGTAGTCCTGCGGCAGCGGCGACAATGACCCGTGCCCGCCCGGCGGCCAGTCCATGCAAGGCCCGGGCGCGAGCCGCGGTCACATCGAAGTGCGGGGTCAGGCCTCGATAGGGATCAACGTCGTGGGAGGGAAATGGCAAGACACCATGTCGCAGCTCATCTTCAGCAATCCCTGTCAGACCGGCCAGAAAGAACCGGGTGTCGGCCACCATCTGCTCAACCTCGCCGTCCGTCGGTACGATCACCAGAACCGGTGTATCGACGGCAGCTACCGCCACCGCAAAACCTTTGGCCGAAGAGGTGAGGCCCGTAAGCGGGCAGATGACGCCGCCGAACCCAAGTTGAGTCGACGCCGACTTCAGCACTGCCTGAAGGGTCAGCGACATGGTTTATGACAGCGGTTGATTCCTCATCCGCCGCTAAGATCAAGCCTTAGGATGGGCCGCCGCGTCCACAGAAGGTGAGTCCACGACCGGGGTCACTTGCCCACCCTTGTCACGCGCCTCGCGGTCACGCGTGAATTGTAGATTCTCGCTGAAGTGCCAGATGTGCCGAGGGCGGTAGATTCCGACATCTTTGATACGCGACTTCACCCTAAAGGTGTACAGCAATCGATGGTAGTCGTAGGAAAAGCCGTCGCGTTTGTGAACTGCCACATCAAGTTTGTAGGTCCCCTCTACGAGATCCAGTCGTGCAATTTCGAACGCCACCTGACCAGTACCTTCGAATGCCTCGGAGGCAAATTTCTCAATGAACGTATTAGTCCCGTAGCAGCACTCTCCCTCTGTGCTGAAGATACTGATCCCGAAATGGAAATCATCAACCGCCCGGTCGGCACTGACCTCCATGCGAATGGTCATTGGTTCACCGGAGTGAAATACATGGGCGGCACCATGCTCACCTTCAAGCGTCACTTGATCGATCCTGACCGTACCCGACCCCCAACGCCCTTCCCCTGCTGTAAACATGTCGTCCGGGGGAGCATCGTCTGTTCGGTCCACATTCGACTTGCTGGAGGCCGTGTCACCAGCTCCTCCTCCGGGAAGCTCGCCACTTGACTCAGGTTCCGTTTCCGCAGATGTCTGGATTGCGGTGATCTGTTGTGCTTTCGCGTCCACAGCGGCAAGTAATTGGTCTTCTGCCTGCTCGACATCGCTCAGGTATTGCTGGACAATTCGCTTGGGGTCGCCGACGGCTCGCTTCCGACCACCGTCTAACCAGACGGCATCGTCGCAAAACCGCTCCACCATTCCCAACCCGTGCGTCACCAGCAAAATCGTCTTTCCACGGCGCTTGAACTCGGCAAACTTGTCCAGACACTTGAGACTGAATCCCTCATCGCCGACAGCAAGAACTTCATCTACCAGCAGAATCTCTGGGTCAACGTGGACCGCAACAGCGAAGCCGAGACGCATGTACATACCGGAGGAATAGGTCTTGACCGGCGCATCTATAAAGTCCTCGAGTTCGGCGAACTCGACAATTTCGTGGAACCGTTCGGCAATTTCTCGGCGGGATAACCCGAGCATGATGCCATTGATGTACACATTCTCGCGCCCGCTGATTTCGGGATGGAATCCAGCCCCGAGTTCAATCAGGGCGGAGATCCGTCCTTGAATCCGGACGTCACCACTGGTCGGCTTCGTAATCCCAGCCACCAACTTCAGCAAGGTACTCTTGCCAGAACCGTTGCGACCAATCACCCCAAAGCACGCACCACGGGGAACGCTCAGCGATACCCCGTTCAACGCACTGAATTTCTCGTCTGGCCGGAGGTCTTTCACGAGGCTACCGGAAAGCAGCGCGCTCTTGAGCGTGGCGAACTGTCGACGGCGCCCGTGACGACGATATACCTTCGTGACGCGGTCCAATTCGATCGCTGCCATCATTCGTCCTTCAGTTCCTCACACTTCTTCCGCAAATGAGTCGCGCAACCGATCGAACAATCCATACCCCAAGACAAAGAGTGCCACTCCTGCAACGCCTAACATCAAAAGCCACTTCCAGTGCCCGAATGGACCGTCGTAGAACAGAATCTCCTGATAAGAAATCGCCAGGTGGGCGAACGGGTTGAGGTCCATGATCGCCTTGCCTTCAGGTGGAAGGAGCGCCATGGGATAGATGATAGGCGTGGCAAAAAACCATAATGTCAGGAGGTTGGAGAGCAAATCCTTGATATCTCGGAAATGCACTGTCAGCGCCGCGAGCACCATCCCAAGCCCCAGGGTCAAGATGAACTGTACGGCCAAGACCAGCGGAAACCAAATAAGCTCAGCCAGGTTGAGCGGAACCGAATAAAAGATCAAGAAACCGATCAGAATCGGCAAACCGAAGAGGAAGTGAGCGAGATTGGACAAGACGGCCACGACCGGTAGTACCTCTGCCGGGAACATCACCTTCTTGATGAGGTTACCGTTAAGGATGAGCACATTGGCACACTCGCTCAGAGACGACGAAAACCAGGTCCACGGTAACAGGCCACAAAACAGAAAGACCGCATAGGGCTCGAGGTTAACGAGTTCCCCCCGAGGAATAACCACGGTGAAGACGAAGGTATAGACAAGGAGCAACAACAAGGGATTAATGAAGGACCAGAAAAATCCCAGAACTGATCCTCGGTAGCGAGCTTTCAGCTCACGCGAGACCAGTGTCTGGATGAGCCCTCGATACCGGACAAGCTGGGCAAGACTAGCGAGCATGGATATCCAGCACAATCACGGTCACGTTGTCGGGACCACCACCGTCGTTAGCTCCCTGGATTAAGGAGCGACACGCATCGCTCAGGTCACTCTCTCGCCGCAATCGGTCGGCAATTTCTTCGTCGCTCAGTACCGAAGAGAGTCCATCCGAGCAGAGCAGCAACCGGTTACCTGGTTCCAACGACACTTCCTTCAGGTCAACTTCAAGATCTTCGGTCCCGGACATCGCCCGGGTCACAACATTTCGCCAGGGATGCTGGAGTGCGGCGGATTCGGTCAATGTCCCCAGCTGAATCTGCTCTTCCACCCAGGAATGATCGCGGGTCAGTTGTTCAAGCCGCCCCTCGTGGAACATATAAGCACGGCTATCACCCACATGGGCGAGGGTACCCGTGGTGGCGTCCTCATCCAGGAGTACCGCGACTGCCGTGGTCGACATTCCCCGCAGTTCACTGGATGAGGCGATCTGTCTCGCGATGAGCCGGTTCCCCATCTGAAAACCGGCTCGCAGACGATTCGCATTCATACTTTGCTGGGGATCGAACGGTACGGGCCACGTTTGCTCTGATGGTCCGGCCCTTGTGGCTTCGATAAACTTCACCACGCCATCAACGGCGGTCCGCGAGGCCACCTCTCCCGCGGCGTGGCCTCCTAGCCCATCGGCCACGAGGAAGCAGCCGAGATCCTCACGAACCAGGAGGCTATCCTCATTGATCGACCGCCGCAGTCCCGTGTCAGTGGCCGAAGCAGAGGAAACGAACATAGGCTGGTGTCGCGTACGCCTGACGAGGCTGCCAGGGCGTTCTGTTCACCTTGAAACGACAAGCCGGCGGGCGGTTTCCGGGACTCGTCGAACTACGTTGTGCGACCTTTCGATGCCACTCTGATCCGGGTTAGAGACTTCAACAATGCCAGACGTGCACGCTCCACGTCCATATCGACAACCGGGGCATCTAGACGCCCGCGAGCGCGAAGTTCAGCCGCCTCGGCGCGTGTTACATCGATGTCCTCAGCTTCCTCAGCCATCTGCGCGAGGATGCTGACACGATCTGGCTGTACCTCGGCAAAGCCAAACGACACGGCAACGTAAGACGTTTCCTCGCCGCGGCGGTACCACAGTTCTCCAACCTGCAGCGTCGCCAGAAGTGGCGTATGTCCCGGGAGAATCCCAAACGCTCCTTCGGCGCCTGGTACCTGAACCTCATCGACCCGTTGACTGATGATACCGCGCTCCGGTGTGACGATCTCGAGCGTCAGATATTCGGGAAGAGGCATTTACGCCGCCTCGCTCTTCATCTTCTCGGCTTTCTCGACAGCTTCGTCGATGCCGCCCACCAAGTAGAAGGCTTGTTCGGGCAGGTCATCGTGCTTGCCGTCGACAATCTCTCTGAAACCGCGAATGCTGTCAGCGATGGATACGAACTTCCCTTCAAGCCCGGTGAACTGTGTCGCCACAAAGAATGGCTGCGACAGAAATTTCTCGATCTTTCGGGCTCTGGCCACCGCAAGCTTATCCTCTTCGGATAACTCGTCAATCCCGAGGATGGCAATGATGTCTTGGAGATCCTTATATCGCTGGAGCACCTGCTTGACATCCCGCGCGGTATTGTAATGGTCATCCCCAATGACATTGGGATCGAGGATATTTGATGTCGATGCCAGGGGATCAACAGCCGGATAGATCCCCTTTTCCACGTAGGTACGCGAGAGGTTAGTCGTCGCGTCGAGGTGTGCGAAGGTCGTGGCCGGCGCCGGGTCGGTATAGTCATCCGCGGGAACGTAGATCGCTTGAACAGATGTGATCGACCCGTCTTTGGTCGACGTGATCCGCTCCTGCATGGCGCCCATCTCACTCGCCAACGTTGGTTGATAACCAACCGCTGACGGCATGCGCCCGAGCAGCGCCGAGACCTCTGAACCAGCCTGGGTGAACCGGAAGATATTGTCGACAAACAGGAGCACATCCTTACCCTCAGCGTCCCGGAAGTACTCGGCAATGGTCAACGCAGTCAAACCGACTCGCTGACGCGCGCCGGGCGGCTCCGTCATCTGCCCGTAAATCAGTGCAGCTCGTGATTTCTCTCGTTCCTCGATATTGACGACCCCGCTCTCGCGCATTTCCATCCAGAGGTCGTTTCCCTCACGGGTCCGCTCACCAACACCACCAAAAACCGACACACCGCCATGTTTGAGGGCAATGTTATTGATGAGCTCCATGATGAGGACGGTCTTGCCAACGCCAGCTCCCCCAAAGAGCCCGATCTTCCCGCCGCGTACATAGGGCTCAAGAAGATCAATGACCTTGATGCCAGTCTCGAACATCTGCTGCTCGGTCGACTGATCCTCCAATTTCGGAGCTGGCCGATGAATGGGCCACCGCTCCTTCGTCTCCACGGGTTGATCCGGGAAATCAACAGGCTCGCCGAGGACGTTCAGCACACGACCGAGCGCTTCAGGCCCCACTGGCACCGAAATGGGTTGACCGAGATCAACCGCCGCCACACCGCGCTGCATACCGTCGGTGGGTTTCATCGCCACCGCGCGTACTCGATTTTCGCCAAGATGCTGGGCTACTTCGGCAATGATGTCGATGTCCACCCCGCTCTCGCTCGACTTGACGTGCAACGCGTTGTAGATGGCGGGAAGATGCCCGTCAAATTCAACGTCGATGACCGGACCAATGATCTGGACGACCTTACCGACTTGCTGTTCCGCCGCTGCTTCGTTCGCCATTGCCTTTTCCAACACTCGCGTGAGTTCTTGATCTGAGTTCCTACCTAGAAACCGAAAACAGCCCGGCTTCGCCTGCTACTGCCGCGTGGTCTAGAGCGCTTCGGCTCCGGACACGATCTCGATGATCTCGCCCGTAATCTTCGCTTGCCGGACCTTGTTCATGTAGAGCGTCAAACTGTCGATCACCTCGGTTGCATTGTTCGTCGCTGCCTCCATCGCCGTGAGCCGAGCGGCGTGTTCTGACGCGGCTGACTCCAGCAAGGCCCGATAAAACTGTACTTCCACATATCTTGGAATCAAACTGTCAAAAATCTTGGCGGGCTCTGGTTCATACAGGTAATCAGGAGGAACCTCGCCCCCATCCATGTCGGGAGAAAGTGCTTTGATCGGCAGGACCTGATTGACGACCACCTGCTGCTGCAACACGTTCGTGAACTCGTTGTACACCACCTGAACCGAGCCAACCTCACCACCGGTGAACGCCGCAATGACCTCCTTGGCGATCGCCTGGGCATGAGCGTACTTCAACGATTTAAAAATTTGGACCAGCTCGAATCGGACATCAAAACCGCGTTTCTCGAAGAAGTCGCGCCCCTTGCGCCCCACCAATCCCAACGAGAACTCTGGTCCATTCGCATCCGTAATGATTCCGCCCGCTCTCTTGATGATATTCGCGTTGAACCCACCGCAGAGCCCCTTGTCCGCGGTAACCACCACTAGCAGTGAGGGCAGTTCTGTCCCGTCACCATCAGGCCGACTCAACAGCGGATGCGCAGTCGTATCGACTTTCGCCGCCAGACCACCAAGTACGCGTTCCATTCTGTCTGCGAAGGGACGCGCCCCCATCATCCGGTCCTGCGCCCTTCTGAGCCGCGACGCAGAGATCGCCTTCATCGCCTTGGTGATTTTTTGCGTCGACTTGACCGCACGAATGCGCCTACGAAGATCGAGTAGAGACGGCACTGATTAACTCTCGCTTGAAACAGTAGCGATGGAAACTCGCGATCTATGCAGCGGCGGTTTTGCGTCCCGCCAGGAATTGTTCCGTGAAATCCTTGAGCACGAACTCGATACGCTCCTTCAGGGCATCATCGATCGTCTTCTTCGCCGCGAGATCGGAAAACAATGCGGGCTCCCGACCTTCGACAAACTCATACAATTCGACCTCGTAGTCCCGGCAATCAGTCTCATTCACCTCGTCGAGGAATCCATTGGTGCCAGCATAGACAATGAGCACCTGCCGCTCGACTACAAGAGGCTGATACTGCGGCTGCTTCAACACCTCAACGAGACGCTTACCTCGGTTCAGCTGATCCTGAGTTGCCTTGTCCAGATCGCTTGCCATCTGCGCAAACGCCGCCAGTTCGCGATACTGGGCCAAGTCTAGACGCAGGGTTCCGGCTACCTGGCGCATCGCCTTCACCTGAGCGGAACCACCGACTCGTGACACCGAGTTGCCAACATTGATAGCGGGGCGCACACCTTGGTGGAAAAGGTCTGACTCCAAGAAAATCTGTCCGTCGGTGATCGAGATGACATTGGTCGGAATGTAGGCCGAGAGGTCACCAGCCTGGGTCTCGATAACGGGTAATGCTGTCAACGACCCGGCCCCGAGTTCATCACGCATCATAGCCGCCCGCTCGAGCAACCTTGAGTGCAGATAGAACACGTCTCCAGGATAAGCTTCGCGGCCCGGCGGGCGACGAAGGAGGAGGGAGATTTCGCGGTACGCCTGCGCATGTTTCGAAAGGTCGTCATAGATGCACAGCGCATGCTGGCCCTTGTCGCGAAAATATTCGCCCATGCTACACGCGGAGTAGGGACTGATGAAAAGCAACGGCGCAGGAGCTGATGCCGGAGCCGCGACGACGATCGTGAACTCCATCGCGCCGGCATCCTCGAGCGTCTTGACTACCTGGGCGATCGTCGATTGCTTCTGACCAATCGCGTTGTAGATGCAAATGACGTCATTACCACGCTGGTTGAGAATGGTGTCGATCGCCACCGCCGTCTTGCCCGTCTGCCGGTCACCGATGATGAGCTCCCGCTGTCCGCGACCGATCGGGACCATCGTGTCGATAGCCTTAAGGCCAGTCTGTAACGGGATTTTCACACTCTGCCGGTCAACCACGCCCGGAGCGATCTTTTCTACTGGAGACGTTTCGGCGGTAGCAATCGGGCCCTTCCCATCGATGGGTTGACCGAGCGCATTGACCACGCGGCCCAGCAACGCTTCTCCGACCGGAACCGAGATGATCCGTCCCGTCCGCTTGACCGTATCACCTTCCTTGATCTCGGTGCTCTGTCCCAGCAAGACCGCACCAACGCTCTCTTCCTCCAGATTCAATGCCATTCCGAAGATGCCATGCGGAAACTCGAGCATCTCGGTTGCCATAACGTTCTCGATGCCGTGCACCTGAGCGATACCGTCGCCCACTGACACGACGGTGCCGACTTCAGCGACGTCCACATCGAGGGAGTAGCCACCGATCTGGTCGCGAATGATCTTTGTAATTTCGTCCGCTTTGATGGTCATCAGAATTTCCGTCCTCTGCCAGGAGATGCTCGTCTGCAGCGCGTCAGTCGACAGGTGAGATCGTCACCCAAGCAAAGAAGTCCGTAGGCGCTGAAAATGATTAGCCACACTGCCGTCATACACGGTCCCGCCGAACCGCGCGACGATGCCGCCCAGTATCTCGGGATCGACGCTGCTTTTCAGTCTAATTTGGCACCCGCTCGCATCCGCAAGTTTTCGCTCAACCTGTGCAGTCTGTTCGGGAGACAAGGGCTCAGCAGTGACGACCTCCGCTTCGACAATCCCCTGGTGCTTGAGAAGACGGACACGAAATGCCTGGACAACGTCGGCAAGCAGGACGAGGCGGTCCCGTTCCGCAAGCAGCGTCAGCAATCTCGATACCGGTATTGCCACTGAGGGAAGCTGTCCGAGCAGCTCGACGACGATGGCCCGTTTACGTTGGGCTGGTATGGCCGGATTATGAAACACCTGCGTCAGGGTGTTGTGCCCCGTGACGAGCCCTTGGAACTGGGCAAGGCTTGCCTCGACCTCTTGGAGATCGTGGTCTTTAACAGCAACATCGAAGAGCGCGCGTGCGTAGCGCGCGGCCGCGGTACGGTTCGTCATAAGTGTCTGGTGGCCTATTGAGTGGCGTGGCGACAGAAGTACACAGGCTGCGCCCAGCCTGAGCGGGCCAAACGAACCATTCTAACATCCGCCCGCGACTCTCAGCAAGCTCACTATGACGCAGTGAGCTGCTCAAAAAGACGCTGCAACTCGTTTTCAGAACCGAACTCTATTTCGATTCTCCCTCTTTTACCCCTCCGGACAATCTTCACGCGGGTGCCGAGCGAGACCCGCAAACGATCCTGGGCGTCTTGCGTGTGCACGTCGACCGGTTCCGGCTCTTTCTCGCTGGTCTCTCGAGACATGGGCGGACGCCCCAGCTGCTTGACCAGGCTTTCAGTCTCCCGCACCGAGAGCCCGCGTGTCACAACCTCGCGCGCGGCCCTGAGTTGGGCTTTACGATCGTCCAACCCCAGTAGCGCCCTGGCATGCCCCATCGCCAGTACGCCCCCCGCAACATCGCCTTGGACCTCTTGAGGTAAATTTATTAGACGCATATAGTTAGAAACAGTAGCCCGATCTTTTCCTACAGCCGTGGCGACCTCTTCCTGGGTCAAACTATAGTCATCTACCAGCCGTTGGTACGCCTCTGCCACCTCGATTGGATTGAGATTCTCGCGCTGCAGATTTTCAACCAGAGCAATTTCCAGGAGCTTATCGTCAGGAATGTCACGCACGACTACCGGAACACGCAACAATCCTGCCCGTTGAGCTGCACGCCAGCGTCGCTCCCCCGCAACGATTTCAAAACGATCACCGTCCACACTCCTGACGACAATCGGTTGAATGATGCCACTGCTCCGCACAGAACGGGCGAGTTCCTCTAGCTTCGGCTCGTCGAGCACAGTGCGAGGCTGGAAACGATTGGGAGTCAGAAGATCCAGATCGACGTCTGTGGGATGCTCTACCTCTACTGGCTGTGGTTCTGTCTCGGGAATCAGCGCACTCAGTCCACGGCCGAGCGCCTGTCTGGTTTTCGCCATAAGGCTCACTCCGGGCATTGTCATAGTGGACTCGCGCACTAGGACACGCTCCTATTTCTGACGTTGGTCACATGCGGTGGGGCGGTCTGGTCGAGGATCTCTCTCGCAAGGGACAAATACGCCTTGGCCCCGGTGGAACGCACATCGTACAAGATCGCGGGAACACCGTGGCTAGGAGCCTCACCGAGACGAATATTTCGCGGAATACTGGTGCGATATACCTTGTCCTTGAAATGGTCGCGCACCTCTCCAGCAACCTGCTGACCCAGTCGTGTTCGCGAATCCGCCATCGTCAACAACACCCCTTCAATTTCTAACCTCGGGTTAAGCCCGGCCTTTACCCTGGCCATCGTTGACATCAATTCAGCGAGCCCCTCCAGTGCGAAATACTCACAGTTCAATGGGATCAGCACCGAGTCGGCCGCGACCAAGGCGTTGAGTGTGAGCAGTCCCAGCGAGGGGGGCGTGTCGATAAAAATATAGTCGTACCGGTTGCGAACTTCGTGCAACGCCTGTCGAATACGGCTCTCCCGTCCCGACAACGAGACCATCTCGACCTCAGCTCCGGTCAGATTCCTGTCGGCCGGAATCAGCCTCAACCCGGTCACACCGGTCTCAAGCTCGTACGACCGATCTGCAATCGGCTCGCTCGAGGTCATCATTTCGTAAATTGTTCGCCCAGGAGGAGCTGTTTCCTTTAACCCGAGGCCGCTGGTGAGGTTCGACTGGGGATCAAGATCAACAAGAAGCACTTTTTGCTCGCCCAGCGCAAGGGATGCGGCGAGGTTGATGGCTGTTGTCGTCTTACCCACACCACCTTTTTGATTGGCGATGGAGATGACCTTACCCATATTATGTCAATAGACCAAAATAGTGGCTCGCTGTCGACAATACGGATCTGCCACCATGATATAGGTCAGATCAAATACATTCAAGTCATCACTTGGATAAAATTTCCATATTCCAAGCATTGATGTGTTCCACGTGGAACAATACCCTCACTACAAAGCAATAAATTCTTCAGAAAACACTTATCCTTGGAAACAAATAGAATTCAAGTAGAGCAATGAGGCCATCCGTTAATCTCAACAAGCACGCATCTCTTTCTGGCTTCCCGTGAAAATATCGACTTCCATGGCGCAATGGAATTGCATCTGATGTGACATATTCTTGGTGGTTGAAGAAGATACCCATAATACGTCACCTCTATAGCGGCTGCCATCCACGCGAAACCTTCATGAGGCCCATCGCATTACCCCCATAACCCAAAACAGATGATCTCCGGTAAATGTGTCGTTGGTTCAATTCCGCAAGCACTTTCCTGCGACAGCTTGGGACCGCACAGCGTAGGGGGAGGCATGCCTGAGCACTAGAATCGGAATACCCAGGTAAGAGGTCCAAATCATTACGAGAAATAGGACCGACCAATGTCACATTTTCACGCTCGAGAACCGCGTGAAGAACTCGCAGGTGGCGATTCTACGGAATAGGGGTGTTTTCAGACTCTTGTCAGGATAATCCGATCAGATTTCACGGCAAACCAGCCAGCGAATCCCGTCGTCAATACGAACCCTGCCAAGACAACATCAGACCGCACCGTCCCAGCCGTGAACACAATTATAACTTCGCGCACCCCATACAAGCGAATCCTCTCTGACTAAGCGTATCTCGGCGTAGAAAGTCACACCTTTTCTGGTCGCGGCCGGCGCACCAGGACGGAACTTTTTTAGGCAAGACCAGATGAGACATTCCAAGAACCGGTTGAACCAACCGGACCCAACAAATATCTCGCCAGTTATCGCCACGACATGAGAACCGCTCGTTGTCAGACGGCTCGACATACCGCATGAGATGAAACTCCAGGTCTTGCGTTGATTACGATTCTCTACAAAATTGAATTACTTCGCCGAGAGACGTCGAAACCTGTCTGACCATAAACAGATTACCAACTGACACTAGGAGCTCGAAAACAGAAGTAGATGGTGCGAGAAACGCGAGGGGACGTTGCAGTCGAGACTAGCTGTTTGGAGAGGCAGTAAATCTTGTCTATCAAACCGTATTCGACAAAAACGATTCAGCTTAATCTGCTATCACCAAAGTATTCGTTTGGCATCTGCAGCGCTGTTGTTTCATTCCCGATCAGCAAAATAACACCACACTAATAATTCTCACTGTTCCACGTGGAACATATATTTTTGTTTTTTATTCGCTTTTTATTAAAACATCGAGACGGCTTCCATGGGATCGTAACAAGACATGGGACGCCCCCCACCGGAGCGGAGGGAGCGCCAAATCGCAAGAATCACCCTCGGCGCCGCCACCAAAAAGAAATATGGAACCGCCACTACGCAGTAACACTTGCAACTTCTGCAGTTCACCGTTGTCGACGCGCACGGCACGGATGGTTATGACATCGCCTGTTTCACGCAGATCCGGCCGGGTGAGTAGTTCTTCATACCGACAACACTCGACAACTGTCTGGTCGAGTGCAAGTTGACGCACGACATCGCGCAAGAACGCGGCCTTCCGCGTTTTGGACTCCACCATACGGAGACTAAGGGCAGGCCTCATCAACTTCATCGGCACTGCGGGCGAGCCTCCCCCTGAGCCAATGTCAAGCATCGTTACTGTAAGTGACGGAAGATGCTGCACGGCGCGGATGGGCTCCATGACAAGTCGGTCCAAACCTTCATTACTGTCGTTCAGTGTTGTCAGATTCATGCGGCGATTCCACCGCTCGAGTAGCGACACGTAATCAGCGAGCGCAGTGACTTGCAGATCATCAAGATCGATTCCATGTCCCGCCGCGCGTCGCGCGATACGGTCTTCCAGACCTCGCTCTGACATTACCCTGGTGCCTCGCAGGGCGCGGTCTTCATCTTTCCCCACCGCTTCACATACGCACCCAACACCGCAACAGCGGCGGGAGTGACACCGGGTATCCGTCCGGCTTGCCCGAGCGTGATCGGCGCGACTTCCGTCAGCCGGGCCACAACCTCCCGAGACAACCCAGGCACCGAACTGAAGGGAAACGCCTCTGGAATTCTCCGACGTTCGTCCCGCTCACGACGGGACACTGCCGCGGCCTGCCGCCGCAGATAACCTTCGTACTTCACGAGTGTCTCGACGCTCGACATCTCGATATCGAGACTGTCTGAAT